>DAOTTI010000122.1:0-18097 GCA_034437795.1 Chloroflexota bacterium | reverse complement strand
GCAGCGTCTCATAGAGCGCGCGAGCGGCGGCGACGCTCTCGCGGGCTCCATGAGACGCTGCGCGTACCGGAGCGGATCGCCCACGCTGTCGCCGACGCCCCCCACGGCTACTCGCTCACGCTGCGCCGCGCCACCTACCGCTGGCTCAACCGCTGGTTCGGCCGAGAGGACGACGGCGATGACGAGCCGGACACCCCCGTGGAGGCCGACGCCGACCTGCAATGCACGCCAGACGGCCAGGTGGCGCTGCTCGGCTCGGCCAGCCCCTTCGACCTGCTGCGCCGGCGCCTGAGCGCGCCAGCGCCAGCGCGGACGCTCACCGTCTCTGACGCCGCGCGCACCCTCACGGCCTACGAGCCGCCGGCCACTCGCCCCGCCGCACGGCCGGCTGAGGCCAGGCTCTTCCGTTACGAGGGGCTGCGGCGCGTGGAGACGATCGTGCTGTGGCCTGAGCCCGTCGTGGCCGTGCCCGGCCTGGTCTACACCTGGCGTGAGGGTCCGGCAGGGCGGCGGGTGGCGCTCTGGCTGGACGGCGACGGCGTGGAGCGGGCGCAGGAACGGCCGGTCTTTCGCGGCCTGCTGGCGCGCCTGCTCCCCGCCGGCTGGCTGGTGGCCGCGATCGACGTCCGGGGCATCGGCGAGACGGCCCCACGCCCCACCGGGCGCCCCAACGCGGCGGTGATGGGCGCCGAGGCGTTCCTGACCTACGAATCCTTCGTCGCCGGCAAGCCGCTCCTAGGCATGCGCCTGCGCGACGCCGCCTGCGCCCTGGAGTACCTGCGCTCGCGGCCGGACGCGGACGGGGCGCGGGGCGCGGCCGTGATCGGCTGGGGGGCCGGCGGCCTGCTCGCGCTCCACCTGGGGGCGCTCGACGAAGGGGTCGGAGCGGTGGCCACAGTGGAGACGCTGGCCAGCTACCGCGCCCTGGTCGAGCACGAGCGCTACGCGCACCACGTCAGCGGCTTCGTGCCCGGCGTCGTCGCCGGTATCGATAGCCCCAACGGCTACGAGCTGGACGACCTGGCCCGAGAGATGGCGCCACGCCGCGTCCTCCGGCTCCGCTCCGTGGATCACCTGGGCCAACCGCTGGCCCGCGAGACCGACGAGCAGGTGCAGCAATCGCTCCTGGCGTGGCTGGGCGTCCAGCCGGACGCGTGATCGAGAACGAAGGACAAAGGACGGCTGGTGGAGCCAGACGACGGTTCGTCGTCTTTCATCCTCCGCCGGCTCAGCGCAGGACGGCCCGCGGATCGGACGTGGTGATCACCACCGTCCGTTCGTCGATCTGGCGCGCCCCATCGCGCTTGAGGTAGCCCGAGAGCGCCTCTTCTTTCCCTTCCTTGACGCGGATCTCCCACTCGTAGGGCGGCGCCAGCTTCACCGGCGGGATGCGGCGGGCGCGGGCCAGCTCGGCGGCGCGGGCCGCGCCTTCACGGATCAGCCGGCGCGCGCGGCCAGGCGCGAGCGAAAGGGCCGACTCCAGCCCCAGCCCTTCCTTGGTGGCGACGCCCACCAGCGCGGGGACCAGGGCCTGGGCCTCCGCCACCGCCTTGTCGTCGCCGGAGAGGAAGACCGTGGGGACGCCGAACAGAGTGCCGGCCATGTATGCCCGCATGCCGAACTCGCCGATGGGCCGGCCATTCAGCTTGTAATACTCCACCGTCAGCGAGGAGTAGGTGTGCGCCAGGGGCGCCGCCGGCGTGCCGGCCATGGCGTGCTGGCCGACGAAGAACAGCGCGTCGAACGTCTCGTCCAGGCCATACGGCGCCGGCGTGTTGCGGTGCGGCAGCAATCTCGCCCGCTCGTGCACGAACTCATAGACGATGCCGCCGCTGCCGTGGCCATCCCAGACCACCACGTCGGCGTCGGGGTCCACATCCAGGATGCCGTCGACGCAGGCGTTCACCTCGCCGGTGAGCAGGCGCATCGCCTCCAGCTTGGCGGGGGTAGCCTCGGTCAACCGCGTCTGGTCAAAGCGGAAGACCATGGCCGCGCCTTCGAGGTCGGTGATGACGTGGATCTTCAGTGGCTGCGCTCTCGTACTCATGGCGGCCCGTATCATAACGCGTGCCTGTCTCAACGCCCGATCTGATCCTGACCTATCACGTCGAAGGCGAGGCGCATACGCCCAGCCGCGAGGTCTACGACGAGCTGGAGCGGCAGGTGCGCCTGGCCGATGGCCTCGGGTTTCACGCCGCCTGGTTCGCCGAGCATCACTTCCACGTCCACCGCGGGCACTCGCCGAACCCGCTGCTGCTGGCGCTCCATCTGGCCGGCCGGACCCGGCGCATCCGGCTCGGGAGCGCCGTGCTCTGCGTCGCGCTGCACCACCCGCTGCGGCTGGCGGAGGACCTGCTAATGGCCGACGTGCTGACCGGCGGCCGCCTGTCGATCGGGATCGGGAGCGGGAGCACGCCTCCCGAGTTTGCCGCCTTCGGCGTCACGGCATCGGAGCAGACGCCGGAGGCGCGCCACGCTCGGTTCGCCGAATACCTGGACGTGCTGGAGCAGGCCTGGTCCGGCGGGCCGATCGACGTAGCGGGGCGCTACGTCCACGTCCGCGCGCCTGCGGTCCTGCCGCGCGCCATCCGGCCGCTCGGCGATCTGCTGTGGGTGGCGGCCAATAGCCCGCCCCAGGCCATCGTGGCCGGGCAGCGCGGCTACGGGCTGATGCTCTCCCGAGAGCGGACGGAGGACGAGATGGCGGAGCTGATCCGGGCCTACCAGGCCGGCCGGAGCGAGAGCGGCGCCCGCGGGCCGGTGCGCATCGCCGCCAGCCGCGCTCTCTTCGTGGGGGCGACCGACGAGGACGCGGAGCGGGCCTGCGCCGAGGCCGTGGCCATCCTGGTCCGGCGCCAGCGGGAGACGCGCCCGCAGTTCGCTGCCCTGCCGCCGCCGGCCGGCTTCGCCGAGTCCTGCCGGCGGGTGCAGTTCCTGGCCGGCGGCCCGGAGACCGTGGCGGCGGAGATCCGGCGCCTGCGGCAGGTCGCGCCCTTCACCGCGCTGCACATCCAGCCTCGCTGGCAGGGGCTCTCGCCTGCCGACGTGGAGGCGTCGATCGCGCGCTTCGCGCAGCAGGTGCTGCCGCTCCTCGCCAGCGATCCCTTCCCTCTCCCTCTGGCAGACGTTTGATCCGTTCCCTCCCCCTTTGGGAGAGGGCCAGGGTCAGGGCTCCTCCAGTCCCCTCTCGCTCTGGGACGGGTTAGCGTGAGGGCACCATGTTCCCTCTCCGTCTGGGGGAGGGTGAGGCTGAGAGCTCCTTCAGGACGGCGAGGGCCGCGTCTGGTTGCACCTCGGCCACGGCCCATCACGGGGAGACCGGCGCCACCTGCTCCCAGCGACCGCTCTGCGCCGAGCGGACGGCGGCCTCGATCACCTCCTGGGCCCGCAGCCCGTCGCGGATGGTGGGTGGCCGGTCGGCCCCGGTGCGGATGGCGTGCACGAACGGCTCCAGGATCTGGCGCGCCCAGCCGGTAATGAAGGTGTGGTGGTCCACCTCCCACAGCGGCGGCTCGCCTTCGATGCGCAGCGGCCGGCCCTTGTAGGGATGCAGCGTGGCCACGCCATTCTCCCAGAGGATGCCTCCCTTGCTGCCGTCGATGAGGTAATGGCGCCGGCCAATGGGGTAGTCCATGTGCACGCTGCCGAGGCGGGAGAGCGCCAGCGTGCCGTGCGCCCCGTTCTCGAAGCGCAGGAGTAGGGCCGTATCGTCGTCGACCTCGTGCCTGTGCCGTTCGCCGGTCGCTGGGTCCACTAGCTCGGGGATGAAGGTCTTCATCGACGCCATGACCTCCACCGTCTGGCCGATCAGAAAGTGGTTGAGGTCGATGAGGTGCGAGCCCAGGTCGCCGAGGATGCCGGTCCCCGACCGCGCCTTATCGGTGCGCCACGACCAGCGGGGCGGGTCGGCCAGCAGGCCGGCGTTGAAGGCCTGGGCGTGCACGTGGAAGATCCGCCCGACGGCGCCGTCGTCCAGCAGACGCTTGACGTTCTGGATCACCTGGGAGAAGCGGGTAGCGAAGCCCATCATGCTCCGCAGCCCGGCGGCCTGCACCGCGGCGGCCATCTCGCGGGCGTGGACGATATTGGGCGCCAGGGGCTTCTCGCAAAAGACGTGCTTCTTGTGCCGCACGGCGGCCATCACCAGGTCGTAGTGGAAGGCGTCCGGCGTATCCACGATCACCGCATCCACACTGGGATGCTCGAACAGCTCGTCCGGATCGCTCGTGGCCAGCGGGGCGCCGAACCGTTGCGCCACCTCACGGGCGCGTTCCAGCCGGGGCCCGCAGACCGCCACCGCCCGCACCCCGGGGATGGCCTGCAACGCCTCCAGGTGCGCCGTGGCCATGAACCCGTATCCAAAGACGCCGAAGCCAATCTCACTGTTCTTGCTCGCCATGCCAACCTCCTTGACCTGCAGACCTGCAGGGACCTGGGTTCAGGATTATGCCCCGCGGCCAGGGTACCGGAGCGACCTGCCGAATTGGTGTTCAAGGTGCAAATAGTTTGACATTCGGTGAACTAATACAGTAGAGTGAAACCGATGCACGTGCCTGAGCGGGCGGACCTGATCGCGCAGATCGTGCACGACCAGCGGCAGCTTCGCGAGCTGGTCTGGGAGGCGTCCGGCGCCCGCTGGACCGAGCTGGACCTGACGATGGCGCAGCTGAAGGCACTCGTCGCTGTCGCCGACGCCGGCTGCCTGCCGGTGGGGCAGCTGGGCGCCAGGCTCGGGATCGGCAAGCCTCACGCCACGCTGCTGGTCGACGCCCTGGTGCGCCGCGGCCTGGTGGAACGACGCGAGGACCCCGCCGACCGGCGCCGCACGCTGGTACGGCTGAGCGCGCGGGGCCGGCAGCTGATCGATGACCTCATCCTGGGCCGCCTGAGCCAGCTGGCCGCCTGGCTCGGGCAGCTCGACGACGACGACCTGGCCGCCCTGGCCCGCGGCCTGCGGGCGCTCGTGGCCGTGGCGTCCGCGATACCGCCGACGCCACGGCCTGACGGCGGAGCCGGGGCGCGCTGACCCTAAACCACACAACCAGACGTGTGAGAACGAGCGAGCTCTCCGCCCCCGGCGTCGCCGGCAGTAGCCGTCAAAAGAACCAGCATAAGGAGAAGGGATGTGAGATCAGCGAGTGAGCCGCCGGCTCGGTTGAGCCCAGGCCCTGCGGCCACGGCCGGCGCAGGGCTTCCGGTGCCGCGCGGGGCCGGCCCCGGGCAGCCGGCGCTAGGGGCCGGCCTGCGAGCGAGCGCTAGCCCCGCCCGTCTGGCGCTG
Source organism: Chloroflexota bacterium (assembly GCA_034437795.1). Taxonomy (GTDB): domain Bacteria; phylum Chloroflexota; class UBA11872; order UBA12225; family UBA12225; genus DAOTTI01. The sequence goes on along the minus strand of DAOTTI010000122.1, from coordinate 12,819 downwards.
ATCCTGGTCGGCGTGATGCTGGGCATGCTGCTGGCCGCCGTCGACCAGACCATCGTCGGCACCGCCATGCCGCGGGTCATCGCCGAGCTGCACGGGCTGGAGCACTACGCCTGGGTCTTCACCGCCTATCTCCTGGCCTCGACGGTGATGGTGCCCATCTACGGCAAGCTCTCGGACGTCTATGGCCGCCGGCCCTTTTTCCTCGGCGGCATGGTCCTGTTCCTGCTCGGATCGGCCATCTCCGGCACCAGCCAGACCCTGACCCAGCTCATCGTCTTCCGTGCGGTGCAGGGGTTGGGGGCAGGGGCCATGATGCCGATCGCTCAGGCCATCATCGGCGACATCTTTCCCCCGGCGGAACGGGGCAAGTGGCAGGGGCTGCTCATGGGGGTCTTCGGCCTGGCATCCATCGTCGGGCCGACCACCGGCGGGTGGATCACGGACCACTGGGGCTGGCGCTGGACCTTCTACGTCAACATGCCCGTCGGCGCCGTGGCCATCGCCATGGCCGGCCTGGCCCTGCCCGGGCACAGCCGGCAGCGGGCGCACCAGATCGATTACCTGGGGGCGGCGACCCTGGTCGCCGCCGCCGTCCCGCTGCTGCTGGCTTTCTCCTGGGCGGGCACCCAGTACGCCTGGGGCTCGCCGCAGATCGTCGGGCTGCTCCTCGTGGCGGCGGCCATGACCGCCGCCTTCGTCACCATCGAGCGGCGGGCCGCGGAGCCGATTATTGATCCCCGCCTGTTCCGCAACCGCATCTTTGCCACCGCCGTCTGCGCCACGTTCCTGGTCGCGGCCGGCATGTTCGGCGCCATCGTCTTTCTGCCCCTGTTCGTGCAGGCGGTGGTGGGCCAGACGGCCACCAGCTCCGGCGCGGTGCTGACGCCGATGATGCTCGGCTTCATCATCAGCAGCGCCGCCGGCGGCCAGATCATGTCGCGCACCGGCCGCTACAAGCTCCTGGCCATCGGGGGCTTCGTCGTGGCGGCGGTCGGCATGTTCCTCTTCTCCCGCATGGACGCATCGGCGACGCCGGGGCTGGTGATCCGCAACATGGTCATCACCGGCCTGGGGATCGGCGTGACCATGAGCCTGTTCACCATCGTGGTGCAGAACGCCTTTCCCTTCGAGATGCTGGGGCAGGTCACGGCCAGCCTGCAGTTCTTCCGCTCTATCGGCAGCACCATCGGCATCGCCCTGCTGGGCACGGTGATGGCCAACCGCTTCCAGGCGGCCCTCCAGGAGCGCCTGCCGGCGGCCGTCCGCCAGGCCGTCCCGGCCGATGGCTTGGCCGCGCTGCAGAGCCCACAGGCGCTGCTCTCCCCGCAGGCGACAGCGGCGATCCAGCAGGGCTTCGCCCCGCTGGGCCCGCAGGGACAGCAGCTCTTTCAGCTGCTGATGGGGGCCATCCGCGCCAGCCTGGCGACGGCGATCACGGACGTCTTCCGCGTCAGCACCGGGCTGATGCTCCTGGCGCTGGTAGCCGCGCTGTGGCTGAAGGAAATTCCGCTACGCAAGAGCCACGTGCGCGGGGAGCCGGCGGCCTCGCAGGCGATGCTTGGCCAGCTGGCGACCGGCCTGGCCGAGGTGGGCGAGGCGGCAGCCGGCGACCAGCAAACGTGAGGCGGTACCAGCCGCCGTGGACGAGCTGGGTGCAGGTGCCGTCGCAGCGGAACGGCAAAAGTAAAGTGAGGTAATCGGCTATGGCCCAGCCGGCCGCCTCCACCACCCCGGCGCAAGCAGCGACGGCTGGCCCCATGCCGGCACCATTCGTCACCCCGCTCCACGCCCTCGGCCGCGACGACCTCGCGCTCGCTGGCGGCAAGGGCGCCAACCTGGGCGAGCTGATCCGCGCCGGCCTCCCCGTCCCGCCTGGCTTCGTCGTCACCACCGCGGCCTACGATCGCTTCGTGGTGCACCGCCGCCTGGACCAGGTGATCGCTCAAACACCTGGCCGCGAAGACGAGGGAGCCGCGCTCCGCGCCGCCTTCGAGGCGGCGCCCATCCCGCCGGAGATCGAACAGGCGGTGCTGGAGGCCTACTAGCGGCTCGGGGCCGGCCGGGTGGCGGTGCGCTCGAGCGCCACTGCTGAGGACCTGCCGGAGGCGGCCTTTGCCGGCCAGCAGGACACCTTCCTGAACGTGGTGGGGCCGGAAGCGCTGCTGGACGCCGTCCGGCGCTGCTGGGCGTCGCTCTGGACCGACCGCGCCATCGCCTACCGCGCCCGCCTGGGGCTGGACCAGACGACGGTGAAGCTGGCCGTGGTGGTGCAGCGGATGGTGGATGCAGAGGTGGCGGGCGTGCTGTTCACCGCCAACCCGGTCACCGGCGCGCGGGACGAGATCGTGATCGACGCCAGCCCAGGCCTGGGCGAGGCGGTCGTTTCCGGCCTGGTCACGCCCGACCACTTCGTGCTCCGCCGGCGCTGGTGGGGCTGGAGCATCGTCGAGCGCCGCGCCGGATGGCGCGAGGTGGTGGTGCGGCCGCGCGCTGAGGGCGGCACGGAGCACGTCTGGCCTGAGCCCACGGCCACGTTGCAGCCGGCGCTGCCGGACCACGCGCTGCGCCGGCTGGCGGACCTGGGAGCAGCCATCGAGCGCCACTTCGGCCGCCCGCAGGACGTGGAATGGGCCTGGGCCAGGGGTGAGGCGTTCATCCTCCAGGCGCGACCGATCACCGCCCTGCCCGAGCGCGTGCCGCGCCTGACCCGGCTGGTGCGGCTGGTGGCCGCCCTGCTCGTGGAGCTCCTGCCGGCGCGGCCGTACCCGTTGGAGGCGACCACCTGGGGCTTCGAATACTTCGCGTCCGCCCTGCTTGGCCCCATGTTCCGGCGGCTCGGCCTGGCGGTTCGCTTCGACCGGCTGTTCGTTGAGGAAGACGGGGTCATCGTCCGCTTCAGAGGCGGGCTCCCGTTCCGCCCCACCCCGGGCGTCCTGCTCGCCCCGCTGCGGCTGTGGCGGCTGGCGCGGCGCTACGACCCATCCAGCTGGCGAAGCGACCCGCTCCTGGCTGAGGTCCAGGCGCGCGTCCGCGCGCTGGAGGCGCTGGCGGCGTACATCCGGTCCGACCCCACCCTAGCCGATACCTTTGCCCGCCACGAGCCCGGCGCCCTCTGGGCGGCCCTGGAGGCGCAGCCGGCGGGGCGCACCTTCCTGGCAGAGCTGCGCGCCTTCCTGGACGAGTATGGCCACCGCGAGACGGGCGGCACCCTGCAGGTCTCGCAGCCGACCTGGAACGACGCGCCAGACGTGGTGCTGGGCCTGCTGCAGGGGTTGGCCCGCGCCCAGCCGCGCCCGCAGGCCCAACGGCCGGCCTGGGAGGCGGCGCGGGACGAGCTGCTGGCCCACCCCCTGCTGCGGTTCCCGCCCCTGCGGTCCCCGTTCCTCCGGCTCCTGGCGGGGGCCCGCTGGTTTCCCAAGATCCGTGAGGACACGCGCTTCTACGCCACCCTGGTCCTGCCCGTCCTGCGCCGGACGTTGCTCGAGCTGGGCCGGCGCCTGGCGAGCGCCGGCGTGCTCGACGCCCCCGAGGACGTCTTCCACCTCAGGTGGAACGAGCTGGAGCGGATCGACGGCGTGTGGCCCCTGCCACCGCCGCTGGCCGATGAGCTGCGCGCCCTCGTGGCGCGGCGCAAGGCGAAGCGGGCCGAGCTAGAAGGTACGCCCCTGGTCGACCCGCGCCTGCTCGGTGGCGCCGAGGGGGCGGGGGACGTGCTGCTGCGCGGCACGCCGGGGAGCCCGGGCGTGGCGGAGGGGCCGGTGCGCATCGTCCGTGAGAGCGCCGAGTTCGGCAAGCTCCGCCCGGGCGATGTGCTGGTCGCGCCGTACACCAACCCGGCCTGGACCCCGCTCTTCGAGCGGGCCGCGGCGGTGGTCGTGGACAGCGGCGGGCCGGCGTCGCACGCCGCGATCGTGGCCCGCGAGTACGGCATCCCGGCGGTGATGGCCACCGTCGACGGCACCCGCCGCCTCTCAGACGGCCAGCGGGTACGGGTGGACGGCAGTCGGGGGCTGGTGCTCCACGCGGCTCCGAAGACGGAACGCGTCGCGTAGATGCCTGCCGGCTTCCGACGATCACCGGACGATGGGACTTGGGGGACCTCTTACCCGGTGCGCAGTCGCACGTGTCGCCCTGCCGCGGGGACCAACCGGGCGTGCCGTGAAGGCGCGGCGTGGGGCGCTCACGCCGGCAGGACGAGGGGCAGAACGCCCACGCCGCGGCCCATGCCTTCAGGGATGGGGCTGACCAGCAGCGGCCGGTCCTGGCCGAAGACGCCAACGGCCAGGTGCGCCTCCCCGGATCGGTCCGCCGCCCAGGTATAGCATTGGCGCAGCAGCCACTCCCCGTAGCGGCGGTGGTGCTCGACCAGGAGCCAGACGTAGAGGGCCGCCGGCCCGATCACGACCTTGGTCCCCGCCGGCAGCCGATCCTGGAGCCTGGCCAGCAGCGCCTGGCCATCGTCAAAGCTCTGGTTCAGGCTCTCCGGCATCAGGCCAGGCCGGTAGGCGACCTCGCCCGCATCCACCGGCAGCTCCTCGGTGCCGGCGGCCTGCTGCTCGAAGTACTTCGTCCCCTTAAACGGCGCGCCGGCGGCGCGCAGGCCGGCCAAGGTCAGGCCCGGCGGCGCGTCCAGGATGCGCCAGCCGGCGGCCTCCAGCGCAGCGCGAGCCTCGGGCGTGAAGCGGCGCACGTGACGAGTCGCCCCCTGCTATCCAGCGGGGCTGGCCCCCGCTTCCATCGAACGGCGAGCCGATTGGGCGCTGAGGTCCGCTCCGGCCATGCGGTACGCCTCGAACACCAGCCGGACCGCCGCCAGGCAATCGCTCGCATCCGCGGCTGGTGGCCGGCCGGCGCGGAAGCGGGCCAGGCTATCGAACGTCCAGTCACGATAGCGATCGCCGGCGCGCGCGCCGGGCAGCGCCTCCTCGCCTGCTGCGGTCACCAGCACCACGTCGGCGTCTCTGGCGACCAGATAGGCGCCGGAGGCGCCAATGCGGATCTCGTTATCGCCTGACCGGGTCATGCCGGCGGCTGCGTCCGGATAGGTGTAGCCGGCCTCGATGGTGCCCACGATGCCGGAGCCGGACCGCAGGGTGGCAGCGCCGAAGTCCTCGATCCGCTGTCGGTGGGCGCGGTGGGTCGTGGCGGCCCCGCTGACGTGGACGGCGTCCGTGTCGCCGGCCAGGTGGCGGAAATAGTCCATGCCGTGGATGCCCAGGTTCAGCAGGGCGCCGCCGCCGGCAACGGCCGGATCCAGCATCCAGGCGGAGCCCCAGGCGGCATACCGCTGCGGCGGCCCGTTGATGATGCGCACGTGGGCGTGGGCGATGGCCCCCAGCCGGCCGCCGTCGCGCAGCCGGTCGAGCAGCCCCCACAGCGGATCGTACCGTTGCACCAGGGCGACGGAGACCCAGCCCCCGCGCGCCGCCGCCAGGGACGCCACGGCAGCGACCTCGTCGGGGTCAAGGCCCAGGGGCTTCTCGGCCATCAGCGCCAGCCCCGCCTCCAGGAAGAGGCGCGCCTGGGCGGCCATGTCCGCCACACGGCCAAGGGCCAGCACCAGGTCCGGCCGGACCGTGTCGGCGATTTCCTCCAGAGCGCGCACCGCTCGGCAGCCGAGGTCGTGCGCCCAGCGCTCGGCCACGGCGGCCTCGGGATCATAGACGGCGACGATGCCCGCCCCCGCCTCACGCAGGTGCTGGGCGTGGCGGGGCAGGTGCCAGTGCGACGCGCCGGCCACCGCGACGCGCAGCCCGGCGCCGGGCTGGCCCCCGTGCCACAGGCGCTCCGGCGCCCAGTCACTCATCGCTCTGTTCCCCATTCAGCGTACTGTAACCGGTGCGCGCGTCACCTCCGGATCAGCCCCGCCCGACCTCCCCCTGTCCCCCGCGCCGACGTGGAGACACAGGGACGCGGAGAACGGACCTCACCCCCGTCGGCCGGGGCCACATCGGGGGCAGCCCTCAGCCCCTTCGGTTGGAGCGACGCCGCACCCCTGCCCCCCGCCGCCCCGCTCCCGCACGCGGGGAGGGGAACGACGGCCTTGGCCTGGTCCCAGCCAGACCTGTTGCGCACGCCCGACTGCAATGTTGCCATCCCAGCCCCCGGGCGCGCATCGTGGCCCCGATCCCTCGCGGCCGGTGAGAGCTTCCCTCTCCCAGAGGGAGAGCGGGCGGCGCTGAGGGCTTCTCGCTCATGACGAACCATGCCCCGTCGGGGCACCAGCGCCGCGCCGAATGATAGGCTGAGCAGGTGCCGTAGCGGACGCGGACGCGACACCGCGCCGGCGGCGTCCCTTCTCGCGTTGGAACATAAGGAGTGCAGCATGCGATTTGTCGTCTTTGGCGCCGGCGCCATCGGCAGCGGCATCGGCGGCCATCTGTACCGTACGGGGCACGACGTCGTCCTCGTCGGCCGGCCCGGCCACGTGGAGCAGATCCGCCGCCGCGGCCTGCAGCTCATCACTCCGGACCAGACCTACATGCTCCCCGTGCCGGCCGTGGCCTCGGCGGCGGAGGTGGGGTTCCGTGACGGCGACGCCGTGCTGCTGTGCGTCAAGTCGCAAGACACCGATGCGGCTCTGGTGGAGATCCGTGCCGCCGGAGGCAGTCCGCAGCGCCTGCCCATCTTCTGCTGCCAGAACAGCATTACCAACGAGCCGGCCGCTATCCGCTACTTCCGGCAGGTCTACGGGGTGCTGGTGGTCGTGCCGGGGGTCTTTCTGGAAGACGGGGTGGTGCACAACCCCATCACGGGCAACGCCGGGTTTCTCGAAATCGGCCGGTTTCCGGTGGGAAGCGACCCGCTGGCGGGGGAGACGGCCGCCGCCTTCTCGCGCGCCAGCTACGCCGCGCTGGTCAATCCCCAGGTGATGGCCGCCAAGGGGGCCAAGATGCTGGGCAACCTGGGCAACGCCATGGGGGCCATCACCGACGGCAAGGGAGACAGCACGGCCTACATGGCGCACGTCCGGCAGGAGGCGCTGGCCTGCTTCCAGGCCGCCGGCATCCCGTGCGAGGACGCTCGATCCTTCCGCGAGCGCACGAGCCGGTATCGAGGGACGACGGTCTTGCCGCCGGGGCTGCGCAATCTCGGCTCGTCGTGGCAGAGCCTGCAGCGGCGCGGGGGCTCGATCGAGGCAGACTTCTTGAACGGCGAGATCGTCCGCCTGGGGCGGCTGCACGGCATCGCCACGCCCTACAACGAGGTCTTGCAGGAGGTGGCCAACGAGATGGCCGCGCGGCGGGAGCCGCCCGGCAAGTACACGGCGCAGGACCTGGAGCAGATGGTCCTGGCGCGCCAGCGCTGTGATTGACAATCGCTAGACTTGCGGTATGCACGCTTCGCTTGTGAGCCGGCTGTTCCCTGGGGTGATCGCCGTCCTGGCGGCGCTGGGCGTAGCCTGCGCCGGCGGGCAGCAGGTCGTTGCGCCACGGCCGGGCGACGCGGGCGGGGCCGGCGCGGGGGAGGCGGCGCCCGTGAGGCGCGACGCCCTGGCGCAGCCGACGGCCACCAGCGTGCCGCCGACGCCCACGCCTACGCCCGTGCCCGAGCCGCGCTTCTACGCCGTGGTCGGTGGGGGCGAGTATTTCGCCGAGACCGGATTTACCGTGCGGGATGAGCCGAATGGGCCTCGCTTCTGGACGGAGTTTCGGCGGCTGGGCGGTGCCGAGGCGCTGGGCCTGCCGGTCAGCCGGCCGTATGACGGACCTGATGGCGGCCGCGTGCAGGCCTTCCAGCGGGGGTGGCTGGCGGGTATGGCGGGTCAGCCCGGCGTGCAACCGGGGACTGGCGACCCACCGCCGGCGCCGGCAGAGGCGCGGCTGCGCGAAGACCGGCCGGAGATGGCGCTCATCGGCCGCGTCGACATCCAGCCCAAGGAGGTCCGGCAGGGCAATACCGTCCTGCTGCGGGTGTGGAGCGCGGCGGCGCAGAGCGTCACGGCCACGATCGACGGCCGGACCATCCCCCTGGCCCGCCAGGGTGAGGCCTTCGTCGCCGTCTACGGCTTCGACCGCCGCGAAGGAGTGGCCAGACCGGGGCCGCGGCCGGTGCGGTTCACGGTCGTCGATGCCAGTGGACGCCAGACCATCCGCAATGATCCGGCGGACACGATCCGGGTGGTGGACGCCCGCTATCCCACCGAGGATCTGGTGGTGACCGAGGCCACCCTGAGCCTGCTCGACCCCAAGAAGGTGAACGAGGAGGAGGCCCTGGTCAACCGCATCTACAGCAAGTGGACGCCCGAGCGACGGTGGCGCGGTCCCTTCATCTCCCCCGCGGGGGATGTCGGGCTAACGTCCGAGTTCGGCCTCAAGCGCTACATCAACGGGGTCTTTTCCGGCTACGTGCACGAAGGAGTGGACTTCGACGTGCAGACGGGCGATCCAATCTACGCCGCGGCCGACGGAACGGTGGTGTTCGCCGGCCCGCTGCACGTGCGGGGGAACGTGGTGATCATCGACCACGGCTGGGGGGTGATGACCGGCTACTTCCACATGTTCCAGACCAAGGTGGAGGCCGGCCAGGACGTCAAGCAGGGCGACGTCATCGGCCTGGTGGGGACGACCGGCTTCGTCACCGGGCCCCACCTCCACTTCGAGGTGCGCGTGCACAACGTCTGCGTCGAGCCCCTCGAATGGCTGAGCCGGCCCCCGTTTGAGCGGCCGGACCTGGCGTCGCTGTGAGCGCCGCGGATCAGGGGCTCGCCCGCCGGCGGTTCTCCTCTTCCAGCTCGGCCAGGCGCTCAAACTGGCGCGTGCGCCGGTAGAAGGCCCAGCGCTTGTTGCGCACGATCTCGGCGGTGTAGTCGTGCCAGGTGTCCGGAAGCTCGTCGTCGTTCGGCTGGGCCTCCGGCGCGCTGGGCCGGCGCAGGCTCGGCTCTTCGGCCAGCCGGTCGGCCAGGCGCATCATCTTGCCTGAGCTCCACACGGCCCCGCCGAGAGCGGTCAGCGCGGCGAAGGGCGCCCAGACAGGGCCAAAGAGCGCATCCCAGGCATGGGGCACAAAGAGGAAGATGACCAGCAGCGCCAGGGCGCTCCAGGCGATGGCCGCGACGGCGAGCGCCAGCGAGAGCACGATCCGCACCATCGAGTCGTCGTCCTACATGGCGCATCCGGTCACGCCGTGCCACATGCTCCCACGCTGGGGCAGGCGCCACGAACGGCGGATGAACCGCCAGATGTACCCCAAAGTGTACCGGTCCGCTCCAACCGCCCTATTCCAACCGGCCTACCCCAACCAGCTTACTCCAACGGTAGCTCGAGCACGGTGGCCGAGTGCGCCGGAAACTGGTAGACGCGGGGCGCCGGATCGACCACGCGGCTGGTAAGGGTGGCGACGTCGGGCTGCCGGAAGCTGGCCATGGCCAGCACGTCCGGCCCGTTCAGTTCGACGACCGTGGCCGCGCCGTGGATGGACCGGCCAGCGTCGATGGCGGCGGCGATCGGCTCGTTGGGATGCCGGTTGATCACCGCCAGATAGAGGGTCCGGCCATCGGCCGAGCGGGTGGCCTGGGCATCGAGGAACGGCACGTCCGGCAGGGAGAAGCGCAGGAAGGGCTCGCGCAGCCCGACGTAGCGGGGCTGGGGCAGGCGCCAGTCCTCCGCGGTGAAGGACGGGACGGCGCCTTCCCTGGCGGCCACGGTAGTGGGCAGGGCGGTGGGGCCGGAGTGGTTGGCGTACAGGTCGAAGACGTGGTAGATCGGCGTCAGGAGCAGGCCATCGCTGGACGTCTGGAGCATGCCGTTGGCGTTGACCATCTGCGCCAGGTTGGCCAGGGTGACGTACCGGCACAGGCGGAACATGGCGTGGAACACCCCCGCGGCGAAGAGGGCGTCCTTGAGGGCGAACTGCTGCTCCCAGAGCTGGAAGTACTCGCCCACCACCGGCTCCGGGAGCACCTCGCCCGTGCCCCAGGCCACGTCGCACACGTTCCACTCATCCATGGCGATGTGCAGGGGCGTGGGCCGGCGCCGCCGCGCGTTGTGGCGCTCCACGGCGTCGGCCAGCAGCCGGAGCCGCTGCTCCACGAAGGCGGCGGCCCCCACCGTGGCGAAATAGTCCTCCTGGCCGTGGTACTGGTGGATGGAGATGAAGTCGACCCAGTCACCGGCCAACTCCAGCACCCGCTGGTCCCAGTCCGGCCGGTCCGCGCCGACGGCCACGAGCTCGATGCTGGGGTCGACGGCGCGCATGAAGTAGGCGAACTGGCGGCACTTGAGGGCGTAGTCGTGGGCGCTGACGTGGCCCACCTGCCAGGCGCCATAGACCTCGTTCCCGATGCCCCACAGCCGCACGCCGTACGGCTCGGGGTGGCCGTAGCGGGCGCGGAGCAGGGCATGGCTGCTGGGCATCCGGTCGGCGGCGACGTTGCAGTACTCCACCCAGCGCGCCGCTTCGTCCAGCAGGCCGGTGCCGGTGTTGACGCAGATGTACGGCTCGGCCCCCAGGGCGCGGGCGTACTCGATGAACTCATCGGTGCCGAAGGTGTTGGGCTCCAGGGCCTGCCAGGCCAGGTCCAGGCGTGGCGGGCGGGACTCCCGCGGGCCAATGCCGTCCTCCCAGTGGTAGGCGGAGGCGAAGTTGCCGCCAGGCCAGCGGAGGTTGGGCACCCCGATGCGGCGCATGGCGTCCATCACGTCGCGCCGGAAGCCCCGCTCGTCCGCCCGTGGCGAGCCGGGATCGTAGACGCCGCCATAGATGCACCGGCCCAGGTGTTCGATGAAGTGGCCGAAGATGTGGCGGCTAATCGTGCCGATCGGGCGGTCCAGATCGACGGTGATCGTTAACCGTGGGGTCACCTGAGCGCTCGTCATATCGCCCGGTAGCAGCACACGGCGCGCCAGGGGCCAGAGGCCAGGGGCGGAGGCCGGCTACCAGTAACGCTCCTCCTTCCAGGGATCAGCGCTATTGTTGTAGCCGTTCTGCTCCCAGAAGCCAGGATGGTCTTCGGCGGTGAACTCCAGGCCCCGCAGCCACTTCGCGCTCTTCCAGAAGTAGCGTTTGGGCACTAGCAGGCGCAGCGGCCAGCCGTGCTCGGGGGTCAGGTCATGCCCGTCGGCGCGGTAGGCCAGGAGCACATCGTCGTCCATGATCGCCTCCACCGGCAGGTTGGTGGTGAACCCGGCTTCAGCGTGGGCGATGGCGAACCGCGCCTCCGGCAGGGGATGGACCAGGTCCAGGACGTGGCGCATCGGCACCCCTTCCCAGCGCATGCCCAGCTTGCTCCAGCGGGTGACGCAGTGGACGTCGCAGACGACCTCCACCACCGGCAAGGCGCGGAATTCGTCGTAGGAGAGGCGGATAGGGCGCTCCACCAGCCCCCAGACGCGGAAGTCCCAGGTCTGCGGATCAAACTTCGGCACGCCCCCGTAATGCAAGACCGGCCAGCCATTGGTCACGAACTGGCCGGGCGGCAGGCGGTCGCGCTCCGCCTGGGCGCTGCGCTCGCGGAGCTTCTCGACGGTCTCGGGGCGCACGCCACTGCCCTTGAGGCGCGACGGCAATCGGAACTGCACGGTGCCATCCTCCTGTGTGTCCTGCTTAAGAGTGTACGGGGCCGGCCCATGGCGGGCGCCTGAGACGCCGAGCGGCAGACCGGCGCTACCCCCGAGGAGGGAAGTAGCGAGTGCCCTCTCCCTTTGAGAGCGGGCGAGCCGGAGGGCGCCGCCAGGCGCCGCTTGCGCCAGCGCGACGGCAATGATAGGCTGGCCAGCCATAGCCGACGTGAGGAGGAACGCGGAAGGCATGGCCACAACGACCCCACTGACCACGACGACCAGCCCGACTGCGCGGGCGGCACCAGCCGCCCAGGAGTTCAACTTCGGGAGCGGCATGCCCGATCCCGGAACGTTTCCCGCCGAGGCACTGGCGGAGGCGGCGCAGCGGGTGCTCCGGCGCGAGGGGCGCGCCCTGGTGCGCTACCCCGACCAGCGCGGGTATCCGCCCCTGCGGGAGGTGGCGGCCCAGCGGTTCCAGCGCAACCACCAGATCGCCGTCCCGCCCGGCGACATCGTGCTCACCACCGGCTCGATGCAGGCCATCATCCTGGCTACCCAGGCCCTCTCGCGCCCCGGTGATACGGTGGTAGTCGAAGAGTTCTGCTACTCGGGGACGCTGGGAGTGCTGCGGCAGTACGGCGCGCGCCTGGAAGGCGTGCCGCTGGACGAGCAGGGCATGCGCATCGACGCCCTTGACGCCACGCTCGACCGCCTGGATCGGGAGGGGCGGCGCGTAGCCTTCGTCTACAGCATCGCCACGCACCAGAACCCAACGGGCACGATCCTGCCGCCGGCGCGCCGGCGCGAGCTGCTGGCGGTCTGCAAGCGCCGCGGCGTCGTGGTGGTGGAGGACGACTGCTACGCCGACGTGGTGTTCGAAGGCGAGATGCCCCGCGCCATGTACGCCATGGCCGACCCCGGCGACGTGATCTACATCGGCTCGTTCTCCAAGATCCTGGGGCCGGGCGTGCGTCTGGGCTACTTCATCGCCCCCGACCCCCTGGCGGCCAAGCTGCTGGCCTTCAAGCGCGACGGCGGCACCAACGCCCTGGCCTCCATGATCGTAGCCGAGTACCTCCAGGAGCACCTGTGGACGCACGTGGCCGAGGTCTGCGCCGCCATCCGCGCCAAGCGCGACACCCTCTTTGCCGCGCTCCGGCGCGAGCTGGGGGACCTGGTCGACTGGTCACGCCCCAAGGGTGGTCTCTTTACCTGGGTGAGGCTGCCGGACGGGATCGAAACCCAGGCCATCGCGCGCCTGGCCAGAGAGCGGGGGGTGATCTACGGCACGGGTCGCTCCTTCGACGCGGCCGACCGC
>DAOTTI010000121.1:0-7518 GCA_034437795.1 Chloroflexota bacterium | reverse complement strand
GGCGAGACCAGGGGGCAGCAAGAAGGGCGCTCGCAGGCGCAGAAGAGAGTGGACCGGCGCAGCCGGCGGCCGCGGCCGCCGCCTCCCCCAGGTGGGCCATCCCCGAGAGCCGGCGCCCCGACACGGGGACACGGGGACACCGAGACGCGGGGACACGGGGAAGCGGGGAGGGACCGTACCCCCTTGGGCCGGGGCCGCGCCGGGAGAGGAGGGCAGCCCTCAGCCCCTTCGGCCGCGGCCGCGCCGCACCCGCCCCTTGCCCCACCCTGCCGCGCGGCTCGGCCCCGCCTCCCCCGCTCCGACACAGTGCGGGGGAACGCAGGCCACCGCCCTGCGGCTCGGGCCAGCTGTCCCGTCTCTGCGTCCGAAAGGGGATCGACGGCCAGGATCTGGCGTGGTCTGGACCCGGCGTTTCGGCCAGATGAGCGGGTGGAGGTATGACCGGGGAACGATGGCCAGGATCTGGCGTGGTCTGGACCGGCGCAGACGTTCCGGGCCACTCGGTCCAAGCTCTCGCTTTCGGGAGGCGATGGCGGGAACGTCTGCGCCCGAGCGGCACAGTGAATGGAAGTAGGCTCACCTCGGCCACCATGCCGACGATGGCTTGAGGGAGCCGGGCGGGTGGAAACACGCCGCCCCCGGTGCTGGAGCGGGCGGGAGCCAGCGCCGGAGGCGGCGTGCCAGGCATATGGAGAGGAGGACCTGCCAGGAATGGGGGCGGCGCCCCTCCTCTCGTGCGCCGCGTCCCCGTGACGATGTCAGGGTATCTGTCCGGTTCATTTATCGCATGTCTGGCCGTCTGCTGTCAAATTCCGTCTGCTTTGTCTAACAAGCGCGGATGCGCCACAGGCTCCAGCGGCACGTCTGATGGTCTGGTATGTTTAATTCATGCCTGAGGGAGCGCGAGAGGCTGACCTCGTGGCCGGTGGAGCGGGTGAGTTCGATCGGCGGCAGGTGGGCCGTCGCCTGCGGGCCCTGCGTCAGCGGCAGGGGCTGAGCCAGGCGGAGCTGGCGCGGCGCACGGGGACCAGCCGCACGTACATCGTCGCTCTGGAGCAGGGCCAGCACGAGCCGACGGTGGAACTGCTGGCGCGGATCGCGGCCGCGCTGGACGCATCGCTGCGGGACGTGATCTGGCAGCTCGTTGGCGAGCCGTTCGCCGACCCCGCGGCGCCCCTGGCGGCGCGCGTGCGCCTGCGCCGGCAGCGGCTCGGGCTGCGGGCGGCGGAACTGGCCGCCCGTTGCGGCACCACGCGGGCCACTGTCTCCCAGATCGAACGAGGGGTGAACGCCAACCCAGGGCTGGGGCTGCTGGTGCGCCTGGCGGCCGCGCTGGCCTGCTGCCCCAGCGAGCTGGCGGCGGCCCCGCGCCGGCGCACTGCGGGCGCTCACGCACCATAATGCGAATTAACTTTCATCAATGCAGGACGCCGCCAAGCCGTGTGGTCCCCCACTCGCCGCTGGCTGCCCACCGGCCTTCGCCTTCCGTTGCAGCGGGTACCTCGAGTAATTCCCGATGGAGCCGGATGGGGCGTCGTGGCGTTCCCTCTCCCAGAGGGAGAGGGCGAGGGTGAGGACGCTACCATTCCGGAACGCCGGTTGCACCATGTGCCGGCCGCCCCGCCTGCCCTGGCGCCAGTAGGTGACGGCTCTACCATTCGGGAATGCCGGTTGCACCCTGAAACCGCTCCAGAACAGCTCGAGCAGATCTTCGGTTCAGCCTTCCGCGACCGGCTGCGCAAGGTTGCACCCTGAAACCGCTCCAGAACAGCTCGAGCAGAGATGCGAGACAGCAGCCGGCTGTGCGGGTGAGGCGCGCCTGTCCGCCCCGCCGGTCGCCCGGCGTGACGACGCTCGTCCGCCCGGATCAGATGGCCGTGTGGGTGAGGCGGACCTGCCGGCCCTGCCGATCGTTCGGGACGGTGACATGCCTCGACGCGGCGATAGTGACGTTCGTTCGCCCAGGCCCGTTAGCCGTGCGGGTGAGGCAGGCCTGCCGGCCCTGCCGGTCGGCGCCGCCGTACGGGCGTTCCTGGCCACGCTGGCCGGCAAGTCGCCGCGGACGGAGCGCACCTACGACGCGGCGCTGGCGCGGTTTCAAGCCTTCCTGGCGGCGGACGGGCTGGACCCGGCCGTAGTGCCCACCGATGCCCTCCCCTCCACCGTGCTGGAAGGCTTCTACACCTGGCTGGTCGGGCAGTACGGGCGCGAGCGGCGCGCCACCATCACCACCTACCTGGCCGGCGCGCGGGCGTTCGTCGCCTTCCTCGACCGCCGGCGCCTGCTGGCGCCGGACGCGTCGGCGGAGCAGATGCGCGGCCAACTGCGGGAGGTGGTGGCCAGGGTCCCCTACAAGACGCCGCGGATCGACCGCGGGCTGCCGTTGATTGTGCTTGAGGCGGACCGGCAGCCGCTCCCTCCCGCCGGCGAAGAGCACCAGCGCCGGCGCCTGGAGCTGCTGCGCGACCGCGCCATCCTGCACACGCTCTTTGCCACGGGCATACGCCGCGAGGAGGTCTCGCGCTTGAACCGCGAGGACCTGGATGATGGCTGGTCGCGCCAGGCCCTGATCACCGGCAAGGGGAGCAAGGAGCGCGTCGTCTTCTTCACCGACGAGGCGCTCGCCGCCATCCGCGCCTACCTGGACGCCCGCGCCGATCGCCTGGCCCCGCTCTTCCTGCGCCACGACAAGCGCCGGGGACGCCCCCGCGGGAGCGGTGAGAACCTCCGCCTCTCGCCCCTGGGGATCTGGCGCGTGGTCAAGCGCTATGCCGCCCTGGCGGGCGTGGATGCCTCGCCCCACGACTTCCGGCACGCCAAGGCGTCCACCCTGCTCAACCGGGGCGCCAAGCTCTCCGAGGTGCAGGACCTGCTCGGCCACGCCTCGCCGGAGACAACGAAGAAGATCTACGCCCACTACGAGACTGCCCACCTGCGCCACGCCTTCGATCGCTACAGCGCCACTGTGGAGGAGCTCGCGTCTGGCCTCCGGCCCCGCCGCGGCCGCTCAGCCACCTGACCACCACTTGATTACCACCTGATCGCCACCTGACTGCCACCGGCCCTGGCGGCATGTGTTACGCTTCACTTCGGAAAGCAGCTTGTAGCCGGGCAGCCTGATCCTGTCTGAAGGGCAGGGCGGGCGGCGCGGCTTTCCTTTTGTGTCCATGGCCATCGCCTCGCCACCGGCGGTGACCGCCGACCCGGCGGCCCGCAGCCGTTTCATCAACGACCGCTTGCCTGAGCAACCGCTGTTCAGCGAGGTCAAGCGCCCCATCCAGGAAGGGACCCGCGCCGCCTGGCGCCTCTCGCCCGAGCCATTCTGGCTGAGCCCCATCGCCGTCGCCTTTCTGGAGCAACTTGGCCGCGATCTGCTGGCCTTCTATCGGGCGACCAACTCGCTCTACTTCGCCTCGGTCCGCGGCACCCAGCCGGCCTGGGTGGCGGACTACTTCGACCGCGGCCGGCCCAGCCAGCTCATTGACTACGGGCGCCTCAACCGCACCCGTAGCCACCTGCCCGGCGTGATCCGCCCGGACCTGCTCCTGACCCCCGACGGCTTTCTGGCCACCGAGCTGGACTCCGTCCCCGGGGGCATCGGCTTCGGCGCCTGCCTGGCCGGCCCGTACAGCGAGCTTGGCTATCCGCTGATCGGCGGGCCCTCGGGGATGCTGGATGGGTTTAGCGCCATGCTGGCGCGTGCGGCCGGCGAGCCGCGCCCCGCGACGGCCATCGTCGTCTCCGAGGAGAGCGGCGACTACTGGGACGAGATGAGCTGGCTGGCCCGCACGCTGACGGCGCGCGGCCATCCAGTCCACGCCGTGCGGCCACAGGACGTTCACTTCACCGAGCAGGGGCTGCTGGTGCCGGAAGGCGGGTCCCCGGGGCCGCGCGATCCAACAGAAACCGACCCGAGCCGCCCGCTGGTCCCCATCAAGGTGCTCTATCGCTTCTTCGAACTGTACGACATCAAGAACGTCCCCAAGTGGGAGCTCATGCTGTACGCCATGAAGAAGCAGCTGGTGGTGCTCACGCCGCCAGTGAAGAGCTTCCTGGAGGAGAAGCTCAGCTTTGCCCTGCTGCACCATCCCGCGCTGGCCGGCTTCTGGCGAGAGCACCTGAAGCCGGACGGGTTCGAGCGCCTGAAGCGGGTCATCCCACCGACGTGGATCCTGGACCCGCGTGACCTCCCGCCACACGCCATCATCCCCGGGCTGGACGTGGCCGGCCGCCCCGTGCAGTCCTGGCAGCAGCTGCTGGGCTTGAGCCAGAAGGAGCGGCAACTGGTGATCAAGCCGTCCGGCTACAGCGCCACGGCATGGGGGAGCCGCGGCGTGAAGGTGGGCCACGACCTGCCCGAGGAGGAGTGGAACCAGGCCGTCCGCGAGGCGCTGGAAGCCTTTCCGGTCACGCGCTACGTGCTGCAGCGCTTCCACCATACGGCGCGGCGCGTGGTCGAGTGGTATGACTTTGCTAGCGGGGAAATCTGCCGTATGCCGGGGCGGGTGCGCCTGACCCCGTATTACTTCGTGACCGGCGAGGGCGAGGTAACGCTGGGCGCAGCCACGGCGACGGTCGTCCCGATGGACAAGAAGCTGATCCACGGCATGGTCGATGCGGTGATAGTGCCCTGCGCCATCAGGCGCGAGTAGCTTGGGGGACGGGCTCTGAGCAGGCGATGAGCGCGCGGTGGGCCGGCCAGGTGGAGCGCCTGCACCGTCGGGCGGGAGTAGCTCGGAGGGCAGGAGGCGGGGGCCGGGTCGCGCCGGTGCCGCCGCGGCGTGTGCCCCGTGCCCCAGGACCCGGGAGAAGGAAGCATGGAAGAGTGGCAGCGATTGCTCAAAGAGGGCATCAATAACGCCCAGCAGCTCTTTGAGCGCTTCGGCGTCGATAAGGCACTGGCCGAGCGGATCTCCCAGCAGTTCCGGATCCGGATCAATGCCTACTACCTGAGCCTCATCGAGGCCCCCGGCGACCCCATCTGGCGCCAGGTGGTCCCCGATCCGGCCGAGCTGGAAGACGTGGACTGTCCGGACGATCCGCTGAATGAGGAGGGGGATAGTCCAGTCCCCAACCTGACCCACCGCTATCCGGACCGCGTGCTGTTCCTAGTCAATCACCAGTGCCCCATCTACTGTCGCTTCTGCACCCGCAAGCGCAAGGTGAGCGAGCCGGGCTGGTGGAACCGGCGCACGCTGGAGATGGGCATCAGCTACATTCGGGAGCATCCGGAGGTGCGGGACGTGATCATCTCCGGCGGCGACCCCATGATGCTGCCGGACCACATGATCGACTGGATCCTGCGCGAACTGCGCGCCATCCCGCACGTGGAGATCCTGCGCATCGGGACGCGCGTGCCCTGCGCCCTGCCGCAGCGGATTACGCCAGCGCTGTGCGAGATCATCAAGCAGTACCATCCAGTTTATGTCAACACCCACTTCAATCATCCGCGCGAGGTGACTGAGGTGGCCAAGAAGCACTGCGGGATGCTGGCCGATGCGGGCGTCCCCATCGGCTGCCAGACCGTCCTGCTCAAGGGCGTCAACGACGATCCCGCGGTAATGAAGGAGCTGATGCGCAAGCTGCTCACCATCCGCGTGCGCCCGTACTACATCTACCAGGCCGATCTGACCAGGGGCACCAGCCACTTCCGCACGCGGGTGGAG
Source organism: Chloroflexota bacterium (assembly GCA_034437795.1). Lineage (GTDB taxonomy): Bacteria > Chloroflexota > UBA11872 > UBA12225 > UBA12225 > DAOTTI01. Next base: position 1,852 of record DAOTTI010000121.1, on the reverse strand, counting down.
AAGGGGCTGGAGATCATCAGGGCGCTGCGCGGGTACACCTCCGGGCTGGCCGTGCCCCACTTCGTCATCGATGCGCCGGGTGGCGGGGGCAAGGTCCCGCTCCTGCCCGAGTACGTCATCGACATCAACGACCGCGAGGTCGTGATGCGGAACTACGAGGGCAAGATCTATCGGTACCCGCAGGTGCCGGAGCCGTACGTCCCCGCCGCGGCCGGCAACGGCGCGGCCGCCCTGCCTGGGGCCAACGGCGCGGCCGGCGCGCCCGCCGCCCCGCGCGAGCGCACCCTGCGCATCCCAGAGCCGATCGCCTACTTGGACTGACCGGAACTGACCGGCGGTCCCCGTGGTGCCGGATCGGCGGCCGCGCCGTTGCCAACCGGCAAGGGCGCCCAGGGGCCATCTGGCAAGGGTCTACGCGCACCGCGCCAATTGCGGCCAGCAGTTGCGGCAGGCGGCCGCACTTGCCCGGCAGGATACGCCAAAACCCTTGCGCGCCGCGCGTCGGCCGCATAGGCTCTGGGGCGTGATGGCCGACACAGCCGAACTCCCAGCCGTTCCGCGCACTGATCCGGCCACTCATCTCCATTTTGCTTCCACGCGGCGCCCGCCTTCGCGGCCCGAGCCGCGCTCCGGTCGCTTTGTCCGCACCGGCCGCGCGAGCAACCTTTCGCCCGCCGCCCCGTTGGAAGCCCAGGAGGAGGAGAAGCAAGGCATGGCAGCCGGGGAGCTGACGGTCACCGACGCCGCGCTCATCGCCCGGGCACAGGCCGGAGATCATGCTGCGTTCGAGGTGATCTTCAACCAGTACCAGACGCAGATCTACAACTACATCTACCGGCTCATGGGCAGCGCTGAAGACGCCTACGACCTCACCCAGGACACCTTCCTGAAGGCCTACCTTGCCTTGCCCAAGACCTCCGACGACCTCCGCGTGGGGGCCTGGCTGTACCGCATTGCCACCAACGTCTGCCTGGATGAGCTGCGCCATCGCAAGCTGGTGAAGTGGCAGCCGTGGGAGGCGTTCATCTCCGTCTTCCATCCCAGCCAGGTGGCCAAGGACAGCCCCGAGCGCGACTGCATCGACCGAGAGAACACGGAAGAGGTGCAGCTCATCCTGAACCGGCTCCAGCCGAAATACCGGATGTGCCTCATCCTCCGTGAGTACCACGACCTCTCGTACGATGAGATCGCCGAGGTGCTGAATACCACCCGCGCAGCCGTCAAGTCCCTCCTCTTCCGCGCCCGCGAAGAGTTCCGGCAGGTCTACGCCCGGATGGACCGGAAACCCGGCCGCCCGACGACGTAGTCCGCCGTTGACTCAGGCAGTAACGGCCGGCAGAGCCGGCACGCCACCTGCAACGCGGCCCTATACTGGCGGTGCGGCAGCAATGAGGCTGCGCTCACCGGAGAGGAACGGCTGGGGTGCCTGGCTTGGGCAGACAGGGGAATAGCGGTCGGGACCATCCAGATGGTGAGACGCTCTCGGCGTACCTGGATGGCGAGCTAGGGGCTGCCAGCCGCGCCCGCGTGGAGGCCCACCTGGCCACCTGCGCCGCCTGCCGCGGCGTCGTGGCCAGCTACCGCACGGCGGGCGATCTGGTTCAGCGCCTGCCGGCCCGCCGCGTCCCGTCGTCGCTCAACCGTGAGATGTGGCGCCGCATCGCCGACGCCGATGAGCGCCGGCGGCGGCGCCGCTGGCTCCCCCTGCCGGCCGGCCTCCCGACGCCGGGCATGAACTTCCTTGGCCTGGCCGTCACCCTGGCGCTGGCGGCGCTGGTCATCCCGCAGATGGCCGGCCTGTGGGCCCGGCTCGCCGGCCCGCCCGCCGTCCAGGGCCGCCGGCGGGCCGGCG
>DAOTTI010000120.1:0-32876 GCA_034437795.1 Chloroflexota bacterium | reverse complement strand
CAGCACGACCAGGGCCTCCAGCACCATGGAGGCGATCGTGCCCGCGTCGTTGAAGCACGGGAAGAACACAGAGATCCGGCGCTGGTCAGGCACGGCGGTAGTATACCTGTACCACTGGGTCTGTTGAAACCGCGCTGAGACCCGGTTGTAACCCGATTGTAACCGCTAGGCCCGCCCGCCCGTAGCGTCCGCCAGGGCCTGGGCCAGCAGGTCGGTCCCCAGGCGGGCCTCGTCGCCGGTAATAACGAGCGGAGGCGCGATGCGGATCACGTTGCCGTAGAAGCCGATCGGCGCGATGAGCAGCAGGCCCCGCCGGAAGGCGGCCTCGATGATGCGTCGCGTCAGGTCGGGGTCGGGCTCCTTGGTCGCTCGCGACTTCACGATCTCCAGGCCGAAGACCAGCCCCAGGCCGCGGACGTCGCCGATGCATTCGAAGCGCGCCTGGAGCGCCTGCAGTTGCCCCATCATCTCCGCCCCCACGCGGGCGGCGTTCTCCGCCAGCCCCTCCTCGATCACGACGTCGATGTTCTCCAGAGCAACGCGGCTGCAGAAGGCGTTGCCCCCGTGGGTAGAGCCCATCGTGCCGGGCGTGAGCACGTCCATGATGCGGCTCTCCCCCACGACGGCGGAGAGGGGGACGGAGCTGCTGATCCCCTTGCCCAGGCAGAGCAGGTTGGGGGTAATCCCGTAGTGCTCGAACCCGAAGAGCCGCCCCGTGCGCCCAAAGGAGGCCTGGACCTCGTCAATGATCAGCAGGATGTCCCGTCGGCGGCACCAGGCCTCCAGCTGCGGGAACCAGCCTTCGGGGGCCATGATCGAGCCGGCCGCGCCCTGATACGTCTCCACGATGACGGCGGCGACGTCGTCCTCCGTCTCCGTCTCTACCAGCCAGTCCAGGTACTCCGTGCCGTGCAGACGGCAGGTGGGCGGCGTCTGTCCGAAGGGGCAGCGGTAGCAGTAGGGGAACGGGGCGAAGACGACGCCCGGCAGGAAGGGTCCAAAGCCGCGGGTGCTGGGGGCCGAGCGCTTGCCGCCGACGGACATGGCGCCGTAGGTGCGCCCGTGGAAGGCGCCGTGGAAGGCGATGATCTCGTGGCGGCCGGTGTACTTGCGGGCCATCTTGATCGCCGCCTCCACCGCCTCGGCCCCCGTGGTCAGGATCAGGGCCTTGTCCAGGTTGGGGGGCGTGATCTCCACCAGGCGCTGCGCCAGGCGCGGGCGCCACTCATTGGCGAAGTCATAGGTGTTGACGACGCGGCCGGCCTGCGCCTGCATCGCGGCCACCAGGCGGGGATGGGAGTGGCCGGCGTTGACCACCAGCACGCCGGACGTGAAGTCCAGGAACACGTTGCCATCCACGTCCTCCAGCCAGACGCGCTCGCCCCGCGCCCAGACCATAGGCACCTGGTCGGACATGGATTGCGGCTCATACTGGCGGGCAAGGGCCAGCAGCTCGCGGGCTTTCGGCCCCGGCAGTTCGGTGACGAGCCGCGGGCCGGCGAGACCGGCGCCGGTCGCAGCAGGGGTTGCCTGAGAGAGGACCATAGCAGGCATTATAGAAGCTATGGCGGGATGCCTGACGGACGTGGCAGGGATCACGGTCGGGTGCTGGACCGACCCCGGCGCCTTGACCGGCTGCACCGTGGTGCTCTGCCCCGCAGGGGCGGTCGTGGCGGCAGACGTGCGCGGTGGCGCGCCGGGGACGCGCGATACCGACCTGGCGCGTCCGGGCATGCTCGTCGAGCGCGCCCACGCCGTCCTGCTCACCGGCGGCAGCGCCTTTGGCCTCGACGCTGCCGGCGGGGTAATGCGCTGGCTGGAGGAGCGGGGCTTCGGCTTCGGTATCGGGCGGGCGGTGGTTCCAATCGTGCCGGCGGCGGTCGTCTTCGACCTGGCGGTTGGCGACGGTCACGTCCGGCCGGGCGCGCCGGAAGCGTACGGCGCGTGCGCCGCGGCCGGACGGGACGTGCCGGAGGGCAGCGTGGGGGCTGGCACCGGCTGCACCGTCGGCAAGCTCTTTGGCCTGGAGGGGGCCATGCGCGGGGGCCAGGGAACGGCGTCGCGTACGGTCACCGGCGGCTACGTCGCCGGCGCCCTGGTGGTGGTGAACGCCGTCGGCGACGTCGTCGATCCGGCCACGGGCGCGGTCATCGCCGGCGCGCGCGGGCCAGGCGGCGCCTTCGCCGGCCCGGCGCTGTGGTGGGCGCCGCCCGAGGCCGCCAGGCCAGCGTCGGGGGAGCAGGGAACGGTAGAGGCGGGGCCGCCAGCGCTAGGCGACGCGCGGGACCAGGTCCAGGTGCGTCTCGGGCGGACGGCGAAGGGGGGCGCGGCAGCGGGGCCGCCGGCCCTGAACACGACGATCGGGGTGGTGGCCACCGATGCGCCCCTGAGCAAGGAGCAGGCCCTGCGCGTCGCCTGGATGGCGCACGACGGCCTGGCGCGGGCCATCCGGCCGGCGCACACCCTGTTCGACGGCGTTACGATCTTCGTGCTGGCCTTGCCGCCGCCCGGGGTGGCTCCCCTGGCGAGTGGGAGCGACGCGGCGCGGCTGGAGACCGCCGACGGCGCCGCGGCCGCGGACGCGGTGGCGGAGGCGGTCGTTCGTGCCGTGCGGGCGGCCACCTCCGTGCCGGCGATACCGGCAGCGCGGGACGTGACCAGATGATGCCTGGGAGAGCTACGCCTCAGGTCATCACCCTGACGACGGACTTTGGGCGCAAGGACCATTACGCCGGCGTGCTGCACGGCGTGATCCTCTCCATCTCGCCATCGGCGACGGTGGTCGACCTGTGCCACGACGTGCCGCCGCAGGACGTCAGGGCCGGCGCCTTCATCCTGATGGCCGCCTGCCGCTACTTTCCCGCCGGCACGATCCACGTCGCCATCGTCGACCCGGGGGTGGGGACGGCGCGCCGTATCCTAGCGGCGCGCGCCGGGGGCCACGTCTTCATCGGGCCGGACAACGGCCTGCTGCGATGGGCCCTGGACCGCGCCGGCGGCGCCGAGCAGATCGTCAGCGTGGAACACCCCAGGTACCGCCTGGCGGAGGTAAGCGCCACGTTCCACGGGCGTGACGTCATGGCGCCGGCCGCCGGCCACCTGGCAAATGGGGTCCCGCTCGCCGACCTGGGCCCGGCCGTGGTGGACCCGGCCGGCGAGCCGTTCCCGCAGCCGGAGCGCCGCGGCGACCTTCTGCTGGGGACGGTGATCTACGTCGACCGCTTCGGCAACTGTGTGACCAACCTGCCGGCGCCGGAGCGACCCGTGGCGCAGGTTGGGGCCGCCGGACAGGCGCTCCCGTTCTGCCGCGCCTACGCAGAGGCGGCGCGCGGCGCCCCGCTGGCGCTGGTGGGGAGCGCCGGCTTGGTCGAGATCGCGGTGAATGGTGGCAGCGCCGCCAGCGAGCTCGGTCTCACGGTGGGCGCGCCGGTGACGATGGAGCTCTCACCCTAACCCTCTCCCAAAGGGAGAGAGAACTCGTTGCTGGCCGTGAAGGCGCTGCCCTCACCCTCTCGCCCTCCCAAAGGGAGAGGGGACGAACCGCTGGCGATGGGGAATCCGAGCCAGCGATCCGCGACCGCCTCCAACGCGATGGATCCTTCCTGCCCCGGCTGGAGGGATTGTCGCACGCGTTCCACGTCTGTCTGGCGCAGGAAGGCGTAGTACACCTCCGAGCCGTCCGCGATGACCTCGTCGAACAGCGCTTTAACGTCTAGCATCTCGCGGAGCACCCACTGCACGGTCGTGCCCTCCGCATTCACGTACCGCTCCTGCGCCGCGCGGTCAAACCGTTTCGCCTTTGCCCTCGCCCCCGTCTCGGTGGACGCCTTGACGACGATGATCCTAGCTGCAAACAGGGGTTCGTCCAGCGACCTCGCCTCGACCCGGCACTCCATCAAGAGCCGAACACCGAACCACATCTCGCCCTTCCCCGTCGCTTATCGAACCTCTTGGCGCCTGCTCTCGTCGCGTGCCATCCGGGCCGACGTGCTGCCACAATACCATGCGCAGGCGGCGACAGGAGGGCGTACACGGCAGCGCCTGACGCAAGCCACGTCTGCCACCAGGCGGCCTGCGCGCCGGCGCCGACGAAGATCGACTGGCCTTGAAAGGCAGGTAATCAGGGAATGACGTTCATACGGCCCAACATCGCGGCGCTGCAGCCCTACGTGCCGGGCGAGCAGCCCCAGGAGCGCGGGTGGATCAAGCTCAACACCAATGAGAACCCGTTCACGCCGCCCCAGGTTGCCAGGGCCGTGGCGGAGGCGGTGGCGGACGGCCTGCGGCTCTATCCGGACCCGTTGTGCGGGGAGCTGCGCCGCCGGCTCTCGCAGCGATACGGCGTGCCGGCCAGCCAGATCATCTGCGGCAATGGCTCCGACGAGCTGCTGGGCCTGGCCATCCGTATTGCCGTGGGTGAGGGGGATCGCATCGCCTTTCCCGAGCCGAGCTACACCCTCTACGAGACGCTGGCCTGCATCCAGAACGCGCTCCCCGTGGCCGTGCCCCTGGGGCCCAACTGGGAGCTTCCAGTGGCAGACCTGGCCGCGGCGGGGGCGCGCCTGACACTGGTCGCCAACCCCAATGCCCCCACAGGAACGCCCTACTCCCTGGAGGAGGTCCGCGACCTAGCCGCGGCGGTGGAAGGGCTGCTGCTGGTCGATGAGGCCTACGTCGACTTCGGCGGGGAGAGCGCGCTGCCCCTGTTGGCCGAGCGCGAGAACGTGCTGGTGGTCCGCACCATGTCCAAGGCCTTCGGTCTGGCCGGCGTGCGCCTGGGCTACGCCTTCGGGTCCCCGGCCGTGATCGAGGCTCTGTACAAGGTGAAGGACAGCTACAACGTGGACCGCCTCTCGCAGGCGGCCGGCATCGCCGCGCTGGAGGCCTACGATCTGGCCATGGCCAACAATCGCGAGATCGCGGCGCGCCGCGACCGCCTGGCGCGCATCCTGCAGGAACAGTTTGGCTGGCACGTGTGGCCGTCGGCGGCCAACTTCCTGCTCGTGGACACGCGTCCCCACCCTGCCCGCGCCATCTACGAGGGGCTCAAGGCGCACCGCATCCTGGTGAGATACTTCCACCGACCCCGTCTGGAGAACGCCCTGCGCATCACCATCGGCTCCCAGCCGGAGGTGGACGCGCTTGTCCGCGCGCTGAGCAGCATGATACGATGAGCCGTCTTGCGACGGAGCGATGCGACGGCGCACAGGCCACGCTGTCTTACAATTTCTGAGCGCAACTGGGGCCCGGCGCCGCACCGCTGGCCACACGGGAGCGTGGCCAGTGCGAACTGTGTGCTAACGACCAGTCCGGGCGCCCCGCGGGGCGCCTTTTGATTTCAAGGGGGAACCTGTGGAGTTCGTCTGGTTGGTGCCCATCTCGGGCGTGCTGGCCGTGCTGGTGGCGATCTACTTCGCCTGGGACGTGATGCGCCGCGATACGGGGCCGGAAGAGATGAAGCGCGTCGCCGACACCATCTATGAAGGCGCGCTGGCCTTTCTGAACCGGCAGTATCGCACCATCGCCATGCTGGCCATCGTGGCGGCGGTGCTCATCGCCATCTTGCTGGGAGTGATCAAGGGCGGCGAGACCGGCGTGGAGCTAGCCTGGCGGACGGCGATCGCCTTCATCTTTGGCGCCGTCTCTTCCGGCCTGGCCGGCTTCATCGGCATGATCACGGCCGTCAAGTCCAACCTGCGCACGGCCGCGGCGGCCCGCCGCTCCCTCGGCGATGCCCTGACCATCGCCCTGCGCGGCGGCGCCGTCACCGGCCTGCTCGTCGTTGCCCTCTCGCTTCTGGGCGTCTACGTCCTCTTCGAGCTCTACGGGGGCGTGGGGCGCCTGGATGTGAACGGGGCGCCCATCGCCCCATCCTTGATCGTCGGCTATGGCTTCGGCGCCAGCTTCGTGGCCCTGTTCGCCCAGCTCGGCGGCGGGATCTACACCAAGGCCGCCGACGTGGGGGCCGACCTGGTGGGCAAGGTCGAGGCCGGCATCCCCGAGGACGACCCCAGGAACCCCGCCGTGATCGCCGACCTGGTGGGCGACAACGTGGGCGACTGCGCGGGGCGTGGCGCGGACCTGTTCGAGTCCACGGCGGCGGAGAACATCGGAGCCATGATCCTGGGCGTGGCCCTTTATCTGTCGACCAGGGCCGCCGGCATCACCTTCCCGCCGCCTGAGGTCTGGATCATCTTCCCCCTGGTCGTGCGCTCGTTCGGGTTGATCGCCTCCATCGCCGGCATCTTTGCCGTGCGCCCGACCGGCGTGCGGGACCCGATGAACGCCCTGAACCTGGGCTATTACGTCACCGCCGCCCTGTGCGTCATCGGCATGTTCATCGCCACGCAGATGATGCTGGGCAATCTGTGGTTCTTCTGGTGTGGCGTAGTCGGCATCCTGACCAGCATCGCCTTCGTCTACATCACCCAGTACTACACCTCCGGCGCGTGGCGCCCGGTGCAAGAGATCGCCAACGCGTCGCGAACCGGGCCGGCGACGAACATCATCGCCGGCTTCGCCGTGGCGCTGGAGAACACGGCGCTCCCCGCCATCACCATCTCCGTCGCCCTGCTGGCCGCCTACCACTTTGGCGTGCAGGCGGCGCCGTCGCTGGGCATGGCCCCGGGCTCGCCGGCGGCCGGCATCTACGGCACCGCCATCGCCACCATGGGCATGCTGATGACCGCCGCCTACATCCTGGCCATGGACACCTTCGGGCCGATCACCGATAACGCCGGCGGCATCGTGGAGATGAGCGAGCAGCCGGAGGGGGTGCGCCGGATCACGGACTCCCTGGACGCCGTGGGCAACACCACCAAGGCCCTGACCAAGGGCTACGCCATTGGCTCGGCGGCCCTGGCCGCCTTCCTGCTCTTCTCCGCCTTCCTGGATGAGGTCCGTCTGAGCCTCGGCCGCACGGCGGGGGCCGCCGCGCCCACGGAGCTGGCGGTGAACATCGCCAAGGTGGAGGTCTTCGTGGGCGGCTTCCTGGGGGCGACCCTGGTCTTCCTCTTCAGCGCCCTGGCCATCCGCGCTGTAGGGAAGGCGGCCCAGGACATGATCGAGGAGGTGCGGCGCCAGTTCCGGTCCGATCCCGGGATCATGGCCGGCACCTCGCGCCCGAGCTATGCCCAGTGCGTCGACATCTCCACGCGCGCCGCCTTACGTGAGATGGTCCTGCCCGGCATCCTGGCGGTCGCCGCCCCCGTGCTTGTGGGCCTGGTGCTGCGGTGGGAGGCGGAGGCGGCGATGCTCATGGTGGGGACCATGGCAGGCATCCTCTTGGCCACGGTGCTCAATAATGGCGGGGGCGCCTGGGATAACGCCAAGAAGTTCATCGAGTCGGGACAGCTCAAGAGCCTGGTAGACGGTAAGCCCCTGGGCAAGGGCACGCCCGAGCACGCCGCCGCCGTGGTCGGCGACACCGTGGGGGACCCGTTCAAGGACACGGCCGGCCCGTCCCTGCACGTCCTGATCAAGCTTCTGAGCACCATTACCCTGGTGCTGGCGCCGCTGTTCATCTAGGGTCGGGAGCCATCGATCCTGAACCGACAAGCGGTAGGTGGTAGAGCGCGTGAACACCCAGGAGCAGCTAGAGGTCTTTAGCGCCGACGTGACCGCCGCGCGGGGGTTCCTGGCCGGCGGCGGGACCTGCGGCCTCAAGGCGAGCGGGCGGAAGGACGTGGGCGGGGTGCTCTCGCAGGAGCCAGCGGTGGGGGCGGGCACGTTCACGACCAACAAGCTCAAGGCGGCGCCGGTCCTGGTCTGCCAGGAGGTCCTGGCGCGGTCACGCCACCACGTGCGGGGCATCGTCTTCAACAGCGGGAACGCCAATGCGGCCACGGGCGAGCAGGGGCTGCAGAATGCGCGCCGGATGCAGGCCCTCTTCGCCGAAGGGCCCGGGGCCCCGTTCGGCATCCGCGCCGAGCAGGTCTTCGTCGCCTCCACGGGGGTGATCGGCATCCAGCTGCCCATGGACCGCCTGGAGGCTGGCATTCGCGCCTTGGAGCTCACCGCTCACGGCGGCCCGAGCGCCGTGGAGGCGATGATGACCACCGACACCGTCCCCAAGACGGCGGCGGCGCGCTTCTGGCTGGCTGATCGCCCCGCGGCTCTGGGTAGGGAGGGGGCAGGCGACGCGACCGCCGTCCCGATCACGGTGGCCGGCATGGCCAAGGGAGCGGCGATGATCGCGCCGCACATGGCCACCATGCTGGCCTTCATCGGGACCGACGCCGCCGTCACGCCGGACTACCTGCAGCAGGCGCTCGCGCGGGCGGTGGCGGAGAGCTTCAACATGGTCGTCATCGACGGCGACATGTCGACCAACGACACCGCTTTGCTCCTGGCCAACGGCGCGGCCTGGCCGGCCGGCCGGCCGGCGCTCGACGGCACGCAGCCGGAATGCGCCCTGTTTGAGGCCGCCGTGGCCAGCGTCTGCCGGCGCCTGGCCCAGGCCATGGCCCGCGACGGCGAGGGGGCCACCAAGTTCGTCGAAGTGCGCGTGGAAGGCGCCGCCAGCGACGAGGATGCGCGCCGCGTGGCGCGGGCGATCGCGGGGTCCAATCTGACCAAGGCCGCCGTCCAGGGTGCCGACCCCAACTGGGGTCGCATCGCGTGCGCCGCCGGCTACGCCGGCGCCGAGTTCGACCCGGCGCGGTTCGACATCACTATCGGGCGGGTGCTCGTAGTCCGCGCCGGCCTGGCGACGGACTACGATCCGGCGGCCGCCTCCGCCGAGATGCGGGGGAAGGAGGTCCGCCTATCCGTGCACCTGCACCTGGGGAACGGCGCCGCGACAGCCTGGGGCTGCGACCTCACCCCCGAGTACGTGCGCCTGAACAGCGAATATACGACCTAGGACGACGTGAGAGACGAGAGAGGACGCAGGGGCGTCCACCCCGCGCGCTGCTGGGCGGGCTGGGGAGAACGATGAAGCAGGGCGAGCGACTGCATGGCACTGTCGAGTGACATGAAGGCCGTGGTTATCAAGCTGGGGGGCGCGGCGCTGCCGCACAAGGACGCCGTCGTCGCCGATCTGCAGGCGGCCATGGCGGCCGGGTACCGGCCCATCCTGGTGCACGGCGGCGGGCCCATCATCAGCGACTGGCTGAAGCGGATCGGCAAAGAGCCCATCTTCGTGAACGGGCTGCGCCAGACGGACGCCGAGACGCTGGAGGTGGCGGTCATGGTCCTGGCCGGCAAGGTGAACAAGGAGCTGGTGGCGGAGCTCCAGAACGCGGGCACGCCGGCGATTGGTCTTTGCGGGGTGGACGGCGGTTTCATCCGCGCCCATCGCCAGACCGATCCGGACATCGGGTTCGTCGGCGAGGTCGATGAGGTCGACCCGCGGCCGCTGGCGGCGCTGGCGGCTGCCGGCTACGTGCCGGTGGTGGCGCCCATCGCCCTGGGGCCAGACGGCCCCTTGAACGTCAACGCCGACACCGTGGCCGGCGACATCGCGCGGGCGGTGGGCGCCACCAGCCTGATCTTCCTCACCGACGTACCGGGGGTGAAGGACGGCGCCGGGCGCGTCCTGCCCGTGCTGGATCGCGCGCGGGCGGAGGCCCTGCGTCGCGACGGCGTGATCTCCGGCGGGATGATCCCCAAGGTGGACGCCTGCCTGCGCAGCCTGGACCGCGTGGCGCGGGCGTCCATTCTCGACGGCGGCCGGCCCCACGCGATCATGGAGGAGCTGCTGGCCCGTTGCGCGGCCGGCACCGTCTTCACCGCCTAAGGGCGCAGCGATCACGCGAACTGCCATCTGCCGAAAGGAAGCAAGCCGCATGGCCACCACCACACCCGCCCCCACACCTGCCCGGGATGCCCTGGCCAACCAGGACATCCCAACCCTGGAGAGCGCGCTCTACATGCGCACCTTCACCCGACAGCCGCTGACGCTGGTGCGCGGGGAGGGGGTCCGCGTCTGGGACGATCAGGGGCGAGCCTATCTCGACTTCATCGCCGGCCTGGCGGTCAATGTCCTGGGGCACTGCCCGCCGGTGCTGGTCCGCGCCGTCCAGGAGCAGGTGGCGACGCTGATCCACACCACCAACCTCTACTACACCAGGCCCCAGATCGAGCTGGCCCGGCTGCTGGTCGACCACTCGGCCCTGGATCGTGTCTTCTTCACCAATAGCGGTGCCGAGGCCAACGAGTGCGCTATCAAGCTGGCGCGCAAGTGGGGCAAGCTGCACAAGAATGGCGCCTACGAGATCATCTCCACCCACAACTCCTTTCACGGGCGCACCCTGGCCACACTCGCCGCCACTGGCAACCGCCATTACCAGGAGCCCTTCGACCCGATGCCGGCCGGGTTCAAGCAGGTGCCCTTCAACGACCTGGAGACGCTGCAGGCGGCCGTGACCGGCGAGACCGTCGCCATCCTGCTGGAGCCGGTGCAGGGAGAGAGCGGCGTCTACCCCGCGACGCGGGCGTACCTGCAGGGGGTGCGGGCCCTGTGCGACGAACGAAAGCTGCTGCTGATCCTTGACGAGGTGCAGAGCGGCATGGGCCGCACCGGCACCCTGTGGGCCTACGAGCAGTACGGCATCGAGCCCGACATCATGACCATCGCCAAGGGGCTGGCCGGCGGCCTGCCGATCGGCGCCTGCCTGGCCAAGGAGCCGGCGGCCGTCTTCGAGCCCGGCGACCACGGCTCGACGTTCGCCGGCAATCCCCTGGTCTGCGCCGCCGGGCGTGCCGTCCTGCAGGAGATCCTGGACAGGGACCTGCCCGCGCACGCGCGGCGCATGGCCGCGCGCCTGGTGGCCGGCCTGCAGTCGCTCCAGGCCGAAGCGGACAGTGAGATCACCGAGATCCGGAGCGCCGGCCTGTGGCTCGGCATCGAGTTCGGCCGCGAGAAGGCGACCGACGTCCTGAACCGGTGCCGCGAGCAGGGCGTGCTGGTGAATAAGACCTCGAACACCGCCATCCGCCTGGCCCCGCCCCTGATCGTGACCGAGGCCGATTGCGACGAGTTCCTGGATGTCTTTGGCAGGGCGGTGAGCGGATGACCCTGCGTGCCGCCCCCGATCCGGCCCCATGATCCAGCTCCCTCCCGGCCCCAGCGCCATCGATCTGGCCGGCATGCCCAATCTTGCCGGCCTGGGCGAGCTGGGCACCCTGACGGGGGCGACGCTGGATCCCGCCGTCCTGACCTACACCGCCAGTATCCGCTTCGATTGGAAGCTCTACCGGCACGACATCGCGGCCAGCATCGGCCACGTGCGCATGCTCGCCCGCTCCCTGCCGGACGTCATGCCGGCCGAGGACGCCAGCGCGGTCGAGGCCGCGCTGCGGACCATCTGCGCTGAGATCGATGAACAGCTCTACCGGCTGGTGCCCCTGGGCGAGGACATCCACAGCCACGTCGAGCTCCGCCTGCGCCGGCTCCTGGAGGAGCGCTTCCCCGGCCGCGGCGACAACGTGGGGCGCCGCCTGCACACCGCGCGCAGCCGGAACGACCAGGTGGCGACGGACGTGCGCCTGTGGTGCAAGGACGCGTGCGTCGAGCTGGCGGCGGCGGCCCTTGGGCTCCAGCGGGCGCTCCTAGAGCAGGCGCAACGGTGGCCGGACGCGGTGTTCCCGGGCTACACCCATCTCCAGCCGGCGCAGCCCGTCCTCTTCGCCCACCATCTGCTGGCCTACGTGGAGATGCTGGAGCGGGACCTCACGCGGCTCCGCCAGGCGTACGGGAGCGCGGACGTGCTGCCCCTGGGGTCGGCGGCGCTGGCCGGCACCACCTTCGCCATCCGGCGCGACGTCGCCGCCACCGAGCTTGGCTTCTCGCAGGTGAGCGCCAACAGCATGGACGCCGTCGCGGACCGTGACTTCGCTGCGGAGCTGCTCTTCGCCTGCGCCCTGACCATGGCGCACCTCTCGCGCCTGGCCGAGGACGTGGTGTTGTGGGCCAGTGACGAGTTTGGGCTCACCGCGCTCTCTTCCCGCTGGGCGGAAGGGAGCAGCATCATGCCCCAGAAGCACAATCCGGACGCGGCCGAGCTGACCCGGGGCAAGGCCGGCCGCGTCTTCGGCCACCTGCAAGGGCTCCTGACCGTCCTGAAGGGTCTGCCTATGGCCTACGGGCGCGATCTCCAGGAGGACAAGGAGGCGCTGTTTGACGCCGCGTATACCACGCGCTCCGCCCTGCGCGCCCTGGCGGTGGCAGTGGGGGCGCTGGCGCTGCGCCCCGAGCGGGCGGCGGAGCGCGCCGGCGCCGGCTATACCACCGCCACCGACTACGCCGACTACCTGGTCGGCAAGGGCGTGCCGTTCCGTACGGCCTATGAGGCCGTCAAGCGTCTGGTGGCGGACGCTGCCGCCGCTGGGCGCCGGCTGGAAACGCTTGGCCTGGACGAGCTGCGTCGCTACCACGAGGCGTTTGGGCCGGACGCCCTGGCCCTTGGCTCCGTCCAGCGCTCGGTGGCGGCGCGGGACGTGCCGGGTGGCACGGCCCCCAAGCGGGTGAGGGAGGCGCTGGCAAGGGCAGCGGAGCGCCTGGCAGAGCGGACGGCCACCTGGGCGGCCCTGCCCGCGCTCACCGCGCCTCGGCCCGGCGCCGGCTCCGGTACGCTGGGACCAGCAGCATGACAGGCAACAAACCAGAGAGCGACGCAGGAAAGAGCCGGCTGGCGCCCCGTCACGGGGCCGGTGAAGGGACCGCGGGCGCGGCGGCCAGTTCGCCGCTGACGCTCCGCGACGCCCAGCGCCTGGTCGACGAGTGGATGCGGGCGCGGGGCTGGGCCTACTGGCACCCGCTCTCGCAGCTGGCCAGGCTCACCGAGGAGCTGGGCGAGCTGGCGCGCCTGGTGAACCACCTGTTTGGAGAAAAGCCCAAGAAGCTGGACGAGCCGGCTCAGGAGCTGGCCCTGGAGCTGGCCGACCTCCTGTACACCATGATCTGCCTGGCCAACTCCCAGGGCATCGACCTCCAGGCCGGCCTGGAGCAGGTCCTGGCCAAGTACGGCGCGCGCGACGCCGAGCGCTACCCGCCCGCGTGAGAGGCGTTTCCCTCTCCCTGGGCGAGGGCCAGGGGGAGCCCTCGCCTGGATTCCTGCGGGAAAATGGCCGGCTCTTCCACCCGTCGCTGGCGCCCCGTAGGAGCATGGCCGATGCTCCATCAGCGGCGCCGTCACCGTTGCCAGCTCCGCGGGCTCCCGCTCTCCCATAGGGGGCGGGACGCTTCGCCAGCCTGGATCATTGATGAGGTGGAGCCCTCTCCCTGTGGGGGAGGCGGCTGTCCCAGAGAGAAGACGGGACTCGTCGCCGGCAGGAATAGTCCAGGCGAGGCCGGAGTGAGGGCGCCGCGCATGGCTCCTTCAGGCTAGCTGCTTGACCGGCGCCGGCCGCGGGCCCTATGCTACAGGCTAGGTGGAAAGGAGGTGATGTTGAATGGGTAGTCGCCGCGCTAGCGGTAATAGCCACCTGGCCCATTCGGCGGTTCTCAAGTTGAGTACAGCATTCACGGAGGTCCGCCTCCAGTAGCCCCGCCACCTGGCGAGCAATCCGGCTGGCTGTTACCGGCTAGCGCGGAAAGAGCCTCTCCCTGCGGAGAGGCTCTTTCACTTTCCGGCATATTGAGCGCATTCCAGGCCCGCGTGGAGGGGCTCAGCACCGCCGCAGGGCTCTTTCAGAGCCGATGAGCCTGGCTTCCTCACGAGCGGAGCCTTCACCGCTGCCCGCTCCGCAGGCTCCCGCTCTCCCACAGGGAGAGGGGCCAATTCCGAAGGAGCCCTCACCCTAACCCTCTCCCAGAGGGAGAGGGAACTAAAGGAGCCCTCGCCCTGGCTCTCCCACAGGGAGAAGGAACGTCTCGAGCAGCCGGGCTGGAGCGCGGGCGCGAGGCGGTGGTCTACCAGATGGACCAGAAGCGGCGTGGACGGCGCCGCCTGCGGGCCGGCGAAGGCGGGCGCACCGCCACTTCACGGTTCTCCAGGATGGCGCGCGGGATGGAGGTGACCATGGCGCGGGCCTGCGCCTCCCCGACCACCCGCGCCGCCTCGGCCACTGCCTCGGAGAGGCCGGTCGGGCGCCAGGGATAGGAGTGGGCGTCGCTGGCGATGACGTGCGCCAGCCCCGCCTGGAGGAGCGCCGTGGCCGTGGCGTGCGCGGCCGAGCCGAAGCCTCCGGTCAGGCTCATTGCCGTCACCTGGACCAGGCAGCCCCGCTGCACCAGCTCCTCCAGTAGCTCGGGGCGCCGCGCGATCTCGTCGTTCCGCTCGGGGTGGGCAATGACGGGGACCAGTCCCGCGGCCTGGAGCCGGAAGATGACCTCGGCCGCGCCGGGCGGCACCATCCAGGCCGGGAACTCGAGCAGGAGGTAGCGAGTTCCGCCCAGCGTGACCAGGGACGGCGCGCGGCTGGGGAGATCGGCGTCGAAGAGGGTCTCCATCCCCGCCACCAGCCGCAGCGGGATGCCCTGCGCGTCCAGCTCCCGCTGCAGCGCGCTCGTCCACGCCTCGACCTGCGCCGCGGTGATGCCGGCCGCCTCGGGCTGCGGCCCGTTCGGGCCGGCTCCGCGCGGCCCTGGCGCGGGAGCGAGGTGTTCCGTCCAGACCCCGCCCCGCCCGCGAGCGTGTGGCGTCGCCACGGCTACCTGGGTGCCGTCGGCCACGGCCAGCCGGCACAGCGCCAGCGCTTCCTGGAGCGATTGCGCCCCGTCGTCAACGCCCGGCAAGAGGTGGGTGTGAAGGTCGATCAAGGCCCGCAGGACGTGTCCCGCCCCGCCGCCTACTGCGCAGCGGGCATCTCGTAGTAGCCGGCGAAGGCAGTGGGATCAAACGGCACGTTATTGACGACGAGGCCCAGCACCGGTGCGCGCACCGCCTCTAGCTGCGCTTTCGCCTTGCGCGCCAGCTCCCGCTTGACCACCCCTGCGCCGACGACGAGCAGCACGGCGTCCACCTTGCTGCTCAGCACCGCGGCGTCAGTTACCGCCATCACCGGCGGCGAGTCCAGCAGCACGTAGTCGGCCCGCTGGTCGAGCGCCCGCAGGATCTCGTCCATCCGGTGCGAGGCCAGAAGCTCCGCCGGGTTGGGGGGCAGTGGGCCGCTAGTGAGGACCCACAGGTTCTCCACCGCCGTCGCCTGCAGCGGCAGGTCGAGCGCCGGCGCGCCGTCCGCGCCCCGCGGGGCGAGAAAGAGGTTGGTCAGCCCTCTGGCATTGTCCAGGTGGAAGATCTCGTGCTGCGACGGGCGGCGGAGGTCGCCATCCACTACTACTACACGCCCGCCGGCGCCGGCTATGGTCACCGCCAGATTGGCGATCACCAGCGACTTCCCTTCATCCGGCCCGGCGCTGGTGAAGAGCAGCCGCCGTACGGGCCGGTCGAGGGATGCGAACTGGATGTTCGTGCGCAGGGTGCGGAACGCCTCGGCCGCCGGCGAGCGGGGATGGGTATAGGCGACGACGTCCGGCTGGCCGGCCGGCTGTACTGCTGCGTCGGTGTCGAGAGTCATCGTTGAGGTTCCCCATCAGGCTCAGGTCGAGCCACAGATCGAGCAAGCGCTTCCTGGCCACTGCGTGGCGAGCCGGGTCCGGGGCCAGGGGTGAAGGTCTGGTCGGAGAGGAATGCCGCGTGGCCGGAACCCGAGCCCGCCGGCGGCAGCGGGGAGGCGCGCGGCTGGGGCTGGGGCCGGGGCAGCCAGCGGGGTCTGGCGGTCGCTCCCTGGACCCGCGGGATGACGCCCAGCACCGGCCAGGCCAGCAGGCTCCCCGCCTCATCGGCGTCCTTGATCCGATCGTCCCAGAACTCGAGGAGCAGCGCCAGCCCGATCCCGAGTAGCGCTCCCAGGATGCCTGCACCGGCCGCGTCCCGCTTGGGGCGAGGGCTTACCGGCGCCGCGGGCAGTTCGGCGCGGTCCAGCACCTTCACCTGAACCTCCCACTTCTCATTGCCCGCTACCTCGGCGAGGATCAGGTCCACGAACCCCACCGCCGCCGCGTTGGCGATGGCCTGCGCACGGGCCGGGTCGGGGTCATCGACCTCGATGGCGATGCGGTACTCGCTGGGGGCCGCCACCGCCTTGATCTTGCCCGCCAGGGCCTCTGGCGCGGCCGGCGGCTGGACGGCGGGCGCGATCCGCGCCGCGAAGTCCCGTGATCTAAGCTGCCAGGTGTAGTTGTTCAGCAGGCGCTGGACGGCCTCCCCTTTGAAGAAGTCGATCGACGTCGGCGTGACCGAGAGCTGGGCGGTGGCGCGGTAGACGCGGGGGGCGCGCACGGCGGAAAGGTAGGCGGTGGCCCCCGCCAGGGCCGCCAGGCCGACGATCAGGGGCCAGCGGCGCGCCAAGATGCCGAGGTAGGTGCGCAGGTCCATCATGAGGCGGCCTTGCTCGGCGGCTCGTCTCCCACACGGGCCGGCGGGCGGGCGCGGGGGCGCAGCTTACCGTTGGTGCGGCCGGCGCGTAGCGGGGGGAGCCATTTACGCAGGCTTCCCCGCAGACCCGGAGCGAGTGCGCCGTTGGCTCCCGTGCCGGCCGGCGCGGGGTGGCCCGCCTCCGGCGGGCCTGCGCCGGGGATGGCGCCGAGCACCGGCCAGGCCAGGGTGCGGGCGGCGTCGTTCTCGTCCTGGATGCGGTCGTCGAGGTAGTGCAGCAGGAAGGCGATGCCGGTGCCCGCGATGAGGGCAATGCCGGTGTGGAGCAGGACCTCCAGCAGCCGGCGCAGCACGCTGGGCGAGGTGGGGTCGCGGGGCGGGTCCACGACCACGAGATCGACGCGGCGCTCGTCGGTGGAAAAGAGGCGCCAGCCTTCCAGGCGCAGGACGTCGTCCATGGCCTCGGCAATCTGCTTGGTCAGCGCCTCGGAGCCGGTGCCGATGGTGATCTTCAGCGTGCGATGGCTGCGCTTGGTGTTGATCACCGAGTCCAGCACGTCCTTGGGGGCGACGGTGCGCCCAAACCGCGCCTCCAGCCGGTCGGCGACCTTCTCCGCGAAGGAGCGGCTCTTGACGATGATGCTGAGGTCGTCGGAAAGGTACTCCGAGTAGACGGTGCGATAGTACTCGCGCGAGAAGTACTCCGGCGTGCCCGGCGGGACCGGCGGGATGATGGCCTGCACGTAGACGGTCGTATCCGTCTTATAGATTGGTGGCAGTACCAGGTTGAAGATCAGGCTGGCCAGGAAGGTGACCACCACCAGCGGCACGATGAGGTTGCGCCGGCGCCAGATGATCTGCCAGTAGTCGCGAAACTCCATGCCCTGATCCTTACCGCGGCGTCCGCGTCGCGGCCGGCCCGTCCGCGCCATGCCGGCCGCTCAGCCGGCGCAGTATCGGCCGTACCGGCGCAGCGGCCGGTCTCCGGCCCGCGCCACCCTCACGGCGCTAGAGGATACCCATGGCTGCCCCCCACTGGCCCGCCGCCCTGCGCGATCACAGGACGGCGCCGGCGTGGGCCGGCGGGCTCGCCAGCCGGTCCAGTCGCGCGCTGCCGGCGCTAGCGCGGAACTCGGCCACCTTTGCGGCCACAAAGCCACTGAGCTGCGTCTTAAACGTCTCTACGCTGAACCGGGCGGCGTGGGCGGCCACGGCGGCGCGGTCCCAGGAGCACGCCAGCGCCCGCTCCAGGGCCGCGGCCAGGGCCTCTGCTGAGGGCTCGGCGAAGAGCACGCCGGTCTGGCCATCGATCACCGTGTCCAGCGCGCCGCCGGCGGCGTAGGCCACCACCGGCCGGCCCGCGGCCATCGCCTCCAGGGGCGCAATCCCAAAGTCTTCCTCGCCGGGGAAGATGAAGGCGCGACAGCCGTACAGGTAGTGCCGCTTGGTCGCGTCATCTACGAAGCCGAGAAACTCGACAGTGGGGCCGGCCATTCGCTCCAGGCGCGGCCGGTCGCGGCCGTCTCCCAGGATCTTCAAGGGCAGCTTCAGCCGGTTGCAGGCCTCGATCGCCAGGTCGACGCGCTTGTAGGGGACCAGGCGGGAGACGACGAGCACATAGCCGCCCTCCACCCGGCCGTTGGGCTCCTCGGCGTCGTCGGCGGCGCGGTAGGCGTACCGCGACGTATCGACCGGCGGGTGGATCACCGTCGCCTCACGGCGGTAGAACTTGCGGATGCGCCGCGCCACCACCGTGGAGATGGCGGCAAAGTAGTCCACGCGGTTCGCGCCGGCCACGTCCCATAGGCGGAGGGCGGTCATGATCGGGAGGAGCGCGGCCCGCTGCCAGCCCGCTACCGGCTCCCGCGCCACGTACTCATTGAAGTTCCAGCCGAACCGCATCGGCGTCAGGCAGTAGCAGATGTGGCACGTCTCCGGGCGCGTCAGGACGTTTTTGGCCCAGCCGCTGCTCATGCTCAGCACCACGTCATAGGCCCGCAGGTCCAGGCTCTCGAAGGCGAAGGGGAACAGGGGGAGGAAGGCCTGGTGGTGGGTGTGCACCAGCGGCAGGCGCTGCATGAAGCTGGCGCGGATATCCATGCGCCGGAACGCGGGGTCCACGCGGTTCGGGGCGTAGATGGACGTGTAGATCGGGGCGTCCGGATACAGCTCGTGCAGCACCAGCAGCACCCGCTCCGCGCCGCCCATCTGATTTAGGTAATCGTGGACGATGGCCAGTTTCATGAGCGGTTCAAGGTGAAGGGTCCACCATTCAAGGTCCAGGGTCTTCAGGCAGCAGTCGTCACATTCCAACGCAGCACGTTGAACTTTGAACTTTGAACCTTGAACGTTAAACTGTTTAATTTGAACTGTTTAATAGGCGCCGCGCATGCTGAGCACGGCCGGAATGGTCTGGAGAATAATCTTCAGGTCCAGCGCGAGCGACCAGTTCTCGATGTAGAACAGGTCGAGCATCACCATCTCGTCGAACGGGAGGTCGCTCCGGCCATTGACCTGCCACAGCCCCGTCAGGCCGGGCACGACCTCCAGGCGGCGGCGCTGCCAATCGTCGTACTGCTCCACCTCGTGCGGCAGGGGCGGGCGCGGGCCGACGAGACTCATGTCGCCGACCAGGACATTCCAGAGTTGAGGCACCTCGTCCAGGCTCAGGCGCCGGATGAGCTTGCCCACTCTGGTCCGTCGCGGGTCGTCCTTCATCTTGAAGATCGGCCCGCCGGCTTCGTTGCGATGCAGCAGGTCTTTCAGACGCCGGTCGGCGTCCTGGTACATCGAGCGCACCTTATAGATGCGGAACACCTTGCCGTTCTTGCCCACCCGCTCCTGGGGCAGGAAGACCGGCCCCGGACTATCCAGCTTGACCGCCACGGCCACCAGCAGCATGATGGGCGCGGCGACGATCAAGGCCGCGGCCGAGACCAGGATGTCGATGGTCCGCTTGATGGCGCGGTTGAACCCATGCAGGGCCGGCTCGCGCAGGCCAATCAAGGGGATGCCGGCCAGTTGGTCCACCTCCAGCGTCCCCAGGGTCAGGTCGAACGTATCCGGCACCAAGCGGAACCCGACCTCGTTCCGCCGGCACAGGGCCACGATGTCCAGGATGCGCTGGTGCTCCGCCGACGGCAGGGCGATCACCACCTCATCGATCTGGTGCCGCGCCAGCACCTGCTCCAGATCGCTGACGGCCCCCAGGCAGGGGAAGCGCCCGAACGAGACCTGCTGCTGCCAGGCCACGTCGTCGCAGAAGCCGGCCAGGACATAGCCCAGCCCCGGCCGCACAGCGATCTGCTGCATGATCCACTTGCCGATCTGCCCGCCCCCGACGACCAGCACGCGGGACAGCCCGATGCCCCGCTTGCGGCGCTGGGCCAGCACCAGGCGGATGGCCAGGCGCTCCAGGCTTAAGACGGCCATGATGATCACCCAGGCGTAGAACAGCATGGCCCGCGAGGTCACGCCCGGGCGGAACAGGTAGAAGACCATCACCAGCACGGAGATGCCTGCCGTTGAGCCAAAGAAGATGATCCCCGCTTCGTCCAGCCACTGGGTGGTGCGCTTCAGGCGGTAGAGCCCGCGCTGGGCAAAGACGGAGAGCACCACCGCCAGGAGCACTCCTTCGGCGAGGTAATAGGCGCTGAAGGGCGCGTCGAAGAACTCCCCCAGCTCCGGCCACAGTCGCAGCTCGTAGCGCAGCCAGTAGGCCAGGAGAAAGCCGAAGTGGATGAGGATGACGTCTCCGACAAAGTACGCCAGCCTGGCCCGCAGCTTGGCGCGAACCGCGCGCGCTCTCGACCGGCGCAGGGCCCCGGCCGTAGCCGCTGCGGCCGGACCCTCCGGCGCGCTGGCGGTGGGCGCGCCGGAGGCAAGCGCCCCTGCGCCGGGTCGGGTCGTCGCGCCGGTCGACGCCGCAGGCTCGGCCGGCAGCACCGGGGACGCGTTCATGCCCGATGCCGGTCGTCTGCGGCCGCTCGATAGGCAGCCAGGCAGCTTGCAGCGGCAGCCTGCCAGGTAAATCTGGCAGCCTGTCGCAGGCCCTGGGCACGCATGGCCGCCGCCCGCGCGCCGTCACTCAGCACCGCCCGCATGGTCTCTGTGAGTGCCTCCACATCGCCGGGATCCACGGTCGCGCCGGCGGTCCCCACCACCTCCGGCAGGGACGAGGTGTCGGACGTGACTACCGGCACGCCGCATGCCATGGCTTCCAGCGGCGGCAAGCCGAAGCCCTCGTACTGGGAGGGATAAACGAATAAGTCGGCGGCATTGTACCAGAGGGGTTGCTCCGCGCGGGCCACGTACCCGGCCACGATGACGCGGTCCTGGAGGCCCTGCTGCTCAATGGCGCGGAAGATGGCCTGGTAGTTCCACCCTTTGCCCCCCGCCAGGACCAGGAAATGCGGCAGGCCGGCCGCCGCCAGGCGTCCATAGGCCAGGACCAGCCGGTCCACGTTCTTGCGCGGCTCCAGCGTGCCCAGGTAGAGGATGAACCGTTCCGGCAGCTGGTGCCGGGCGCGGAACGCCTGCAGCGCCTTGCGGTCGGCCGGGTGGCGCGGGTCGTAGGGCCGGAAGTCCTCGTCCACCCCCGGATAGACCACGTGAACGCGATCGGCGGGGAGGCCAAAGGCGGCCACCACGTCGCGCCGCGTGGCGTCCGAGTCGGCCAGGACGCGCGCCGCGTGGCGGGCGGAATACCGCGTGAAGGTAGCCAGGTACCGTCGTCGCAACGGGTCAAAGCGATCGGGATAGCGAATGAAGGTGAGGTCGTGGATGGTGACGACCACCGCAACCGTCGCCCCCAGGGGGCGGACGTTCTGCGGGCAGTGCAGCAGGTCGATCCCGTCACGTGCGGCCAGGGCCGCGAGCGCCGTCTGCTCCCACAGGATGCGCAGCACGGGGTGAGTGGTGGGCAGCCGGGTCGAGGCGATCCGCAGCCGCGCGCTCTCCAGGTCAGGCCAGGCGCGCACGTGCGGGCCGGTGTACAGCAGGTACCGCTCGTCACCAGGCAGCCGGGGGAGGTGCCTGACCAGCCCCCCGATGTACCGGCTGATCCCCGCGTTGCGGTAGTCCTGCGTGGCGAACAGCTTCTGGGCGTTAATGCCGATGAGCACCGTGCACCCCACTATAATGCCGGGGTGATGCCCATGATACCCGCCATCGACCAGCAGCGCGCGATCGACACCTTCTTTGACCTCGTCCGCATCGACAGCCCATCCGGCCAGGAGGAGGCCATTGGCCAGAGGCTGGAGCGGCTGCTCCGCGAGTGTGGGGTCGAAGCGGGGCGCGACGCCGGCGGCAACGTGATTGGCCGGCGACCGGGGCGCGGGCGCCTGGCCGGCCTCCCGCCCCTGCTCCTGGCCGCGCACATGGACACCGTCCAGCCCGGCACCGGCATCCGGCCCGTCATTGACGGCGGCGTCATTCGCAGCAGCGGGGAGACGATCCTGGCCGCCGACGACAAGGCCGGCATTACCGCCATCCTGGAGGCGCTGCGCCGCGCAGAAGAGCTGGGCCTGGAAACACGGCCCCTGGAGATCGTCTTTACCGTCCAGGAAGAGACTGGGCTGCGAGGCGCCAAGGCGCTCGACGTGGCCGCCTTAGCGGCGAGACAGGCGGTGGTCCTGGACAGCCATGGGCCGGTAGGCACCATCGTCCACCGCGCGCCGGCCCAGAACGCCATCGAGGTGGTGGTCATCGGCCGGGCCGCGCACGCCGGCGTCGCGCCGGAGCAGGGGATCAGCGCCCTCGTGGCGGCGGCCCGCGCCCTGGCGGCCATGCGCCTGGGGCGCATCGACGACGAGACGACTGCCAACTTCGGCGTCATCTCCGGCGGCACCGCCTCCAACGTCGTTCCTGAGCGGGTGTATCTGAAAGGCGAGGCGCGCAGCCGCGACGAGGGCAAGCTGGA
The DNA here is from genome assembly GCA_034437795.1 of Chloroflexota bacterium. GTDB lineage: Bacteria > Chloroflexota > UBA11872 > UBA12225 > UBA12225 > DAOTTI01. Next base: position 10,634 of record DAOTTI010000120.1, on the reverse strand, counting down.
GGCGCAGACCCGCCACATGCTGGAGCGCCTGGAGGCCGCGGCGCAGGAGCTGGGGGCACGGGTGGAGGCGAAGGTGGAGCGCGCCTACTCCGCCTTCAGCATCCCCGACGACGCGCCGGTCATCCGCCTGGCCGGCGCGGCTATGCGCGCCTGCGGGCTGGAACCGCAGCTCGTCCCGACCGGCGGCGGGAGCGACGCCAACGTGCTCAACGCGGCCGGCATCCAGGCCGTTAACCTGGGCGTCGGCTACGAGAAACCGCACAGCGTCGATGAGTGCATCACCGTCGAGAGCCTGGCCAGGATCTGCCAGGTGGTGCTGGCGCTGGTGACGGCCGCGGCCTGACGCGTCTCCTCAGAAGAGGGCCACGTGTGGGCGAGCAGCCCCGGTTCAACCAGTGCGCTCGCCCTGATTGTTCATAAGGGGAGCCCTGACCCTAACGCTCTCCCACAGGGAGAGGGGACGAAAGGAGCCCTTACCCTGGCCCGGGGTTCCTGCCAGGGGCGGGACGACCATAGGGAGAGGAGACGCATTTCCAGGGGAGCGGGCCATCTGCTGCCAGCCATGTCGGGTGCGCGATCCTGGCGGCGGGAGGCGCAAGCGTGGCCGGCGCGTTAGAAGGGTGAAGTCATTCACTCCCCCTGCGGCTGGCCTGCACCGGCGCCTCCTTCACTCGCCATCATTGCTCGGCGGCCGCGCGGCGGGAGAGCCACCTGAGCACCTGAGGAGCGCGATCATGCCACCAACGCTGGAGCGGCCGGCGGCAGAAGGGCCACGAGGCATCCTGCTGGCCGGCAGGCTGCCCCTGAGCGGCGGCGCCGGGCCGGCTAGCGCCGGCTCAAGCCCGCCGGCGCGCGCCCCGAGCCCGGTCGAAGGGACCGCCTCGGGCGCTGCCGAAGGGGCGGCCGAGCGGCAGACGGAGCGGCAGCTCGAGGCCTTTCTGCAGCATCTGCTGGTCGAGAAGCGCTTTAGCGCAAATACCCGCTCCGCTTACCGGAACGACCTGCGCCAGTTCCGCGCCTATCTGTCCCAGCAGGGGATCCACGACTGGTCGGTGGAGCCGGTGACCATCCTGGGCTTCGTGGCGTCGCTCACAGAGAAGCAGTACTCGGCCGCGTCGCGCGCGCGCAAGCTCGCGGCCGTGAAGTCATTCTTCGCCTTCCTGCGCCAGCGGGGCGAGATCAAGACCAACCCCGCGCTCCAGATCGGCTCCCCGCGTGTGGGACGGGTCGCCCCGAAGACCATCAGCCGCGAAGAGGTGGAGCGCCTGCTGGCGGCACCGGCCAGGCGGCAGACGCCGGAGGCGCTGCGGGATCGGGCCATGTTCGCCGTGCTCTACGCCACGGGCATGCGCGTCTCTGAGCTGGTGTCCCTGGACGTCTCCTCCCTGGACCGAGTGGCCGGTTCCGTCCGCTGCGTCGGCCGCGGGGGGCGCGAGCGGATCTTGCAGCTAGATGAGACGGCGCGGGAGGCGTTGGAAGCCTACCTCATGCGGGGCCGGCCGGCGCTGCTGCGCAGCGGGCCCAGCCCGGCCCTCTTTCTTAATCATCGGGGCGACCGCCTGACGCGCCAGGGCTTCTGGCTGCTGGTGAAAGGCTACGCCCAGGAGGCGGGGATCCGCGGCCCGCTCACCCCGCACACCATCCGGCACTCCTTTGCCGCGCACCTGCTGGGGTCCGGCGCCCAGCTGCGGGAGGTCCAGCGCCGCCTGGGCCACGCCAGCATCTCGACCACACTGATCTATCGCCAGGCAACGGCGTCTTAGCCTGGATGCTTCCACGGCCACTGACGCTTCCCTCTCCCTCTGGGAGAGGGTAAGGGTGAGGGCTCCGCTCATGGAGAAATCGGTCATGCCCCTCCGGAGCGCCAGCGACGGATGGGACGGCCGCTGCTCCCTCTCAGTCCTCTCCGCGTCTCCGTATCCCCGCGACCCCGCGTCGGGGCGGCGCGTTCCCCATCATCTACTATCTCGATAGTGTGGCATGAGTGAGCTTGCCGGTGCGGTCCAGGCCGTGCGCGCGCGTGACGCGCGTGTGCCGGCGGTGGGGATCGTGCTTGGTTCCGGGCTTGGCGGGCTGGCGGATAGCGCCATCCACCGAGTTGCCGTGCCCTATACCGATATTCCCGGGATGCCGCCCACGACGGTCGAGGGCCACGCGGGGCAGCTGGTGATCGGCGAGATCGGCGGCACCGTCTGCGCCCTCCTCCAGGGTCGCGCCCACTTCTACGAGGGCCACGACATGGCGGCCGTCACCTTTGGCGTGCGCCTGCTGGCTGCCCTGGGCGCCTCCGTCCTGATCATCACCAACGCCGCCGGCGGCATCAACCCCACCTTTCGCGCCGGGGACCTGATGATCATTCGGGACCACATCTTCCTGCCCGGCATGGCCGGCTTCCACCCCCTGCGCGGGCCGAACGACGAGACCGCGGGGCCACGCTTCCTGGCGATGGTCGGCGCCTACGACGCTACCCTGCGCCGCCTGGCCAGGGAGGTGGCGGAAGGGGCGCGCGTGGCCTGGCAGGAAGGGGTCTACGCCATGGTCGCCGGCCCGAGCTACGAGACCAGCGCGGAGCTGGCCTTTCTGCGGGCCATCGGCGCCGATGCCGTCGGGATGAGCACCTGCCCCGAGGTGGTGGTGGCTCGCCACCGCGGGCTGCGGGTCCTGGGGCTCAGCCTGATCGCCAACCTGGCCCTGCCGGAGCAGCCGGAGGTGCTGACCCATGAGGCGGTGGTCGCGGCATCGGCGCAGGGTGCGGCCGGGATGGCGATCGTCATCCGTGGCGTGCTGGGGCGCCTGCGCCCCCGCGCCCAGCGCCCTCCAACCTCGACATAGACCGCGCCGCTGCGATCAGGCGGTCTCAGCGCGCGCCAACTCCGACGTAGATCACGCCGCCTTCCACCTTCACCGGATAGGTCTGGAGGCAGCCCGCCAGCGGCGGGTCGACGGCGTCGCCCGTGTCCAGGTCAAAGCGCCACAGGTGCAGGGCGCAGACCACGGTCCCGCGGTCGATGACGCCCCATTTGAGGGGCCAGCCCTGGTGCGGGCAGTAGGCCTCGAAGGCGTAGTAGCGGCCATTGACGTTGGCGATGGCGAACTCATACCCGCCGCGGGCGCGCACGCCCTTGATCTGGCCGGGCTTGACGTCTTTCACCTTGGCCACAGGTAGAAACTCGATGGTGGGCTTGACCTCTTGCTGCACGTTCGTTCCGGAAGGGGCTTCCCGCCGTGCTCGCGCCCTTCAGCGACGGGAGCGGGAGCCGCACGTGAGTAGCTCAGGATAGGTCCGGATCAGGTCCAGGCTTGGCTCAGGCTAGGCCAGGTAGGCGCCATCGGTGGGGCTGGCGGCTACCCGCGAGTACAGGGCGAGGATGCCACGGCCATGGCGGGGCTTGGGGCGCACCCAGCGCGCGCGCCGTTCGGCCAGCAACTGGTCCACCTGCTCCGGACTGAGCCGCCCGTCCTTGCTCCCGACGATGGCCAGCCGGCGCTCGGGGACGTTGATCTCGATCAGGTCGCCTTCTTCCACCAGCGCGATCGGGCCCCCGTCCAGCGCCTCCGGCGTCACGTGCCCCACCGCGGGCCCCTTGGCCGCGCCGGAGTACCGGCCGTCCGTCACCACCGCGCAGGTGGCGCTCAGCTCCTTGCTGGCGGCGATGATGGCCGTGGCGTAGTACATCTCTGGCATGCCATTCGCCTTCGGCCCTTCGTAGCGGATGACGACCACGTCGCCGGGCTTGATGCGCCGCTCGATGAGCGCCTCTACCGCGCGGTCCTCAGTGTCAAAGACCCGCGCCGGGCCAGTGTGGACGTGCATCTCCCTGGGCACGGAGAAGTGCTTGATCACCGCCCCGCCGGGGGCCAGGTTGCCCCGCAGCACGGCTACACCCCCTTCGGGTCCAAAGGGTTCGTCACGGGGCCGGATCACCTCCCGCACGTCTACCTTCACATTGGCCAGATAGCCCCGCGTCTCGAAGAAGAAGCTGCCTCGCTCGATCTCGTCCAGGTTCTCGCCGAGCGTCTTGCCGGTCACGGTCAGGCAGTCCAGGTGGAGCAGGTCCCTGAGCTCCAGCATCACCGCAGGGACGCCGCCGGCGTACCAGAGGTATTCCACGGGATAGCGGCCGGTGGTCTTGGCGTTGGCCAGCACCGGCACGCGCCGGTGGATGCGGTCGAAGTCGTCCAGCGTGAGGTCGATCCCCGCCTCGCGGGCGATGGCCGGCAGGTGAAGGAGGGCGTTGGTCGAGCCGCCCACGGCGGCGTGGAGCGTGATCGCATTTTCGAAGGCCTGGCGGGTGAGGATCTTGCTCGGGCGCAGGTCCCATTCGATCAGCTTGAGGATCTGCTTGCCGGCGGCGCGCGCCACGCGCAGGTGGCGGGTCAGCGGCGCGGGGATCAGCGCGCTGCCCGGCAGGGCCAGACCGAGCGCTTCCGACAGGACCTGGCCGGTGCTGGCGCTGCCCATGAACTGGCAGGCGCCGCAGGTGGGGCAGGCCCCCTTCTGGTGGAGCTCTAGGCGCTCGCGCGGGAGCTCCCCTCGTTCCACGGCGGCCCCCATCCCCCACAACTGGTCGGACGTGACGTAATCCGGCGCATTGAGCTGCGTCCCGCCGGGCAGGTGGACGGCCGGCAGGTCGCAGCGAGCGATGGCCATCAGGTGGGCGGGAACCGACTTGTCGTTGCCGGAGATCAGGACCATACCGTCGTGCGGGTGAGCCAGGGCGTGGATCTCCACCATGGCCGCGATGACGTCGCGGGAGACGAGGGAGTAGCTCATCCCCTCGTGGGCCTGGGCGACCCCGTCGCAGATGTCCGAGGCGTAAAAGACGGCTGGCTTGCCGCCGGCTTCGAAGACGCCGTTGGAGACCTCCTCGATCAGGGGGCGGAAGTGAAAGGTCCCCGGGTGTCCCATCCCGTAGGCGCTTTCCACCAGCACCTGGGGCTTGGCCAGATCCTCCTCCGTCCAGTTCATGCCCAGACGAAGGGCATCGCCCTGATGGTTCACTTTACGGAGGCGCTGGCTGCGCAGCTCTGGCATCGTCCTCGCTTTCTAGCCGCCGATGGCGGACATCTCCACCTTCTTGCGCCGGATGATGGCCGGATCATCGGTGTGTGCCGTACGGATCTCGGAATAGCGGTCGGCACGCTGCGTCCAGATGCGGGCCAGGAAGGCCCTGATCTCATCGTCGCTGGCCCCGCCGCGGACCAGCGCGCGCAGGTCGTGGCCGTATCCGGAAAAGAGACAGGTGTAGAGCTTCCCGTCGGCGGAGAGCCGCGCGCGGGTGCAGGTACGGCAGAAGGGCTGCGTCACCGAGGCGATGACGCCGATCTCGCCGGCCCCATCGACGTAGCGCCAGCGTTCGGCCACTTCGCCGTAGTAGCTCGGCTCCACCGGTTCCAGCGGCCATACCGCGTGCACCGTGCGAATGATCTCCGCGGCGGGGACGACGTCCTCCATGCGCCAGCCATTGGTGTTGCCCACGTCCATGTATTCGATGTAGCGCAGGATGTGCCCCGTCCAGCGGAAGTGCTCCGCCATGGGCAGGATGCTCTGCTCGTTCGCGCCCCGCTTGACCACCATGTCGATCTTGATCGGGAAGAGGCCGGCCCCGGCGGCCGCGTCGATCGCGCCCAGAATACGTTCCACAGGCACTCCCACGTCGTTCATGCCCATAAAGACCGTGTCATCGAGCGAGTCCAGGCTGATAGTGATGCGCTTCAGGCCCGCGTCCCGCAAGGCCCGCGCCTTGGCCGGCGTCAGCAGTGAGCCATTGGTGGTCAGGGTCAGGTCCTCGAGGTTGGGGATCACCGCCAGCATGGCCACCAGGCGCTCCAGCTCGCGCCGCAGCAGCGGTTCACCCCCGGTCAGCCGGATCTTGCGCACGCCGAGCTGCACGAAGATGCGCGCCAGGCGGGCGATCTCCTCGAAGGTGAGCAGCTCCGCGCGAGGCAGGAACTGGTAGTCCCGCCCGAAGATCTCCTTCGGCATGCAGTAGACGCAACGGAAGTTGCAGCGATCGGTAACCGAGATCCGCAGGTCCTGCAGGGGCCGGCTCAGGGTGTCGAGGATGGGCACACCCATATGATACGCCCCGGGTCCGGCCCGCCTGCCCGTCCGCCTGCACGGTTCTCACGGGAACCGGCTGTCGTGATCCGCACCACGGCAGGAGGCCTGGCACCGCCATGACCGCTGTAATGGGGCGGCCAGCTCAGGGGTGGGCGTGCCGCCGGGCACCCACCCCTGCCAGATGGTCCAGCAGGTGTACGACGCCGAGGAGATGGCCGTCCGCAACCATAAGGAGCGGGCGATGCAAGAGCAGGTTCAGCCCCAGGATGCAGGACCAGTCGGGGAATGGCCGTCCGCAACCATAAGGAGCGGGCGATGCAAGCCGAGGCGTTCGGGGATGTGGGCCTGAAGGTGTAGCTGGACACCATCGCCGGCGCAGCGACGACGCACCGCGACGAGCTCAAGCGCACCCTGGACGGCTGGGACCAGGCCAGCCCATAGACGGGATCCGAGGTTCGAAGTTCGACGTTCGAGGTTCCCTACCCCCTTAGCCTCGCACGTCCAGCGTCGAACCTCGTTCCTCTTCCTCCGGCGACGCCGACAAGAGAGCCAGGGGCAGATGGTCGGGGCAGTCGAGGCGGGAGTCGCGCTCGGAGACGTAGGCGTCGATCAGGGCGCAGCGGTGCGGCTCGGCCGCGCCCGGCCGGGCGTTCTCCCGGAAGTAGAAGCAACCACGGCATGGCTCCGCCACCTGGAGGTGGCCGGCCGCGCGCAGGGTCCACACCAGCGCCCCCAGGCCGCGCTCCAGGGCGGCCAGCTCATCGGGTGGGAGCTGGCCGACGCTCTCCTCCAGGACGTGGCCCCACCTCTCCAGCCGGCGGCACGTCTCCTCGCCGGCCGGCGTGAGGCGCAGGAGCGTGCTCCGCCGGTCGGCGGGGTTCGGCGCCTTCTCCACAAATCCGCGGGCGGCCAGGCCGGCCACCACCCCGATGGCCGTGACGTGGGTCGTGCCCAAGGCCGTGGCCAGGTTGCCGACGGTGGCCAGGAAGGGTTTGGTATAGCGAATGAAGAGGAGCGTCTGGGCCTGCGCGGGCGTGAGGCCGGCCTCCGTTCCCTCCGCCGCGGAGATCTTTTTCACGGCCTGGCCCAGGCGCAGCAGGGCCAGGGCCACTCGGGCGCCTGGCCGTGCCGCTCGGTAGCTCGGATCGTACGGCGTCATGCTACCCCTGGGCCGACGAGCTTACCGCGGGGCGTGGATCAGCAGCTCGAGGCGCAGCGTGCCGGGGCCGGGATTGGTCAGGCCGTGAGGCGTCCCGGCCGGCAGGTGAACCCACGTGCCCGCGCCCAAGTCCGTGCCGTCCGGCAGCCGTGCCGTACCGGCTGCGATGTGGACCGTCTCGTCCACGTCGTGCTGCGTGACAGCCACGCCTGCGCCCGGTGGGACGTGCGCCACGTACACGGCCACCCCGCCACCCGTGCCCGTGCCCGAGCCGAGCACCTCCCGAACGCGTAGGTCTTGGTGGAGCGGGTACGTCTGCTCTGGGCGGTCCTGCTCGTGAACCACAGTGGGTGATGGCATCCTGAGCCTCCGGTTTATGTAGGATAGCTACATAATAGCCCCGCCGCCGTCGGCCGTGCAACCCTCCTCGTGGCGTGCGGACGTTATGTCTGGCCGCCAGGTTACCTATGGTGGGATCGACAACGGCTTGTGCGCGGAGACCTTCGCCAGAGGTGAAGCGTCCGACCCCTTCTCCGACACGGAGAGGGGGACGAGGACCGTGGGCTGGCGGCGCCTGGGCGTTCGTCGCCGTAGGCGGTGAGGGCTGCCCATTCGTCCCTGCCCTTTCATCCTGGCGCAAAATGTGCTTAGATCTTGGTGTAAGGTCTTGCGTGCGGCCGGCCCGGGCCGCAGCCGCAACTGAATAAGGAGCCCGAGATGATCCAGCCGACAATGACGTCGGACCACGACGGCGCACTGTCCGCGCCAGACGCTGTGCAGCAGGGGGTCAGGCCGTCGGGGACGACCGTAGCCAGTCCTGAGACCGCGACTGCTCACGTGGCTCCCCCCGCACCCGGCGCCACCTGGTGGCGCCACGGCGCGCTGCACGACCAGCCGTCGCTTTCGCCCCAGCAGCTCCTGAGCGCCCACTACTGGATGACGCTGGCCCGCGCGCTCGATGAGCGCATGTGGGCCTTGAACCGGCAGGGGAAGGCCCACTTCGTCATCTCCTGCTGCGGCCATGAAGCGGCCCAGGTGGGGAGCGCCCTGGCCCTCCGGCCGGGGACGGACTGGGTCCTGCCCTACTACCGCGACCTGGGGGTGATGCTCGTCCTCGGTATGACGGCGCGGGAGGTGATGGTGCAGTTCCTGGCGCGCGACGGCGATCCCTGCAGCGGCGGGCGCCAGATGCCCAACCACTGGAGCTATCCGCGCCTGAAGGTGGTTACAGGATCAAGCCCGGTCGCGACCCAGATCTTGCACGCCACGGGTATCGCCCTGGCCAGCAAGATCAAGCGCGAGCCGCACGTGACGGCGGTCTACTTCGGCGAGGGCTGCACCGCCGAGGGCGACTTCCACGAAGGCCTGAACTTCGCCGGCATCCACCGGCTGCCGGTGGTCTTCTTCTGCGAGAACAACGGCTACGCCATCTCTGTCCCCCAGTGTAAGGAGATGCCGGTCGCCAATGTGGCCGACCGCGCGGGCGCCTACGGCATGCCGGGCGAGGTGGTGGACGGCATGGACCTGCTGGAGGTGTACCGCGCGATGCGCCGCGCGGTCGACCACGCGCGGCGGGGCGAGGGCCCGACGCTGATCGAGGCCAAGACCTACCGCTTTGTTCCTCACTCTAGCGACGACGACGACCGTACCTATCGCTCCCGCGAAGAGGTGGAGCAGTGGAAGCGCCGTGATCCCATCGAGCTCTTCCGCCGGCGTCTCTTTGAGCTGGGCGTGCTTAACGAATCCCTGCTGGAGGAGACTAGGCGCCGGATCGCCCGCGAGGTGGATGACGCGACGGAGTATGCGGAGCAGCTGCCCTATCCGCCGGTGGAGAGCGCCTTTACGCACGTCTACGCCGACAACCAGGAGTGAGCGGCCGACGCTCAGACAATTGGGAGTGCACGAAGATGGCGGTCCTGAACGTGGTCGAAGCGGTGCGCCAGGGGCTGCGCGAGGAGATGGCGCGGGACAGCCGCGTCATCGTGCTGGGGGAGGATGTGGGGCGCAAGGGCGGGGTGTTCAAGGCGACGGAGGGGCTGATCGACGAGTTCGGCGAGGAGCGGGTAATCGACACGCCTCTTGCCGAGTCCGGCATCGTGGGCACGGCCATTGGCGCGGCCATCAACGGCCTGCTCCCCGTGGCGGAGATCCAGTTCGCCGACTTCATCTTTCCGGCTATGGACCAGATCGTGAACGAGGCCGCGCGCATCCGCTATCGCTCCAACGGCGGGTGGGGGTGCCCCATCGTGATCCGCGCCCCGTTCGGGGGCGGCGTGCATGGGGCGCTCTACCACTCGCAGAGCGTGGAGGCCTTCTTCACCCATGTCCCCGGCCTGAAGGTGGTGGTCCCCAGCACGCCAGCCGACGCCAAGGGCCTGCTCAAGGCGGCCATCCGCGACCCCGACCCCGTCCTCGTCTTTGAGCACAAGGCGACGTACCGCGGCGTCAAGGGAGAGGTTCCCGAGGGCGATTACGTGGTGCCGATCGGCAAGGCACGGGTCATCCGCCCCGGCCGGCAACTGACGGTCCTAGCCTACGGGCTGATGGCCCATTACGCCCTCGCCGCCGCGGAGACGGTGGCGGGCGAAGGGATCGACGTGGAGGTGGTGGACCTAAGGAGCCTGCGCCCGCTGGACAAGGAGACGATGCTGGGGTCGGTCAAGAAGACCGGCAAGGTGCTGATTGTGCACGAGGACAACAAGATGGGCGGCTTTGGCGCCGAGCTGGCCGCCATCATCGGCGAGGAGGCCTTTGAGTACCTGGACGGCCCGATCACCCGCCTGGCGGGGCCGGAGGCGCCGGCCATGCCCTTTGCGCCGCCGCTGGAAGCGGCCTTCATGATCAATCCCGCCAAGATCGCGGACGCCATCCGCACCCTGGCTGCCTATTGACCTCGGCACCGAGACGCGAAGATGCGGAGGCGCGCAGCGGTGCAGCGCTCCATCGCTTCCTCGCCCGCGTCTGCGCGTGCGCGCGTCCCTGTGCCGTGGGCGTGAGTTCGTCTACACTGAGGTGCTGATGGCCAGCATTACCATGCCCCAGCTTGGGGAGAGCGTGACCGAAGGCACCATCGTCCGGTGGCTCAAGCGGGAAGGTGACCCCGTCGCCAAGTACGAGCCGGTTGCCGAGGTGATGACGGACAAGGTCAATAGCGAGATCCCATCGCCGGAAGCCGGCATCCTCAGCCGCATCGTCGTGCCGGAGGGCCAGACGGTGCGGGTGGGCACGGAGATCGCGGTGATCGAACCGGCGGCGCCTCGCGCCAGCGCGGCGCGCGACGGCGAGGCCCCTTCCGCCGAAGCTGCCCCTGCAGGAGCGCCGGGCGCCCAGGCGGCGCCTGAGGCCGCGGAGCCGCAGGCGGAAGGGCGGTCAGAACCGGCCGAGGCGCCGGCCCGATCGGTGAGCGAGCGG
>DAOTTI010000119.1:0-9540 GCA_034437795.1 Chloroflexota bacterium | reverse complement strand
GCCCGATCGGCGGGGGCGGGCGCCGCCGGCGCGGTGGGGGCGCCCGACGTGGCGGGGGCGAAGACGATCGGGCCATCGTAGAGCTGGGCCAGGGCATCCTCGACGCTGACACCCATCGCCACGCGGTTGCCGGTGGCGACGACGACGCGCTTCATCTCCGGCAGCTGGCTTCGCTCGGCCTGGAGGTAGATCGGCTCCACGTACAGGTTGGAGCGGCCGATGGGGATGACGAGCATATTGCCGCGCAGGACGCGGGAGCCTCCCTGGTTCCAGAGGGTGAACTGGGCGGAGATGGCGGGATCCTGGTCGATGCGGGCCTCCACCTGCATTGGGCCGAAGATGAGCGTCTCCTTGGGGTACTTAAAGGCGACCAGCTTGCCGTAGTGCGGGCCGTCGGAGCGGGCGGCCAGCCAGGTGATCATGTTGTCCTTGCCCGGGGGCGTGAAGGGGAGGATGTAGACGAACTCCTCGCGTGGCTCGCCGGGCAGGCGCATGATGACGTAATAGGGCAGCACGGGGCGGCGCTGGCCGAGGTAGACCTCCAGGGGCACGGTGAGCTGATCCTCGCGCTGGTAGAAGACGCGCGGGTCTTGCATGTGGTAGAGGCGGTACATCTGGGCCTGGGTCAGGAACAGGTTGCCCGGATAGCGGATGTGCGCCCGCAGGGCCGGCGGCATCTCGTCTATGGGGCGGAAGAGGTGGGGGAAGGCGCCAGCGTAGGCGCGGATGACGGGATCCTCCACGTCGGCGACGTAGAAGCGCAGCGAGCCGTCGTAGGCGTCGATGGCGATCTTGACGCTGTTGCGCAGGTAGTTGAAGATGGGGGTCGCCGGCTGGGAGTAGGGATAGTGGCGGCTGTGGGTGTAGGCGTCGTAGAGCCAGACCAGCCGGCCCTCGGCCACGACCAGGTAGGGGTCGCCGTCGTACAGGAGGAAGGGGGCGACCTTACGGACCCGCTCGTGGATATTGCGGTGGAAGAGGATGTGGCTCTCCGGGCGGAGGGCGGTGGTGACCAGCAGGTTTACGTCACGCAGGTGCCAGGCGAAGAGCAGCCGGCGGAAGAAGGACCCCACGGCCACGCCGCTCTCGCCGCGGTAGGTGGTCTCCACGTTCTCGCTGCCGCGCGGGTAGTCGAACTCCGGCACCGCGGTCTTGACCAGGACCCAGTCCGCACGGGATTCGCCGTAGTAGATCTCCGGCCGGGCGATGGGGATCTTGCCCCGAGGGGGCACGTCCTGCACGAAGAGTGTGGGCAGGCCCTCTGGCGTGACCTCGTTGACGGGGCTGATGACCACGCCGTAGCCGTGGGTGAACTGGAGGCGCCGGTTTACCCAGGTGTGGGCATCGGGGGGCAGCTTATCGGGCGAGAGCTCGCGGCCGGCGATCATGACCTGGCGGTACTCGCCGTCGATCAGGTAGCGGTCGAAGTCGGCGTCCAGGAAGTCGTAGTAGCCGCGAATGCTCTGGATCTGGTTATAGGTGGCCAGCAGGGGCTCGTAGTCCCACAGCCGGACGTTGCGGAGCGTGGCCGGGTTGGCCTCCACCTCCTGGCGGGTGACGGCCTCCGCCACGGGGAAGTCGGCCTCCTGGATGCGGTCCAGGCCGTAGGCGCGGCGCGTGGCCTCGATGTTGCGGGCGATGAAGGGGCTTTCCAGGGCCAGCTCGTTGGGTGCCACCTGGAGGCGCTGCACGAGGGAGGGATAGGCCCAGGCGCCGACGACCCAGACGACGGTGAAAAGAGTGGTGAGGCCGACGGCGATCCAGGGGCCGCGCAGGGCCGCTCCCAGGGCCAGCAGCACCGCGCCTCCCAGGGTGATGGCCAGCAGGGCCTGGAGCGCCGGCCAGTAGGCATGGACGTCGGTATAGCCGGCGCCAAAGGTGGCCCCTCGGGGCGAGTAGACGAGCTCGAAGGCGCGCAGGCGGTAGTGCCACGCCAGGACGGCGCAGAAGGCGGCGCCGAGCAGGGAGAGGTGGGCGCGGATGCTCGCGCCGAGGGCCAGGTCCATGCGCCGGTCGCCGGTCTCGGGGTCGGTGCGGCCGCCCAGGCCTTGGGCCTGCGGCAGGATGAGGCGGACAAAGTAGACGACGGCGGTGGCGGCCAGGGTGAGGCCCACGATCCAGAGCAGCCAGGTGCGCAGGGCCTGCCAGAGCGGCAGGGTAAAGACGAAGAAGGCCACGTCACGCCCAAAGAGGGGGTCGCTGTGGCCGAAGGGGGACTGGTGGAGGGCGCGCACGATGAGATCCCACCGCCCGCTGGCCCACCAGCCCAGGCCGACGGCGGCGAGGGCGCCGGCGCCGAGCAGGAAGGGGGTGACGTCGCGAGGGAGGTGGCGCTCGTCGTCATCATCTAAGGGGGTGGCTTCGGTCTCCCAGCCCGGCCGGCGGGTCCAGAAGTCCCATCGCCGGCCGGCGAGGCGGCGGGCGAGGAGGAGGTTGGGGACGAAGAGGACAAGGAACAGGCCGGCGCCGGCGGCGAAGAGCCAGAGGCGCGTGCCGAGAATGGTGAGATAGACGCTGTCTAACCCGACGCTGGCGAACCACAACCAGTCGACGTAGAGGCCTTTAGCGACAAAGGCCAGGACGACTACCAGGACGGTGGCGATCAGTGCCAGGACCAGCAGGATCTGCCACCGGGGAACCCCACCGCTGCGCTCGTCGTCATCCATGTGCGTCTCCTAGCGAGTAGCGAGCGCCGCGTGGCGGGTGACGGGTAGCGAGTAGCGAGCAGCGAGTGGCGAGTGGTATCGCGACGTCTATCGTGCCCGGCTCCTGCCCGCGGCGACTGCCGGCCCCCACGGCGCCATCATACCCTACCCGGCCCTGCCTGGCCCCGCCACCCCCACGCCGACGCGGAGACGCGGGGGAAGCCATCACCCCCTTCGGTCGTGTCCGTGTCACCCCCCGCTCCACTCCACCCCACCGTGCGGCTTGGCCGCGCCGCCCCTCTCCCGCGTGCGGGAGAGGGGAGAAGACCTCACCCCCTTCGGCCGACGCCGCGCCGCACCCTTGCCCCACGCCGCCCCACCGTGGGGCTTGGCCCCCTCGCCCCCGCTCTGTGTCGGAGCGGGGGAACGCCGGCCGTAGCTGTGGGGCGTGCCGGTGCCGCCCCCGCTCCGACACAGAGCGGCTCCGACGCGGAGAGGGGACAGGGGCTATAGGGAGAGGATCTCCCCCACAAGGGGGCCAGCACGGTAGGAGGGGAGGGCAAGCTTCACCTGCTGGCCCCGTCTCCCACACGAGGGAGAGGGGGAACGAGGGCCGTGGGGCGAGGATCTGGCCCGCGGGGGCTGCGCCGTAGTGGTAAAGGGCTCGTGTGGGGCGTGTGGCGATGGCGAGCCCCTCCGTGCCCACCGGCGCCGTGGACGAATATGAGCGATGCTGCCCGAGCGGGGCCCGTACCGGCTCCCAGAGGGAGAGCGGACACGTGGCCGGTCGTGAATACGGCAGACCAAGGGTGAGCGAGGCAGAAGGGCACACCGCTCGCCGAGCGGGCTACCAGGAAGTGGACCAGGCGGGCGCGTCGCTCGGCCGGGCGGGCTACGGGGGAGTCATAGCTAAGAGATCGCGTAGCTCGGCCAGGGCCTGGCGCGTGGGGCGTGGCGCACGGGCGGGCAGGCCTGCCATGGCGCTGGCGGGCTGGCCCGTACCGGCACTCGGGGGCAGGCCAGTGGCGTTGGTCGGGCGGAGGCCCGAGGTGGCGCTGGCGGGTAGGCCTGGGACGGCGGTGGCGGAGGCGCGGGCCGGGTCGACGACGAGGGCGATGAAGGTTGGGCCGGGGGCGGCCAGGGCTGAGGCCAGGCCCGCCTCCAGGGCATCCAGGGCGTCGAACCGGAAGGTGGCGGGATATCCGGCCGCCCGCGCCATGGCGGCGAAGTCGACCAGGCCGGCGCCCGGCACGGGCTGGCCGCCGGTCACCTCGTAGACGCCGTTCTCGAGCAGGAAGTGGGTGAGGTTGGCCGGCGCCTGCTGGGCGATGGTGACCAGGGTGCCCAGGTTCATCAGGAGCGAGCCGTCGCCGTCCAGCACCCAGACGCGCCGGTCGGGGCGGCCCAGGGCCAGGCCCAGACCCAGGGACGCGGCCTTGCCCATGCACCCGCCGAAGGACAGGTCGAGCTCGGGCTGCGTGGAGAACTGCCCCCAGACGCGGGAACTCGTCATGGTGGTGACGACGATCTCGTCGTGCCGGCGGCGGGCCAGCACGGCCAGCGCCCCGGCGTACGGCATGCGGGGGCGTGCAGCGGTCAGCATCATCGGCATCAACGGTACTCCCGCCCGATCAAGACCGCCACCGGCCGCGCGGTCTCCTGCGCCTGGCGGTAGGCCTGCTCAATGCGCGGCAGGTGGCGGTCGTCTTCAACCAGATACCAGGGGATGCCCCAGGCCTTGAGCAGCGGCTCGGTAAAGATGCCTGCCGAGTCGGTCATCGGGCCGCCGGCCTTCCACCCGCGGTAGCCAATCACCAGGAAGAAGGGGAAGCCGGTGTCCAGCATGGCGCCACGGACGGAGTCGCCGGACTCGAAGAAGCCGGTGTTCTGAATAACCACGGCCGGGCGCTTGCCGGCCACCATCAGCCCCAGGGCGATAGCCATGGCCTCCCCTTCGCGGCAGACAGGAACCAGGCTGACGTCGGGGTCGGCGACGAGCGCCTGGTAGAGGAAGCCGGCCTCGCTGTCGGGGAGCCACACGACATGCGAGATGCCGCAGCGCTTGAGCGCCTGGAGGACCGCGGCGGCAGTCAGCGCCGTCTCCTGCGCCTCTGGCGCGCCCGCGTGGCCGTTGCGAACCGCTACCTGCTCTCCGGTGGCCATAGCGCCTCCTGTACGCGCCCGCCGTGCGAGGCTTCCGCCGGCAGGGGCGGCTGGCCGGCGATGGCCATGCGCTTGCCGTACGACTGCCGCTGGCGGCCCCCTCGCTGGCGTCGGCTGCGGCGGGATTGTCTCCCCCATTCTATAGCCGCGCTCGACGCGCGTCACGCGGGTGGCGGTGGCGGGTGGGGGCAGCACCTCCGGATCAGGCGACGCGGGGAGACGGAGACGCGGAGCTATGGGGAGAGCCCTCACCCCCTTCGGTCGGGGCCGCGCCGCACCGCTGCCCCACCCGGCTCCACCGTGGGGCTTGGCTCCCCGCCCCCGCTCCGACGCGGAGACGGGGAACGACGGGCACGAGGAGAGGGCACTGTGCTCACGCTGATCCTGTGCCAGAGGGAGGGGGGAGGAGGCGGTGCGGCGTGCGGGAGGGCTGGCTACAGGTCGCGGTAGTATCCGCGCAGGTCGTTGAGGCGGATCTGCAGCACGTCGCGCAGGAAGGGGAGGAGGTGCCGCCGGACCGAATAGGTGGAGCCGGCGCGGTAGGTGGTGGCGACCGGTAGCTCGGTGATGGCGGCTCCCAGCTTGCGCGCGAGGAAGAGCACCTCGATGTCGAAGGCGAAGGAGCGGATGCGGGTCCGGCGAAAGATGGCGCGGGCCAGGCGCCGCCGAAAGCCCTTGAAGCCGCACTGGGTATCGCGGATGGCCGGCAAAACGACGGCGCGGCGCAGGGCCTGGACGGCGGCGCCGGCCAGGAGGCGGGCCAGGCTCCGCTCGGCCGCGGCGTACTGGGCGAGGGAGCGCTGCCCGACAACCAGGTCGCAGCTGGTCTCCAGCAGGCGCAGCGCCGGCGACAGGTGCTGCGGGCCGATGTTCAGGTCGGCGTCGACGTAGAAGAGGTGTGCGCCGGAGGCAGTGAGCATGCCCAGCTTGACGGCCGCTCCTTTGCCCTGGTTGGCCGGCAGCCGGCGCAGATGCACGGCCGGTGGCCCGGCGCGCGCGGCCGCGAAGTCTCCCACCACCTGGGCCGTCTGGTCGCGGCTGCCGTCGTCGACGACGACGATCTCGGCGAGGTAAGGCTGCGCTTCCAGGTAGCGCGCCCAGGCGGCAAGGGTGGCGGGCAGGCGCTGCGCCTCGTTGTACGCGGGGATCACTAGGGAGAGATGGGGCAGCGGGCGGTGCCCGAGACCCGGGCCGGCGGCCACACTGGGCGCGGGGGCCGGCGCTGGCTCGTCGAGCGGCATGGGGAGCGTTCTGGCGGCGTGTGAAGGGTCCACGTGTCTGGCTCTGGAAGAGGGTAGCGAGTAGGGAGTTGCGAGTAGCGAGTGGCGAGTAATGAGTGAGGAACCCTCACCCTGGCTCTCTCCCTTTGGGAGAGGGGCGGAGGCCTGCAGGCCGCGCGGCCACGGCGGGCCTATGGACAGGGTGCGGGCGTCGTGGTACCGTGGCAAGAGGATGGTTCAAAGTTCGAGGGTCAAGGCTGGAGGGAGGGGCGGGAGGGTTCCGGGGGTGGCCGGAGTATTGATATGGCCGGAGCATAGATAGGCGGGGGCCTGGCTCTCTAGCCACTGTAGAGCGATGGCGATGGTAGTGGTCGTTGGGCGCGGTGATCTGACGTTCGCGGACGTGGTGGCGGTGGCGCGCCAGGGGGTGCGGGTGGAGCTGGCGCCGGAGGCGCGGGAGCGAATGGCGCGCAGCCGCGGGCACGTGGACGCCGCGGCGGCTAGCGACGCGCTCGTGTATGGCATCACCACGGGGGTGGGCGCTTTGGCGAGCGCCCACATCCCGCCGGAGGCGCGGGTGGCGCTCCAGTACGCCCTGCTGCGCTCGCACGGGGCCGGCATGGGCCCGCCGGCGCCACCGGAGGTGGTGCGGGCGATGATGCTGGCCCGCGCCAGCGCGCTGGCGAAGGGCTATTCGGGCGTTCGCCCCGGCGTGGCGCAGGCGCTGCTGGACTTGCTCAACGCCGGCGTCACGCCGTACGTCCCGCTGTATGGCTCACTGGGGGCCAGCGGCGATCTGGCCCCGCTGGCGCACGTAGCGCTGTGCCTGGTCGGCGAGGGCTGGGCGCTGGGGGCGGACGGTGAACGCGTGGCGGCCGCCGCGGCGTTGCGCGAGGCGGGGCTGGCGCCGCTGGCGCTGGAGGCCAAAGAGGGCCTGGCCCTGCTGAATGGCACCGACGGCATGCTGGCCATGCTCGTGCTGGCCTGCGTCGACGGCGCCATGCTGTTCCGCACCGCCGACGTCGTCTGTGCCATGAGCGTGGAGGCGCTGCTGGGCACGGATCGTCCCTACGCGCCGGAGCTGCAGGCCATCCGGCCGCACCCTGGCCAGGAGAAGAGCGCCGCTAATCTGGCCGGCGCGCTAGCCGGCTCGGCGATCGTCGCGTCGCACCGCTACTCCACGCACGCGGTGCAGGACGCCTATGCCATGCGCTGCCACCCCCAGGTGCTGGGAGCGGCGCGGGATACGCTGGAGTTTGCGGCGCAGGTGGCCACCCGCGAGCTGAGCGCCGCGGTTGACAATCCGGTGGTCCTGCCCGACGGGCGGGTGGAATCCACGGGGAACTTCCACGGCGAGCCGCTGGCCTTTGCCTGCGACTTCCTGGCCATCGCCGCCGCCGAGGCGGGGGCCATCGCCGAGCGCCGGATCGACCGCCTGCTCGACGACACGCGCTCGCGGGGCCTGCCCCCGTTCCTGTCGCCGGCGCCCGGCGTCAACTCCGGTCTGATGGTGGCGCAGTACACGGCGGCGGCGCTGGTGGCGGAGAACCGCCGGCTGGCCTACCCAGCCAGCGTCGATTCGCTGCCGACGTCGGGGATGCAGGAGGACCACGTGTCCATGGGCTGGGGCGCGGCGGTCAAGCTATGCCAGGTGCTGGAGAACCTGGCGCGGATCATCGCTATCGAGGCCGTCTGCGCCGCCCGCGCGCTGGACCTGCGGGCGCCGCTGGAGCCGGCGCCGGCCACGCGCGCCGTGCGCGACCTGCTGCGCTCCCGCATTCCTGGCCTGGGCCCCGACCGATTCCTGGCCCCCGAGCTGCTTGCCGCCGAGGAGCTGGTGCGGAGCGGGGCGCTCCTGAAGGCGGCGGAGGAGGTCATAGGGCCGCTTCGGTGAGGACGCGGAGACGCGGGGAGGGCAGCCCTCACCCCCTTCGGTCGGGGGCGCGCCGCACCGCGAGGGGAGGGCAGCCCTCACCGCCGGCCCCTCTCCCGCGTGCGGGAGAGGGGGAACGAGGGCCATGGGAAGAGGATGTGCTCACGGCGGCCAGCCGTTTTGTGAGCCGCGCTGGCGCTCTGGAGGAGCATGGCCGGCTGTTCGCCGGCGGAGCCCTCACCCTAACCCTCTCCCGCAGGGAGAAGGGGCCCTGGAAGATCGTGGTTAAGGTGGTCCACTCACTTAGCCCTCTCCCATAGGGAGAGGGGACATTCAGGGAGAGGGGGCGTTCGGCGCTCTCAAAGGGAGAGGGAACGGATCGATGGCGGTGGATCACCTAGGATAGGGCTTCGTTGATTACCATGTCAGGATGGAGGGAGGGTCAGCGCCGGTGGGAGGACCGGTCGGAGCGGGAAGGCCGGCCTGAGCTGGAAAGGCGGCGGAGGCAGGGGGCCCCGTATGCGCTGGATAGCTGGCGTGGGGGAGAGAGCGATCCTGAGCTGGAAGGCCGGCGTGGGCGGGAGTGTGGAACGGAGCGACGGGAGTGGTCACGGCAATGGATGAGATCCGCATGGCGATAGTGGGCCTGGGCAGCCGTGGGGCGGGGACGTGGCTGACGATCCTGCAGCGGCTGCGGGGCTACCGCGTCACGGCCATCTGCGACCCGATCACGGCCCTGCACGAGCGGGCGATCTCGCGACTGCGGCGGCCGGAGGAGGTGGCGGTCTACCGCCGGTACGAGGACGTGCTGGCCGACCCGAACGTGGACGCCGTGGCGCTGACGGTGCGCTGCCAGGAGCAGGGGGCGCTGGCGGCGCAGGCGCTGGAGGCCGGCAAGCACGTCCACGCCGAGGTGCCGGCGGCGCACACGATCGAGGATTGCTGGCGGATCGTGCTGGCGGTGGAACAGACGGGGCGGGTGTATCAGCTGGCGGAGCAGACGCGGTACTGGGGCTTCGTGGAGGCGTGGCGGTCGCTCGTGGCGGAGGGGCGGCTGGGGCATGTCACGCTGTGCGAGGGCCAGTACTTCCACTATCTGCCTGAGCGCTTCTTCCAGGATGCAGAGACGGGCCGCTTCTATGCCCCGAAGGAGGCGGCGCAGCCTCAGGCCAGGCCGACATGGCTCCAGCGCATGCCACCGATCCACTACCTGCCCCACGAGCTGAGCCCGATGCTCAAGGTGCTGGACGATCGGGTGGTGGAGGTGACGGCGATGAGCACACGCGCGCCGAGCTACGCCCACCCTGAGGTCGACCAGCCGGACATGCAGGTGGCGCTGATGAAGACGGAGAAAGACACCATCCTGCGCATGGCGGCGAGCTTCGCTCAGCCACACCCACACCTGAACTACCACTGGTATCAGATCACGGGGACCCGCGGCCGCGTGGAGTGGAAGCGCGCGGCGCGCGACCTGCCGAGGCTGTGGCTGGCGGACGCGCAGATGTACGACCTGGCGGAGGTGGACTGGCGCTACGAGCGCACGGACGCGCCACCCGAGGCGCGGGGCAGCGGGCACGGCGACGCCGACTACTATGTCCACGCCGCCTTTCGTGACGCGGTGCTGGGCAAGCGACCGCTG
>DAOTTI010000118.1:0-7306 GCA_034437795.1 Chloroflexota bacterium | reverse complement strand
GCATCAGGTCCGCATCCAGGATGTTGAGCGTGCCCACGCCCCCATCGGGCCGGATCTGCATGATCTGGCGCTGGAAGAACTGCACCTCGGTCCCCAGGAAGCGGAAGCCCCGCGACACCGGATAGCCGAAGGTGCGTAGCCCGCCCCGCTTCACAAAATAGTCGGCGAACTGGGCGTTGGCGATGCGAAAGCCGGTCTCAGGGAAGAAGGGCAGACTGGCCTGCTCCAGGGCCGAGTCGGGCGCGCCGGGCGCAGGGGCGGGATCGCCGGGCGACGCCTGCGCCGCGGGCGCCAGGGGCAGGAAGACGCCGGCCAGGATGGCCAGCAGGGTAAGGAGATGAACGACGCGAACGAAGGAAGACTTGGCTGATGGCATCACGTGTCTATAACGCGCATGGGGCAGGGAGGTTAGCCGCGCCCGCCGTGGCGCGCCGGGGCGGGGGGCTCCACGGTCCACCGTCCGCCACGGCCGGCGCGTGCAAGCCCTGCGCCGCATCAGGCGCAGCCCCTGCACAGCGGGCGCCATAAATCCTATCCTGTTGCCGCTTTACCCGCGGTCTAGTGCGTGCTACGGTACGGGATAAGGAGGGTGCGATGTCGATGAAGGCAGTTGTCATGGCCGGTGGCGAAGGCTCGCGCCTGCGCCCGCTGACGATCGGGCGCCCCAAGCCGATGGTCCCCGTGGTGAACGTGCCGGTCATGGAGCACATCCTGGGCTTGCTCCGCCGGCACGGTATCAACCAGGTCGTCGTCACCCTGCAGTACCTGGCCAACGTCATCCAGGAGTACTTCGGCGACGGCAGCGACTTCGGGATGGAGATCCACTACACCGTGGAGGAGACGCCCCTGGGCACCGCCGGCAGCGTCAAGAACGCCGAGGCCTTGCTGGACCAGCCGTTCCTGGTCATCAGCGGTGATGCCCTGACCGACATCGACCTGACGCAGGTGATCCGCTACCACCAGCAGAAGGGCGCAATGGCCACCTTGACGCTCTATCGCGTGCCCACGCCTCTCGAATATGGCGTCGTCATCATCGACCAGGACGGGCGGGTGGTCCGGTTTCTGGAAAAGCCAAGCTGGGGGGAGGTCTTCTCCGACACCGTCAATACCGGCATCTACGTGCTCGATCCGGCCATCTTCCGGTACGTCCCTCCCGGACGGATGGTGGACTGGAGCGCCGACGTCTTCCCCCAGCTGCTGCGCAACGGCGACCCGATGTTCGGCTTCATCGCCGGCGGCTACTGGTGCGATGTCGGCAATCTGGCGGAGTACATGCGGGCCAACGCTGACATGCTGCACGGGCTGGTCAACCTGGAGACGCCCGGCCACCAGCTCCCGGGCCGGATCTGGGTGGCCGGCGCGGGCAAGGAAGGCGACGTGGAGATCGATCCCTCGGCCCGCCTCTATGGCCCCATCTTCCTGGGCAAGGGGGTGGAGGTGCGGGCGCAGGCGGTCATTCACGGCCCCACGGTCATCGGCGACTACACCATCGTCGACGAGCGGGCCACCATCGACCGCAGCGTCATCTGGGCCAACTGCTATATCGGCGAAGGGGCCGATCTGCACGGCGCCCTGGTCGGCCGGCAGTGCAGCCTGAAGGCCGGCACGGTGGTCTTTGAAGGGGCAGTGATCGGTGACAACTGCACCCTTGGGGAGATGGCCATCGTCCGGCCCAACGTCAAGCTCTGGCCCAGCAAGGAGGTGGAGCCCGGCGCCACCGTCACCACCAGTATCGTCCACGGCGCCCAGGCCCGTCGCTCCATCTTCACCCGCGCGGGGGTCTCTGGCCTGGCCAACATCGAGATGGTCCCCGAGTTCGCCGCGCGCCTGGGCGCCGCCTACGGCTCCATGTTCCCCCGTGGAGCCGCCGTGACCGCCAATCGCGACCTCTCGCGCCCTGCCCGCATGATCAAGCGGGCCGTCATGTCCGGCCTGCTCAGCGCCGGCATCGACGTCCTGGACCTATCGGAGGTACCGGTGCCCGTGGCCCGCTACGAGACGCGCCTCTCCGAGGCCGTCGGCGGCGTCCACGTGCGCATTTCGCCCGACGACCGGCGCATGATCGACATCAAGATCATCGACGGGCGTGGCCTGAACATCGACAAGAACACCGAGCGCAAGATCGAGACCTCCTTCTTTCGCGAGGACTTCCGGCGCGTCCCCATGGCCGACATCGGCACCATCACCCTGGTGGGCGAGCCGGTCGTCCGGCGCTACATGGAGGCCTTCAAAGCCCGCTGTGATCCGGCCGCCATCGCCGGCGCCCGAGGGCGGGCGGTGGTCGATTATGGCTTAGGCAGCACCTCCGCCATCCTACCCACGCTCCTGGGCGAACTCGGCGTGGAGACGGTGACGGTCAACGCCGCGACGACGCAGGCCTATGCCCTCCGCACGCCAGCCCAGTACGACCAGGACCTTCGCCAGCTGGCGGCCATGTGCCGCGCCATCGGGGCCAGCCTGGGCGCGATGATGGATAACGACGGGAAGACCATCGCCCTGGTGGACGACCAGGGCAACATCGTGCCGCCGATGACGGCGCTGGCGGTGTTCGCCATCCTGGCCTGGCTGGCCAGGCCCGGCAGCACGGTGGCGGTGCCGGTCACCGCCCCGTTGATGATGGAGCGTCTGGCCGAGGAGTGCGGCGGCAGGGTGCGGCGGGTGCAGGCCAACCCGCAGGCGCAGATGCTGGCCGCTGAGCTGGGGGCCGGCGCGCTGGCGCGCGGACGCGGTGAGGGGGCCTCCGGAGACCGCGCCGCGTCCGGCGGGGCGCCTGAGCTGGTGCTGGTCGGCGACGGGGAAGGGAGCTACGTCTTCCCCGACTTTCATCCCGGCTTCGACGGCATGATGGCCGTGGCGCGCCTCCTCGAATATCTGGGGACGGCCCGTCTGCGCCTGTCGGAGGTGCTGGCCCGCGTGCCTCCCTACCACCTGGCCCGCGTCGAGGTGCCGTGCCCCCAGGAGGCGAAGGGGCGGGTCATGCGCGAACTCCACCAGCGCGCCACCCAGCAGCACGCCGAGCCGGCCGAGCAGGTCGACGGGGTGAAGTTCGATCTGGGCCTGGAATGGGTGCTCATCCTGCCCGACCCCGACCGCCCGGCCTTCCACGTCCACGCCGAGTCTAGCTCGCCCGAGCACGCGGCAGCGTTGGCTGAAAAGTACGTCGACTTCATCAAGCGCCTGTGTTAGGTCCCTCCGCCCGTTTCCCGCCCCAGCGCGGCCCGCACGATGGCGGGCACGGTCTCCCCTCCCCGTCTGCCGGACGTGGCGGCGAGGCCCTGCCGCGCGCGCTCGTCCACATCACAGCGCCAGCAGCGCATGGCGCGTGCCAGGAGCGGCCGGCGGCCGTGACCGCCCTGGCGCGTGCGGCGGCGCAAGCGGTGCAGGTCGCTCGCGCTCTAGTTGAGGGACGGCCGGCGCCCTGCGGCGGCTGGTGGCCGGCGGGGCGAGGCAGGGCGTTCGTCCGCGCCCGCGAACGCGCCGTCCAGTGGGGCTATGCCCTGGGCACGTGGTTCTTCCGCGGGCGCTACCAGCTCCTGGCGCGCATCCTCGGCCTGCAGCCGGCGGGCGGGGCCGGTTCCCCCACCGGCGCGCTCTTTATCGAGATCGACGGGCTCGGCCACGGCCACCTGATCCAGGCGATCGACCGAGGCTACATGCCCTTCCTGGGGCGCCTGCTTCGTGCCGGTGACTACACGCTCTATCGCTGGCGGTGCGGCCTGGCGTCGGATACGCCACCGGTGCAGAGCGGCCTCTTCTACGGCACCAGTGAAGGCGTAGTCGGCTTCTACTGGTGGGACCGCCAGGAGCAGAAGCGCGTCGTCGGCGCCAACCCCAACCACATGCGCCGCGTCCAGGCCCGAGTGGCCGCCAGGGCCGGCCGCCCTGGCCTGCTGGCCGGTGGTAGCAGCTACAGCAACATCATGTCCGGCGACGCCGAGTATGCCGTCCTCACCATCGCCGGGGCCAATCCCCACTGGTACAAGCCCGGCGACGCATTGCTTCGCGCCCTAGCCGTCCTGCTGCTCAACCCTGGGAAGGTAGTGCGCTTCGCCTTCGACGCCACCTGGGAGCTGCTGCAAGAGATGGAGGATCGGGCTATCGCCCTCACCCTGAACCGGCCCCGCATCCTGGAAGGCGCCTTCCCCATCGTGCGCATCCTGCTCAACGTCCTGGCGCGGGAGATCGTCACTGCCGGCACGCGCCTGGACATGCTGCGGGGCGTGCCCGTGATCTACTCCTGCTTCATTGGCTACGACGTGGTGGCCCACCACAGCGGACCCCTCTCGCGCAACGCCCTGCGCGTGCTCAGAGGGATCGATGGCGCTATCCGCAAGCTGCACGAGACGAGGCCCTGGTGCGCCCGCCCGTACCACATGATCATCCTGAGCGACCACGGGATGACCCCCTGCCTGCCGGCCGCAGACGTCTTCGACAGTGAGTTCCACGACTGGGTGCGGCAATGGTGGAAGACGGGCGCCCAGGCCACGCCCCAGTTCCGCGCCAAGCGGCGGCGGTCGGTGCAGCGCCTGGGCCTCCGCCGGCCGCGCCGCCGGTCCGGCGGCCTATGGCTGGCCAGGCTGGCCGGCAGCGTGGCGCGGGCCAGCTCGGGATGGCTGCGCACGTGGGGCCGGATCGGGGCCTGGTCGCTGGAGCTGGGTACGGCCGGCGCGGTGAAGCTGGGCGAGCGCTTCCTGGCGCAGGAGGAGGACGACGATGCCCCGCGCGTGGCCGTCATCAGCTGCGGCCCGCTGTCTCAGATCTGGGTCCGCGACGTTGACCACCGCCTCGATCTGAGCGAGGTAGACGCCCTCTGCCCGGGCTTCGTGGAGGCGCTGGTGCGCCACCCCGCGGTGCAGCTGGTCATCGCCCGAGAGCGGGACGAGCTGATCCTCATGGGCCGTGACGGCCGCGCCCGTCTGCGCGTCATCGAGCGCGACCCCGTCGTGGTGCGGGTTGAGCCGGTGGCGGGCAGCAATCCGCTGCACGCCTTCGAGGAGCCGGAGGTCGTGGCGCGCCAGATTGGCGCCTACGCCAGCATGGAAGACTGCGGCGACCTCATCTGCTTTGCCGCCGTCTTCCAGCCCCCGACGGCGCGCGACGCCGTGCCGGGCGCTGCGGGTGAGCGACACATCTACTCGTTCGAGCACCAGCTTGGCACCCACGCCTCGCTGGGGGGCGACCAAGGCTACCCGTTTATCATCCTGCCGGCGCACGTCCGGCTGGAGGTGGACCGCATCCTACGCGCGGCGGACCTCCATCACGTGCTCCGGCAGCTCGTGCCCGCCCGGCGGGAAGCGCCGGGCGAGGCGGCGTTGGAGCGGGCCCAGGTAGGCAAGGATGGCCGCGCTACGCACGGCGACGAGCAACCTGCTACGATTGCGCCCGTATGATCGCCCTGGACGAGTATCGCTTTCGCCAGGACGTGGCGGACCTGCTCCTGCTCCCTGAACTCGAGTCGAGCCGCTGGCGCCGGCACCACTTCGACCTTAGCGAGTATGACCACCTGCTGTCGGTGGCGCGGAACGCCCACCGCCTGTCGGCGCTGGTCGGCGCCGACCCGCGGATCTGCGCCCGCGCCGGCCTGCTGCACGACCTTGGCGCCCACTGGTTCAACACCCTGGCCCCGTGCGCGCTGGCCGTCCGCTTGCAGGAGCCGGCCGGCGTCCACCACGCCATCAAGGCCCACACCCTGGTGCCCCACCCGCCCCGCACCCGCGAGGCCTGGGTCGTCATCGCCGCCGACCTGCTAACCTCCGCTCAGGAGTGCGGGCTGGTCATCAGCCGCGCCCGCCGGCGGGCCCGCGAGCGCCTGCGGCGCCACCTGGAGCGCCGGCGCCACGCCCTGGCCCGCATGGTCTCGTTGCGCCGTGCCGCTCCCCCCGCCGCGCCGGGTATGATCACCGGCTATGAGCGCCGAGCAAGCGACGCCCTGGCAGCAGGGGCGCGGCCTTCTTAACGAGATCCACGGCTCCCGTCCGGCCGCGGGCGCCGTTGCCCTGTGGCACATCGGCCAGTCCGGCTTCGTCGTCAAAGGGGGCGGCGTTACGCTCCTGTTCGATCCCTTCCTGGCGCCGTCCTCGGATCGGCTGCGGCGCACGTGGGAGCCACCGTTCCGGCCGGAAGAGATCAGCCCCGACCTGGTGTTCTGCTCGCACGACCATCTCGACCACCTCGATCCGTTCACCATCCAGGGGATCGCACGGGCCTCCCCGTCCACCCGCTTCGTCCTGCCGGAGGCGGCGGTAACGCGGGTGGAGGCGCTGGGCGTCGATCGTGACCGGCTGGACGTCGCCCCCGTCGACGAGACCCGCCAGATCGGGCCGGCGCAGGTGCACGCCGTGC
Organism: Chloroflexota bacterium; assembly: GCA_034437795.1. Lineage (GTDB taxonomy): Bacteria > Chloroflexota > UBA11872 > UBA12225 > UBA12225 > DAOTTI01. The sequence goes on along the minus strand of DAOTTI010000118.1, from coordinate 964 downwards.
CGGCGGCCCACGGCGACACCGCTGATCCCGTTGCGGAGTACGTGTGGCAGCCCGATCCCCAGCGGGGCTATCGCTTCGTTGGCTTCGTCGTGGAGGTGAACGGCGTGCGCCTCTACCACGCGGGCGACACCACGGTCTATCCGGGCATGGTCGAGCGCCTGGCCGCCCTAGGCGTGGACGTAGCCATGCTGCCGATTAACGGGCGCGACTGGTTCCGCGAGCGACGGGGCATCATCGGGAACACCGATTACCGCGAGGCGGCCGACCTGGGCCACGCCATCGGGGCCGACGTGATCGTGCCCATGCACTACGACATGTTCGCGGGAAACCCCGGCCAGCCGGGCTGGTTCGTCGATTACTGTCTTCAGCAGTACCCCGGCCAGGGGTTTCACGTCCCCATCCGCTGCAAACGCTGGCTCTACCTGCGATAACGCCGCTGCCTTGAAGCTCCGACGGGCCGCCGCCCGATCCGTCATCGCCAGCGATCAATTCCCTCTCCCTTTGGTTGTCCCACCTGCGGCGGGGCGAGGGCTCCGCTGGTCAAGAAGGCAGGCCAACCTGCACCATTCACGGCCGGCGAGGAGTTCCCTCTCCTTATTGGGAGAGGCTTAGGGTGAGGGCTCCGCTCGGGAAGAACCCAGGCCAGGGCGAGGGCTCCGCCTGTTGTAGCGGATCAGGGTGAGGGCCCCGTGCGGGTGACGTATCGCGGCCACCGGAGCTGCCGGAGGTGCCGGAGCCGCTGAGGGCCCCATGCGGGTGGCGTATCCCGCCTGAACGGTGGCTATCCCTGACCGGCCATCAGTCCTCAAGCTCGCCCGGCCGCCCGTTTCCCCCCCCGCGGCGGCGAACGCGGCCGGTGGCCGGCGCCGGCGGCGTCGGCGCCGCGGCGGGGGAAACGGGCGGCCGGGCGAGCTTGAGGACTGATGGCCGGTCAGGGATAGCCACCGTTCAGGCGGGATACGCC
>DAOTTI010000117.1:0-13796 GCA_034437795.1 Chloroflexota bacterium | reverse complement strand
GCATCAGGTCCGCATCCAGGATGTTGAGCGTGCCCACGCCCCCATCGGGCCGGATCTGCATGATCTGGCGCTGGAAGAACTGCACCTGCGTCCCCAGGAAGAGGAAGCCGTTGGAGACCGGGTAGCCGAAGGTGCGTAGCCCGCCCCGCTTGCGGAAGTAGTCCGCGAACTGGGCGTTGGCGATACGAAAGCCGGTCTCGGGGAAGTACGGTAGCACCCCCTCCTGGCCGGAGACCGAGGGCGCCGGCGCGCCCGGCAACACACCGGCACCGGCCGCCTGAGCGGCGGGCGGCGCCGCGAGCGCGCCCGGACCGGCCAGGTGTGCCGCCGGAGAGATGAGCAAGGCCAAGAGCAGTAGCAAACAGGTGAGCCGGACCCGGCTCGCGCTCGTCACAGTTCGCATTGCGCCCCTTCGCTTCCTGACCGGAGGTTCAGGCCCCGTACCCCGCGGATGGTACACCGACACGCCGGACCAATGGGGCGGCGCGCCCAGGCGCCGCAGGCGTGCCCGCTCCTGCCACATACTACGATACACCTGGGGAGTGGGCAATGGGCTTTCCATTGACTCCCACGTCCAACGAGGTGGGTGCGACATAGTACGATACATCGCTGGGAAGCGAGGGGAGAGACGCCGGTAGCGGTAATCGCCGCCGGGTAGACGGGCCAGAGGCAAAGAGGTATCAACCGCTTCTCAACAAGCGCACAACCGGCTCTCTCCGTGCCTGTCGATACTGGGCGATAACCGGCCCGTGCTGGCGAGCCAGAGCACAGCCGCGTCTATGAATGCCTGTGTAGCGAAACGAACAAAGGGGCCATGACCAACAAATGGCCAGCAACGGAGCACCAGGTAATCGTCACGGTGCGGCTGGATGGCCAGGGAGAACGAAACGGACAAAGGGGCCATGATTCGTAACCGAAGGGCGGTAGCGAGCACCCGGTGGGATAAGATTGCGCGCCCGCTTATGATCGCGCTGCTGCTGGGGCTGCTGGCGGCCCTGCCGGCCGGAGTTCAGGCCGCTCCCCCTGCCGGCGGGCCGCCGACGTTTACCTTCGAGCCGTGGGCAGCGTCGCAGGGAGGCACGATCACAGTCACGGCCACGGGGTTCGCCAGTTCCAGCACCATGGCGGCGGTCAAGATCGTCAGCAGTCAAGGGCAGCCATTCACCCTCGGCTTCGCCCCATTGAGTAACGGCGGGTTCACCAAGACCTTCACCGTGCCGGCCACGGTGGTGGCGGATCACTACCTCATTCACGTGGCGGACAACTCTGGCCAACTGGCCCTCAATCTCAGCGGGCCGTTGACGGTAGTGCCAGCCGGCACACCGTGGTTCAGCTTCGCGCCGCCGAACGTTCCCCCCGGCGGTGCGATCGACGTGACGGGCACCGGCTTCAGCCCCGCCAGCACCGGAGCAGCCGTGTTTCTTCTGGACGCCAGTGGCGCCGTCGTTCGCCTGGGATCCGCAGCGCTGACCAATGGGAGCTTTCGAAAGCGCTTCACCATCCCGGCTTCGCTGGCACCGCGCAGCTATTCGGTGGTGGTGGCCGACGCCTCCAGCCAGTTTGCCTACAACACCACCGGCCCAGTGAACGTCTCCCTGGGCCCGGTCACGCCGGAGATCCCGGTCCGGTTCTACCCTGTGGGCGTGGCCGTCAACCCGCTCACGAACCGCATCTACGTTCCGAACGGCGGCGACGATACCGTCTCCGTCATCGACGGGGCGACCAACACGGTTCTGGCCTACGTGCCGGTGGGCAGCGCCCCCTGTGCCATCGGTCTGAACCCCATCACCAACCGGATCTACGTCGCCAATCTGCGTTCGGACACCGTGTCCGTGATCGACGGCGCCACGAACACCGTCGTGGCCACAGTGCCAGTAGGCAGCTACCCGTGCGCCGTCGGCGTCACCCACCGAAATAACCGCGTGTACGTGGGCAACTACGAGAGCCACGACGTGACAGTGCTGGATGGGGCCACCAACACCGTCCTCACGACCATCCCCGTCGGGCGCGGGCCATTCGGGATCGCCACCAACCGGCAGACCAACCGCGTCTACGTGGCCAACGGCTACGACAACACCGCGTCGGTGATCGACGGCGCTACCAATAGCGTAATCGCAACGGTGCCGGTGGGCAAGTTCCCCGACGCGGTGGGGGTGAATGTGGCTACCAACCGTGTGTACGTGGCCAACTACTTCGACCGGACCGTCACCGTCCTGGATGGGAACACCAACAGCTCCATCGCCACCATTCGGGCAGGGACCGGCCCTGATGCGGTCGGGGTGAACCCCTTCACTAACCGGATCTACGTCGGCAACTACTCCAGCAACACCGTGACGGTGATCGACGGGAGCACGAACGCGGTCATAGCGACGTTCGAGGTGGGGATCACCCCGGACGGCATTGACGTCAATCCATATACGAACCGTGTCTACGTCGCCAACTCCAACAGCAATAGCGTCTCTGTCATTCAGGAGTAATACCAATCCGCATCTGAGCGCTCACAGATGGCGTGCTCATTGGGACATGAGCAACAGCGGGTCTTAATGAGTGGATTGGTAGAACAGGCCGGCAGCCACCAGCAAGCAGGTTCGGGCGCCGGGTGAGGCCGGCAAGATGGGGGTGTGGAAGTGGCCGTTTTACGCGGCACCAGCTCGACGGTGGACCGCCGTCGAGCGATGCTGAGGCTACTTGGTACCGCTGCGCCGATGGGCGTGGCGCTCCGTCATTGGACCCCGTCAGGTGCGGCAGAGGCTCAGGACGTACCGGCGGCCGCACCGCTTGCGTCGGGGATCCCCGCGCTATCGCGCGGCGGCAGCGGCACGGCGCCTGAGGGTGCCGTGGCTGCCCCTCCGCCTGTGCCCGCGGAGTACCAGCCCGTCTACGGCTATCTGAACAACAAGCTCGACGCCTACCAGCCGGGAGTGCCGGCACCAGGGGCGACCACCCGCTTTGGCGCTGAGCTGTTTCTGGCCAACTCGGCCGTTGGCGATGGCCTGCTGGACCAGCCCTGGGTACTACGCAGCGTTCCCACCGCCCTGGACCGGATGCAGGAGCTTGGTATGCGGGGCGTCACCATCAGTGTGCATGAGAACGCGCTGGCGCGCTCGTCGCGCACCGCCGAGTTCCTGGCCTTCTACCGGCAGGTGGTCTCAGCCGTCAAGGCCCGCGGGCTCCTGCTCCTGATCGAATCGGCAGCCACCTTCGGCATCGACTATACCGGCATCACGTACGCCTCATACCTGCAGGCGCGGCGCACAGCGCTGCAAATCATCCTGGCGGAGCTGCAGCCTCACTACCTGGCCGTCGCCACTGAGCCAGACACGGAGGCCAGCCTCACCCGCCTGGCCGAGCTGACTACCCCCACCGGCTACAGTGCCTTTGTGGCCTCCTTGCTTGATGGCCTGCCGCGGGGCACGACCCTGGTGGGAGCGGGCACTGGCACCTGGGGCGACCCCACCTACATGCAGATGCTGGCGCAGCTTCCCGTGGATTTCCTGGACATCCACGTCTACCCCATCGCGCGCGACTTCCTGCCCCGCATTGGGCAGTTCGTCGGGCTGGCACGGCAGCTCGGCAAGCGGACGCTGGTCGGGGAGGCCTGGCTGTACAAGGCCACCGTCGATGAAATGCCGATCCTGTCGCCACCCGTGATCTTTGCGCGTGATCCGTTCTCGTTCTGGCAGCCACTGGACCAGAAGTGGTTGAAGAAGCTGGTCGATACGGCGCGTGTCCAGCAGATGGACTTCTTTTCCATATTTGGCACTCACTACTGCTTCGCGTACCTCGAGTACAACGAGGTGACGAAGCACCTCCCGTGGCAGCAACTCACGGTGGAAGTCGGCCTGCAGGCGTTACGAAACATGGGAGCGGGCATCGTCACGCCCACCGGCCAGTTTTACCGATCCCTGATCGCCGGCGCGTCGACCGGCGCCGCTACTGGCCCCATTCCCACGCGGTAGCCTGCCCTCCGCTACGCGGTGACCGTGACCCAGCAGGTCGCGTAAGCGATGGGTACCTCGTCATGGCCGTCATAGCGCGCCTGCACGCGGGCAGTGTAGACCCCGGGCGAGACAATCTGGCCGGCGTCATCGCGGCCGTCCCAGGGCAGGCTCTCCACGCCTGAGGCACGAGGCGCCCAATCGCGGATGGTCCGTACCAGGGTGATCGTGGACGTCTGCTCGCTGGTGCGTACGATCTCCACCCGCGTCGCACAGGCCAGGTCAGGTCGGGCATGCAACCGGTAGGCGAGCAACGTCTGTTGGCCCAGGCCGGGGGCAATCACATTCGGCGTAGCGACCGGCCGCCACACGATGGGGGAGACAATTGCCGGCAAGCGGAACGGCCGCGGCGTGAAGGGATCACCACGAACTTCAATTCCAGAGAGGGTCGCCGGCCCCAAACCTTTCGCCGCTGCATAGGCGAGATACTGCACCCACTCCTGGGCCATGCCCATGGCGTACAGGCACACTCGGTCGACGGCTACTGCATTCTGGCCCGCGACCACCAGGTCCATGCGGACCGGCGTCCCGTCCGTTGGCCCCTCTCCTTCCATGCCCCACACGCCGTCCACGATGGTGAAGTGGCTCGGCCGCAGCAAGGTGAGGTCGACGATGGTCTGATGCACACCCCGCTCGTGCAGGTGGAAGCGCGGCCGGAAGAACGGCTCATCCGGCATGAAGTACGGCGGGACCGGCGGCAGGCCAAACAGGTTCTTCACCCCCATGGTGGCCATGGTTTCGGCGTGGGTCTTGAGCTTGCCCGCGCTCACCAGCACCAGGTTCGGGTCAAGCAGGAACCGGGGCAGGTAGACGTACCGGTATGCCAGCCCGCCTGGCACCGGCGCCAGTACCACCGGGGCCTGGGTCAGGTCCACCAGGGCGACCCGCCCCGCGGGATCATAGGTGCGGAAGAAGTCGTAGCCGCAAGGAGTGAAGTTGGCCTGCTGCCGGCCGCCCTCCACGATCAGCACGCGGGAGGCGCCGGCCTGTAGGGCGAGGTCGACCAGGGCGCGCACAGCCTCAGGGTCGGTGACCATGCCCGTATCGGCCGTGGCGGGGCCGACCAGGTTCGGCTTGATCACGACCACGCGCCCCGCGATCGTTGCCGCCGGCCACTCCCCGCTGGCCTCAATGGCGCGGCGCGTGGCGGTGTAGGCATCGGACGACTTCCCTACACCCACCCGATAGGGAGCCGCACCGGCAGGGCGCGGCCGGACTGTCGCGGCTAGGCCGGCCACGCCGCCCGGCAGCACTCCCAGTAGTGGTCGCCGGCGGAGCCCGTTGCTCATGTTGCTCAGGTTGCTCATGTTGCTCATGGCTCGTACAGGCTCTTCATCCGGTACGACCGGTACACGCCAGCCTGGATCTCCAGCACGTAGGTCGTCGTGCCCGGCCCGCCATTCCCCGTCACTTCGATGGACTGGCCGAATGGTCCGGGCAACTGATTGCCGGATGCAAACTGATGGTTGCCGTTCGACAGGCGGTCGACGCTCCCCCAGGCCGCCGAGTAGTTACCCAGATCGGCATTGACCGCCAGCGTGGCGGTGCGTGCCGTTTCATCCATCGCCAGCACCTGCCCACGACTGTGGCAGTCTGGACCTTTGCCCTGGCACCGTTTGGTGCCATTATCGAAGAGACCGATCTGCGTGGGGCTCACATACGTGGCGTCATGCTGGTGGGTAAACCACAGGGAAGGATCATTGGGCAGAAGGGCGATGTCGCCGCCGGGGCCAAGGCGCCAGAGGACCTTCCCCGTTCCTGTTCCATTCTGGTAGTCGACCTTGACCACCCAATCCTGGTTGCGCAGGGAGACAATAATGTTCCCATCCGACGGTGAGTAGGAGATCGCATTGGCGTGCAGCCAGTCGTTTGCCACCGGCGCGAGATAGAGCGGCGGACAGATCGGGGAAGTGATGGTGCAGGTCTCGCCCAGCGTGGCAGCGCGGTTAACGTCCAGGTGGTCGTAGGCGTTCCAGACCCAGACCACCTGCCAGTTTTGGTCCAGGGCCAGTACGACCGTGCCCATGACGTCCACCGGCCCCGTGGCCCCCTGCACCCCGTCGTAGAGACGCTCCACGTAGCCGAGCACGAGCGTCTTGCCGTCAGGCAAGCGGGTCAGTTCGTGGTGGAAGGCAATCACGCGATCCTGGCCCAGGGCCGCAAGTTGCTCGTTGATCCGCGCCAGATTGGTTTCTCGCACCACGTGGCCGGCCAGATCAACCTCCAGCAGGCGAGCGCCAGCCTGGCGCTGGTCCGAGCCAAGCATCAGGAACGTGCCGCCGCGGACGGCACGGGTCGGGAACTCGATTGGCGTCGCGTCGTGGTACCACACCACCCGCCCCAGCAGATCGGTGGCAATGGCATACATCGAGGTCGTGGTCCCCGCCCGCGGGACCGCCAGCATGTGCAGCACAATCCCGTCGGCAGTGCTTGTCTGGGCATCGACGGCGTCGCGAACGCTAAAGGTCGGGAACACCACCGGCGGCGTGCCCGTCGTAAAGGTCAAGACTGGCCCGCGCTGCACGCCCCCGCCGCTGTCAACGACCTGCTGGAGATAGTAGGTGGTGGCCGCCCGCATGCCAGCCACGTAAACGTTGATGCTCTTGCCCGGCTGGCAGGGCTTGCCGGGCGTGGTTTGCGTCACCTGCCCCCCAGCCGCACGGAACTCCACCCGTAGCTGCCCCGTGGTGCACGGTGGCGCGCTGTACAGCGCCACCAGCGGATGGGCCGTGGCTGTTACCACCGGCGTTCCCCCCGTGACGCGAGACGTGATGGTGAATGCCGCCGTGGCCTCGACCGTCCCGAACGCGCCAAAGCCATCACGCACGCTCACCTTGACCGTGTAGGCGCCCTCGTCGAGCGGCGTCCAGTCAAAGGTGTTGTCGGGGCTAAAGTCCTGCAGGATCGCCAGCGGGCCGCCCGCTGGTCCCACGCTAAACCGAAAGATGGGGCCACCCGGAGCGGGCGGCCCGCTGGCGGTGGCCGTCCAGGTGATGGTAGTCCCCACCGGCTGGCCGGAGGGCCGGCTGGGGGTGAGCGTCACGCCAGCCACGGCCAGGGGGGCGGCGTCGGTGGTCGGCAGCGCCCCCGCCAGCAGGCCCAGCGTCGCGCCGATGAAAGCCACCAGAGCGGCGGGCAGGCGGACGCGGTGCGCTGCCCGCAGTACCGACCGCCCCGAGAGGGGTGAGCCCGTCGTGCGTCTGTCCGTATGCATGTCTGCTCTCGTACCCCCTGCTCTCGTACCCCGTGTCCGCTCTCGCCAGCGCCCAATCCCCACTTTCCCTAGCGCCAGATATCCAGGGCGTCCAGGGTGATGGTCGTGGCCGACGCCTGCGCGTTTCGCTGGCCCGTGGCGACGACGGCAAACGTATGCTCGCCCGGTGTCAGAAGCGGGCTCTGGTAGAGCGTTTGCTGAAGGCGGCTCACAGGATCGTAGAGATCCACAGTTGCCACCAGGCTCCCATCCAGGTAAACGCGGGCGATGCCTTGAGCCGGCCCCTTGCTACCGATCCAGGCGATGCGGGTGCCGACGAAGGTGTACTGGAGGGTCGCGGACGCCTCCTCCGACGAGAGGACGAGATTAGCGCTGGCGCCGGAGGTCGTCAGCCAGTTCCAGGTACCGGTGCGTAGGATGCTCGGGCGATCCTCCTCGACGCGCATCCTGGTGGTGAGCGGCGTCCAGGACGCGCCGGCATCCTGCGACCGGAAAACGCCCCCGTAGGTCGCGGCGAACACCGTACGATCGGTGGCATAGGCGGGAGACACCTCCAGGGCCGTCACGTAGGCCCCGCGGAGATTTGTCGGGACAAACGAGGCGCCGCCGTTGGTTGATCTCAGGAGGCCACGCTCGAGCGTGCCCACGAAGAGCGTTCTATCTGTCGCGAAGGAAGGAGAGAGGGCAAAGTCCAGGACAGTCAGCGCTTCCGTGCCCGGGAGACGCATCCACGTCTCGCCTCCGTCAGTCGAGCGATACAGGCCTCGCCGGTCGGGCGATCCGTCCGGACTGCTGGCGAACACGGTGCGATCCGCAGCGTAGTCGGGTGAGACGGCCACTCGCGAGATGCAGCAGGTGCCGGGTACGCCACCCACCTTGGCCCAGGTCACGCCGCGATCCGTCGACTTGAACAGCCCATCGTACAGGCTGGCTGCGAACATGGTCCCATCGGTGGCAAAACTGGGGGAAAAGGCAATGGAGTGGACGGCAATGCCATTGATGCCGCTCGGCATCCAGTTCTGCCCTCCGTCGGTGGAGATGAACAGGCCATCGGTCCTCACTGGTGTGCCCTGGAAGAGCGTCCACGTCGGGTGGCCGGTGCCAAGGTTATCGGTACCAATGGCGACGGTCTGGTCCGAACCAAAGCCCGGAGAAACGGCGACGGCGCGGGCGAAGACGGGTACTCCAAGCATGGGGAACAGCCGCCAGGTGTTGCCGCCATCAGTCGACCGTTGCGGGCCGTACACCGTGCCGACGAAGATGGTCCGGTCACTGGCAAAAGCCGGGGATACGTCGGTGGGATCAGGATATCCACCGTAGAGGCCGGTGTTGCGCGGCTCCCACGTCTGGCCGCCATCGGTTGAGCGCATCACGCCGCCGCCATACGTCGCCGCCAGCACGGTCCCTGAGGCCGGATAATCCGGCGCAATCGTCAGAGAGCGGACGAGGTAGGTGGGCAAGATCTCCTGGAACAGCCACGATGCGCCGGCGTCACGGGAGCGCCACAGCCCTTCGAAGGTAGCCAGGAAGAGCGTTCTGTCCGTACTGAAGCCGGGCGAGATCCCCAGTGCGCGATAGTGGATAGCTGTCTGGTCGCTCAGCTCGCGTTGCGTGGCGCCGGCCCGTGTCCAGGAGGCGCCAGCATCGGTCGAACGAAACACGCTGCCGGAGGCAGTGGCGGCGAAGAGTGTGCGGTCGGCAGTGTAAGCGGGAGAGACGGCCAGGGACGTGACGTGGCGATCTCCGGGTCCAGTACCAATCCCGGAGTTTGCCCCGACCCAGGACGTCCCCCCATTTGTGGAGACGAACACCCCGCCTCGGGTACCAGCGAACACCCGCCGGTCGCTGGCGTACGCCGGAGAGAAGGCCAGCGCAGTAATGCTGGCATTTGCCAACCCCTGGTTGGTGGCGCTCCACGAGATGCCCCCGTCGGTAGAGCGGAACACGCCCTGCGTGGTCGTGCCGGCCAGAATAGTCTGATCGGTCCCGTAGTTGGGTGAGATAGCGATGGTACCGACGACAGGGATGGTCGGGGCCAGGTACAGAGCCGCCCACGAGGCACCCCCGTCGGTGGACTTGAATAACCCACCCTGGGCGTTGGCGGCGAAGGCAGTCTGATCTGTGCTGTAGTGCGGCGAGAGCGCCACGGCCAGGACCTGCGGGCCCAGCGGTCCGCTGACGTCTGTCCAGGTTGCACCCCGATCGCTAGACCGCAACAGCCCGCCCCCGCGAGTGGCCGCAAAGAGCGTCCCATCGGTTGCATAGGCTGGCGAGATGGCCAGGGTGCTGACCTCGACGTTCGGGAAGTTCGGCACGACCCGCCAGGTCAGGCCGCCATCGGTTGAGCGGAGTACCAGCCGCGTCTCGAGCGTGACCGTCACATCACTGGTGGCGACGAATACCGTCTGGTCACTGGTGTAGGCGGGGCTGAACGCGATCGCGACGGTGGGGTCGTGCGGCTGATGGGCCAGTGACGGGCTTGCGCCCACAGCCAGCCAGCCAGCGACGGCGCAGAGCCATAGCCCCAGCCGCGTTGCCAGCCGGACCACGTGTCGCACCCCTGCCCTCGTTTCTTCTCCTGAGCGGCTCACCGTCTCTCCCTGTATGGCTGCATGTCTGGTCCCGCTCGACCAACCAGAGCTGAGGCATCATCGGGCCTGCACCGCGTAGATGCCGTGCTGCGGCTCGCGAGTGATGCACGCGCTGAGGCATGATAGAGCCTGCACCCCGACTAGAAGTTGAGCGGAAGTTGTGATCGTGTGGAAACCGCCGTTGCTGGCCCATGATCCCCAGGCACTCCCCACGCCAAGCCACGCACCGCGTCTGACCACGCCCAGCCCCGGAGCCGTATCAGGGAGCACCACGGTGCATGCGGTGCTACTGCGTGAGTGGCCAGAAGTCATGTCGCACCTGTATCAGGAGTAGAAGTGGCACAACACCCCTGGCCATCCACGTAGGAAAGGGGGGTTGTGCCCTAAGTCCGCGTTCAGGATGCGGCAAAGGGTCCCGTACCTGTGCGGGGAGCTTGACGCGACATCCAGCCTTGAGTAGCTTGGGGCTGGCGATCTGGAGGAGCGATCCCTCGATGACGGATCGCTTGAAACGGTAGCGAGCCGACAAACGTGAGATCAATCAGACAAGCGATACGAAAATGGACGTGCGCGAGGCGATAAGCGTTCGTTCAAGGACAGATGAGGTCACCCCTTGGCACTTACCCTTGGCACGCTTCCTGCATCATCCTGCGTCGCTGTGTGACGTCGCGGTGGCCCGCGGTAGAGGCGATAGCGAGGGAAGGGATATGCTAGCACGTACGCCATCGCGGCGATGGTCCCTGTCTCGCCGCACCCTGCTGTTCAGTGCGGCGCTTGCCTCGGCTGCCATCACTGGAGCCGCATGCCGGCCCGGCCGGCGGACCCCCGGCGGGACGCTGGGCCTGCCGGGCGCCGGGCCGAAGGCGGCAACCTCGCCGCTGGTCAAGAGCATCACCGTCATTCGTACCAACAGCAAGAGCCTGGACTGGGCCCGCGGCCCGAACAAGATTTTGTTCGACGCCCTCGGAGACGATGGCTACTTCGACGTCCACATGATTGACCCTGACGGCTCCAATGACCGCTGTCTCACCTGCGGGCCGCAGGCGCCCAGGAAGCACAATGGCAATGCCACCTGGCGTGCCCAGGGCGACTTCATCGTCTTTACCGCCGAGAAGCCAGACGCGCCCCGCATCGTGGACCTGGTGGGCATTCCCGGCGCCGGAGTGGGCGCCGACCTGTGGGCGATGACCAGCAACGGCGAGCGGTTCTTTCAGCTCACCAATCTCCCCTCGCCCATCTCCAGAGACGCCAAGGCCACCATTCACCCTCAGTTCTCGCCAGACGGGCAGAAGCTAGCCTGGGCGGAGCGCCAGGCCGGGGGTGGAGCGTTTGGCGTCTGGGCCATCAAGATCGCCGACTTCGTCGTCGGGTCGCAGGGCCCCCGTCTGGAGAACGTGCGCACCTACCAGCCGGGCCAGCAGCACCAGTTCTATGAGACCCACGACTGGTCACCCGACGGGACACGGCTGCTCTTCTGTGGCAACCTGGAACCAGAGCAGCCGGGCTTTGGCCTGGACATCTACGAGCTCGACGTGGCCACCGGCACACACCGGCGCCTGACCCGCACACCCACCGACTGGGACGAGCACGCCCACTACTCTCCCAATGGGACGAAGATCGCCTGGATGTCCAGCACGGGGTTATCGATCCAATGGGGGAGTAGCCAGGGGCGCGACTTCCATCGGCTCCTGAAGTCTGAACTGTGGCTGATGAATGCCGATGGCTCTGAGCCTCAGCGCCTGACCTTCTTCAATGAGCCAGGCAGCGCCGAGTACACCGGGCGGCGTACCGTCGTCTCGGACAACGCCTGGAGCCCTGATGGCACCAGGATCGTCGCCACCGTGGCGTATGAGGGCCAGCGTGGTCAGATCGGCGGCACCCAGCTGGTGATGATCGAGCTCAGGTAAGCTGAACCTTCGCCTGGGAGGTGCGGGCCAGCACGCCAGCACTATCTTCACCCCGCCGCGCGCAGGGCCCTATGCCCCAGCGCGCCCGTGCCGACCAGGGCCACCAGCAGCCCCGCGCCGGCCAGCAGCCCACGGGGACCAAAGGCGTCGCCGGCCACGCCCGCCACGATGTACGACAGGGGCGCCAGGCCGAAGATGCCCAGCGTCAGCAGCGCCATCACCCGCCCCCGCACTGCGTCCGCGGCCCGCGTCTGCACCAGGGAGAGAAAGAGCACAGCGCAAGCCGCGCCACAGGCGCCGGATAGCACCAGGAATGGCACAGCCGCCCAGATCGACGGCGCCAGCGCCGCCGGCACCAGCAGTAGCCCCGCCCCGGCGATGGCCAGGCAGGCGGCCGCCCCCGGGCGCCGGATGCTTGCGCGGCTCCCCGCGACCAGCGCTCCCAGGAGCGCCCCCGCGCCGCTGGCACCGTATAGCAGCCCTACTCCGCGGTCGCCTGCGTCCAGAGCCAGCTTGCCCAGCGCCGGCAGCCCGACAAACACCGCCCCCGCGTAGCTGAACCAGAAGATGGTGGAGAGCCAGATGGCGGACCAGACCACCGCGTCCCGCCGCGCCGCGCGCACGCCATCCCGTAGCTGCTCCCATGGGCTCCCCGCCAGCCCCGCCGTCTCCGCCGTCTCCGGCGCCACCTCCAGCGCGGCGCCCCGCCGCGCCGGCAGCCCCCAGAAGATCGCGGCCGCCAGCAGGAACGAGGCGGCGTTGGCGGCAAAGGCAACCGGCCTGCCGGCCGCGGCCACCACCAGGCCGGCCAGAGGCGGGACCACGAAGCGGGTCAGATTGCCGGTCATCATCGCCAGGGCATTGCCGGCCCGCACCTGCTCCGGCGGCAGCAGCGCGGGCACGATCGACGTGGATGCCGGCAGGGAGAAGGCGGAAACGGCTCCAAACGCGATGGCGTAGGCGTAGACGTGCCACAGCGCGAGCGTCCCTGCCGCAGCCGGCACGAGTAGGCCGCCCACCACCAGCGCCAGGAGCACGTTGGACACGAACAGCACCGGCCGCGGCCGGAAGCGGTCGGTCACGACCCCGCCAGCCAGGAGCAGCAGCGCCCGCGGGATCGCCTGCGCCATAAGCACCATTCCCAGCCCGGACGGCCGCTGGGTCAGGTCGAGTACCAGCGCCGGCAGCACCACCAGCTGAAAGGCGTCGCCAACCAGGGAGACCGTCCGCCCTGTCCACAGCAGCCGGTAGGCCGGGACGCGTAGCGGGGCCAGGAGCTGCAGGCGCAGGGCCGACACCTGCTGCCGCGCCGGGTCGCCGGCCCCGGCGCGTTTCCGCCGCTCGCCTGCCGCGGTCCGCCCACTCCGCCGGCTCAGCCGGCTGACCACGTCCAGTATTCCCCCGAAGGCCCTCAGCGCGCCTGCCCCGGCCCGCTCGCCCCGCCGGCCCAGCCGCTGCCACCATAGCTGCCGTACGGTGTTCCGGCCAGGGTCTAGGCCCGTGCTCACGCCTGCGTTCAGCTCAGTGTCCAGGCCAGCATTCGGGCCGTGGACCGGCGACGGATCCTCCGACAGAGCCGGCGCGCCGTCCGACGCCACGAGAGAACCACTGGCCGGTGATGGCGGGCCACCCTGGCTCACGGCGCGACTGGCCGGGGGCGTGCCGTCCGCGGCCACTTCGGGGGGAGCGGGCGCTGTCGGCCCCACACCGTCGGGCGCGTCCGGCCACGCCTGGATGTGGATCAGTCCCAGCCGCGCCAGGGCCCCCACGTCCTTGACCGTGGCCGCCAGCCCGCGGTGGTCTACGAGCTGGGCGACGGTGCGCTGGCCCTTGCCGATGGCCAGCAGCGTGTCCACGGCGCTCCGCGTGAGCACTACCCCGCCCGATGCCTGCAGAACGCCCTCACGCCGCGCGGCCAGACGGTCCAGCGGGGCTGCCACTGCCAGCGCCACCGCCGGTGCGAGCAGCACGGCCGCGGTGGCGCCTTCCTCCACCAGCAGCGCCTCCAGACGCGCCGCCAGGGCGTCCGCCTCCAGCGTGGCACCCCCGCGCCGGCCCCGCCCCGTCCGGGACGGGCGCGCCCTCG
>DAOTTI010000116.1:0-4934 GCA_034437795.1 Chloroflexota bacterium | reverse complement strand
CGCGTCGCAAGGCGCGCAGCCGGGCCGTACTAACGGACGAGGGCTTCTCTCCCGCTCTTCGTCGGCAACATTGCAGTTTTCCTCTTCAGCCTGGCTCACGTAGCCTCACACGAAGCCGCAGACGGAGCACACGTAGTAGATCAGGGGACGCAGGCCCGCCTGCGTCCCCTGATCGTTTCACTTTTCCTAGTGCTGTTTCAGACGACCTCTTTGGGAATGCAAGCCCGCGCACCAGGGAAGGCAATGCCAAATCGCTGGCCTGATGGTGCACCAGGCGGTGATCATGGCGCGCTGAGCCTCGGCTAAGTCGGTGCTGGTACGTTCGTGCGGGACAGGACGGCCGGGCATCGATGGACAGGGCGGCGCGAACATACCAGCGGATACTTAGCCTGGATTAGTCACAAGCGGAGTTCTCACCCTCGCCGTCTCCCAGAGGGAGAGGGGACACATCGCCGGCCATGACTAATCCAGGCTAGCGGGAGCGACCAACGCCCGCCAGTGGATCACATCCCGCGGGCGCGCCGAGCCTCAACGACCTTGTCGTACATCGCCGGCGGCAGCGGAAAGACCCAGCCCCGGTGCCGGATGATGGCCTCGGCCAGCGCCGGCGGGATGGCCACAATGATCTCCGGCTCCAGCGAGAAGCGCCCGGTAAATCCGCCGATAGCGCTCCGCGCATGGACGCCGGCGTACCCGCCGGGATCGATCCCATCGCGGGCAAACGAGCCATAGCCACCGCCAAATACTGACTGCCAGCGCGCCGAGTACCCATTCACCACCGCCGGGCCGGAGTTGAAGTCAAGGTCGGCGGAGACGACCATGCCCAGAACCTTCACCGTGTAAAGCACGTCGTTGAGGTCGCCCCCTTCACCGCCACAGGTGAGCGCCCAGTGCAGCGTCCGGATGTGGCGGTCGGCCGCCTCCTGGCCGGCCTGCTGCCCGTGTTTCACTCGTTCCGGATCGTCAGTCATCGGCAGGGTGCCCGCGCCAACGCCTGAGAGATAGACGAGCCCGCTCTCATGAAAGACTGCGCTGGCGATGTTCCGCCCCTTCAGGGATGTGACGTGCTGCTCAAATGTCCCCAGGTCAATGCCGAGCGCCTTGATGCGGTCGTAGACGTCATAGTTCCGGCGTAGCTCGGCCGGAAGAATGGACTGCTCGTAGAACTTCCCCACGCGGATCTCCTTTGCAGGGGCATCGTACCGTATCCACCGCGAAGTGGGCTGATCTTGGTGGCCACGGCGGCCGCGAGCGAGGGCCTTTGCAGGGGCATCGTACCGTATCCACCGCGAAGGATGCGCCTGGCCCCGATGATTCACCGCTAGCGAGGCGTTCCCTCTTCCGGTGGGCGAGGGTGACGGCTTCGCTCATGAAGAAGAGGGATCGTTGTGCCAGAAGCGCGCCAGGAGCGCTCCCAGGCAGCGGCACGGTTTGGGAGGCTACCATTCCTTACATGCAGCACATGCAAAGCGACGACGTATTGCCGAGGGTGCAGCGACGGGTGCCGGCCGCACGCTACCGTTAAGGGAAACCGATCATCTCTCCAGCAGCAAGGAGGGGGAATCACCATGCGTCCTCCAGGTGAGCGTAAGATCATCGCCATGGCCGACGGCGCCTTCGATCTCCTCGAGGCCAAGACGGCGGTGGGCGTCATTCGCTACGGGCGTGATCAGGTGGTCGCCGTGGTCGATCACACCAAGGCCGGCAAGATGGCGGCGGAGATCGTGGGCGTAGGGGACAATGTGCCTATCGTGGCCAGCGTGCGCCATGCCCTGGAGATCGCGCCAGACGCTAACACCCTGCTGCTCGGGACGGCGCCCCGCGGCGGCATCCTGCCGGACGCCTGGCGCTCCCAGATCATCGAGGCGATGCAGGCGGGCCTGGACGTGATGAGCGGGCTGCACTACTTCCTATCCGACGATCCGGTCTTGAGCGAGGCGGCACGCAAGGCCGGCGTCGACCTCTGGGACGTGCGCCGGCCGCCAGAGACCCACCGCGTGGCGGATACCCGCGCCCACCACCTGCCGGCGACCGTCGTCCTCACCGTCGGCTCGGACTGCAACGTGGGCAAGATGACCACTACGTTAGAGCTCGACCTGGAGGCGCGCCGCCGTGGATACACGTCCTGTTTCGTGGCCACCGGCCAGACGGGGATCATGATCGCCGGCTGGGGGATCGCCGTCGACGCCGTGATCTCGGACTTTACCGCCGGCGCGGCGGAGGACCTGGTGATGGAGGCCGCCAAGGAGTGCTCGCGAGCCGGCGACATCATCTGGGTGGAGGGGCAGGGCTCGCTGGTGCACCCGGGGTACTCTGGCGTGACCCTCTCGCTCATCCATGGCTCCGCCCCAGACGCCTTGATCCTCTGCCACCAGGCCACCCGTACCCACATCCGGCGCTACACCGTCCCCATTCCACCTCTCGCAAAGCTGGTGGAGATGCATGAGTACATCACCGCGCCCATCAAGCCGGCGAAGGTCGTGGGCATCGCGCTCAATACCTTTGGCCTCTCCAACCAGGAGGCGTGCGCGGCCCTGGAACGAGCAGCGGCCGAAACCGGCCTCCCCGCCACGGATCCGGTCCGCTTCGGCGCCGGCCCGCTGATGGACGCCGTCGAAGGCTTTATGAAGACGATGCTCCCTAAGCAGTAGTGCACAGGTGGTGATCAGGTGGCGATCAGGTGGTGATCTGCTCGCTGCGCCTCGCTGTGATCAGGTGGCGATCAGGTTGTTGTCAACTTGCTGTCAAGTGGCGATCAGATGGTGATCAGGTCGTGATCACATGGTAAGAGACGACCACCACTTGACCACTCCCTGATCGCCACCTGTGCACTCCCTGATCACCACCTGACCCTCAGGAGAAGCAGCATGGCCGCTATCACCAGCCACGTCCCCCCAGACGTACTCGACTACGAGCGGACCTACGTGGCGCGTTGCCCCGGCTCCCGCCGGCTCTATGAGCAGGCGCTCTCGGTCTTTCCCAGCGGCGTCACGCACGACAACCGGTACCTGCAGCCGTTTCCCATCTACTGCACGCGAGCCGAAGGCGCCTACAAGTGGGACGTCGACGGGCACCGGTACATCGATTATCTTGTTGGCCATGGCGCGCTGCTGCTCGGCCACGCGCACCCGAAGGTGGTGCAGGCGGTTCAGGAGCAGATGACGCGGGGCACGCACTACGGGGCATCCCATGAACTGGAGATCCGCTGGGGGCAGCTCGTGCAGCAGCTGATCCCGTCCGCCGAGAAGGTCAAGTTCGTCAGCTCGGGGACCGAGGCCACGCACATGGCCATCCGGCTGGCGCGGTCGTTCACGGGCAGGACGAAGATCGTCAAGTTCGAAGGGCATTTCCACGGCTGGCACGACTATGTGACCGCCGCCGTCGATCCGCCGTACGAGATCCCGGCGTCGAGCGGTGTACCGGCAGCGGTGCTGGAGACGATGTGCGTCGTGCCGGCCGATCTCGGCGCCGTCGAGCGGGCGCTGGACGGGGGCGATGTAGCCGCGGTCATCCTGGAACCGACGGGCGCCGCCTGGGGCACCATTCCCCTGGACGAGGCCTTCTGCCGCGGGCTACGCGAGATCACGCAGGAGAAGGGCGTGCTGCTCATCTTCGATGAGGTGATCACCGGCTTCCGCTGCTCGCCCGGCGGGGCACAGGCGGCCTACGGCATCAAGCCGGACCTGACCACGCTGGCCAAGATCCTGGCCGGCGGCCTGCCCGGAGGCGCCGTCGCCGGCCGCGCGGACATCCTGGACCTGCTGGCCTTCCGCGACGATCCGCACTGGAACCGCGGGCGGCGGATCGCCCACCCCGGCACGTTCAACGCTAATCCCCTCTCGGCCGCGGCCGGCATCGCCTGCCTGGAGATCGTGGCTCAGGGGGAGGTGCACCGGCACGTGAACCGGCTGGCGGAGAAGCTTCGCGCCGGGTGGAACGCCGCTGGTGAGCGCTACGGGCTCCGCGGCTGTGCCTACGGCAGCTTCTCCATGGTGCACACCTGCCTCGACCGCGCGCTCCTGGAGGCCGATGGCGGCCCGCGCTACGTCAAGAGCAAGGACGCCCGCGTGGCCAAGCTGCGCCGCGCCATGCTCGTCCAGGGCGTCGACCTGATGGGCGCCGGCGCCATGCTCTCCCTGGCCCACACCGATGCCGACATCGAGTACACCATCCGGGCCTTCGCCAACGCCCTGGCCGCCCTCCACAACGAAGGCGTGCTCTGATCGCGGCTGAGTGCAGCCTCGTGCGGGGGTCCGCTCCAAGCCTCTGTGGGGCGCCGGCGAGGGACGCAGAGGCCGGCCATTGCCCTCGGGAATCGGGGCTAAGTAACCGCTTGTAAGTTCACGCGAGATGCGGCCCCCGTTGGGACGGAGGTGCCGGATGGGCAAGGAAACGGCTGGCGGTGGGGAGGCGGCGTGGGTGGCGGCCACGGGCGAGGCGCAAGAGGCGGTGGCGGCCGCGCTGCGGCGACGCGATCTGGCGCCACGGGTGCGGGAGCGACTGGAGCTGGTCAAGGGCGTCGGGCTGGGCCAGTCGCTGGCGGAGGTGGTCCGGTGGAGCGGTCGCACGGAGCGCACGGTCACGCGCGGGCTGGGCGCGTTCGTGGACGGTGGGGTCGCCACCCTGGCCGATGCGCGACGCTGGCCGATGCGCGACGCTGGCCGATGCGTCACGCTGGCCGATGCGCCACGCTGGCCGATGCGCCACGTGGCGGGCGCCCAGCACGGGCGGACCGGGAGTACCTGGCGGTGCTGGCGCGGGCGGGGGACACGCCACCGCGGGACCTGGGGCTGCTGTTCGCCGCGTGGACGCGCGACCGGCTGAGCGCCTACCTGGCGGAGACGACGGGGGGCGGCTCGCTCCCGGCTGGGTGCGGGCGCGCCAGCCGCGCCCGCGGTACCGCACGGGACGCCCCAAACACACGCGGGGGCACC
>DAOTTI010000115.1:0-4947 GCA_034437795.1 Chloroflexota bacterium | reverse complement strand
GACGTGGCGCGGCGGGCGAAGGCACTGGCCAGGGGCGAGGTGGCGCTGCCCCGCCTGCAGCGCCTGCTCGGGAAGTACGACTACCGGCGCCGCCGCACGATCGAGGCGCGCATCGAGCAGGCGCTGCGCCACGCGCACGTCCACCGGTACCTGACCGTCACCCTCGACGGGACCGACGCCGACCAAGCTTGGCGGCTCACCTGGACGGTCGACCACGCCACGCTGGACGTGGCGGCCCGCTTCGACGGCGTGGTGCTGCTGTGCCGCAACGTGCCCCCCGAGCGCTGCGCCAGGCCCGAGCTGGTGGTCGAGCACAAGGGCCAGATCGGCGTGGAGCAGACGATCGACTTTCTCAAGAGCCGGTCCAGATCCGCCCCCTGTGGGTGCACTCCCCCACCCGCCTGGCGGGGCTGCCAGGGCGGCGATCGAGCGGGTCCGGCAGGGCTGCACTTCCCCACCCGCCTGGCGGGGCTGACGCGGCTGCTCATGCTGGCGGGGCTGGTGGCTGCCTTGGTCGAGCACCAGGTGCGCTGCTGGATCGCCCGCACCGGCGAGTTGCTCCATGGCCGGCTGCCAGAGGGCCGCGACAACCCCTAGCCCACCGCCAAGATGCTGTGGCGCACCTTTCGCGACTACGCGCTGGTCCTGCTGCGCCACCCAGATGGCACCGAGGAGCTCCACTATCCCACCCTCCGTCCGGTTCCTGCGTAGATCTGGTCTATCATGGGCTTGGCCCCTTCCCCACCTCACCCCCTTGCGGAGGGAGCGGAAAATAAGACATCAGTGAACGCCGGCCGGCAGGGGCACGGCAGGTGCGAATGAACGAGCGAGATCGCGAGCCATGCGTCTGGGCGTCGATACTGGCGGGACGTTCACCGACTTCGTGCTGCTTGACCAGGGGCGGCTACGCGTCCTGAAGCGGTTTTCCACGCTGGACGACCCGGCGCGGTCGTTCCTGGCCGGCGTGCGCGAGCTGGTCCAGGATCGGCCGGTGGAGATCGTCCACGGCACCACCGTCGCCACGAACGCCCTGCTGGAGCGCCGGGGGGCGCGCACCGCCCTCATCACGACCGCCGGGTTTGGCGACGTGCTCGAGATTGGGCGCCAGAATCGGCCCCACCTCTACCAGCTCCATCCGCAGCGCCCGCCCCCGCTGGTCCCTGCCTCCCTGCGCTACGAGGTGCAGGAACGGGTCGGCACCGGCGGTGAGGTCCTGGTGCCGCTGGATCGAGCGGAGGTGGAGCGGCTCGTCGCCCAGGTCCGCCAGGCGGGCGCTAGCTCGGTCGCGGTGTGCCTCCTGTTCTCGTTCTTTCGGCCGGAGCACGAGCAGCTGCTCGGGCGCGCCCTGCGAGACGCCGGGATCGTCCCCTCCCTCTCCAGCGACGTGATACCTGAGTTCCGGGAGTACGAGCGCACGGCGACCACGGTGGCCAATGCCTACGTCGCGCCCGTGATGAGCGCCTATCTGCGGCGCGTGAGCGAGGCCGGAGCGGCGCTGGGCCAGGAGCTGCACGTGATGCAGTCCAACGGCGGGCGGTGCAGCGCCCGTTTCGCCGCGGCGCAGCCCGTGCGCACCATCTTGAGCGGGCCGGCGGCCGGCGTCATCGGGGCGCTGTGGGTGGCCCGCGAGGCGGGGTACACGCGGGTCATGACGTTCGACATGGGCGGCACCTCCACGGACGTCTCCCTCAGCACCGGCCAGGCGGAGGTCTCCAGCGAGCGAACCGTGGCCGGCCTCCCCATCCGCATCCCCGCGCTGGCCATCCACACCGTGGGCGCCGGCGGCGGTTCCATTGCCGCGCGTGACGCGGCCGGGGCGCTGGCAGTGGGGCCGCGAAGCGCCGGCGCCGACCCCGGCCCGGCAGCCTACGGGCGTGGCGGGCACGAGCCGACCGTGACCGACGCCAACGTTGCGCTGGGGCGCCTGGCCCCCGAGCGCTTCCTGGGTGGCCAGGTCCGCCTCGACGCTGACGCGGCGCGGCGGGCCCTGGCCCGCCTGGGATCGCGCCCCGAGACCGTGGCCGCGGCTATCCTGGCCATCGCCAATGCCAGCATGGAACGGGCCTTACGCGTGATCTCCGTGGAACGGGGCCACGATCCCCGCGAGTTCACCCTGGTGGCCTTCGGCGGGGCAGGGCCGATGCACGCCTGCGAACTCGCGGCCGCGCTGCGCATCCCGCGCGTGCTGGTGCCCCCCCACCCGGGCCTGCTCTGCGCGCTCGGCGCCCTGGTCGCCGACGCCGTGCTGGAGGCGTCGCAGACCGTGATGTGGTCCATCCCTCCGAGCGGGCCGCCGGCTCACCTGGCCGCCGCCTTGCGCCAGACGCTTCGTGCCCTGCGGCACCGGCTGGTGGCCGACGCGCGGGGCGACCCGGCCTTCACTGCGCCGGCCTTCCAGGCCGAGGCCGACGTCCGCTATGCGGGCCAGTCCTACGAGCTGCGCGTCCCCCTGGTCTCGCTGGGGTCGGCCGTCGCCGCCTTCGAGGCCGCCCACGAGCAGCGCTACGGCCGGCGCTTTAGCGGGCGCGCGTTCGAGATCGTGAACGTCCGGCTGCGGTGCATCGGCCAGACGGAGCGCCCGCGCCTGGAACGGCAGCCGGAAGGGGACGCCGATGCCGGCGGCGCGCTGGTGGGCGAGACCCCCCTGGCGCTCACCCATCCCCAGCGTCCGGATGTGGTGCGCTGGACGCGGGCGGCGCTCTACGATCGGGCGCGCCTGCGCCCCGGCCATCGCTTCCGTGGCCCCGCCCTGGTGACCCAGCTGGATAGCACCACATACGTCCCGTCGGACTGGCAGGCGCGGGTCGACCCCTTCGGCAACCTGATCCTGGAGCGCTGAGCGACAGACGCGGGGCAAGGGACGGTAGGGCGTGAGCCTGGCCCGGCGCGTGCCCGGCCGGCCCGCCCCTTAGAACCGCGCGCTGTTGTAGACGGCGCGCCGTTCCTTGGCCAGGGCCGGCACGCTGGTGCCGACGGTATCGAAGAGGTGTACGACGGCCGGATTGCGGCCGATGGTGCGGATGGTGCGGGCCACGTCCACCCCACGCTCCAGCTGCACGTGCAGCGGGCGATTGGGCCCGCTGCCGGGCGCGCCATCGCTCCACTGGATCTCCGCCAGCCGATCCTCGAACCGGCCCAGCCCGCGCAGGAACCAGGAGTAGGCCTCCGGGTTGTAATCCACCGCGCGGTAGCCCAGCCCCGTATTGAACACGAAGCGCAGGTTAGGTACGGCGTCCAGCAGCTCCAGAAAGTCCGACGGCCGTTCCAGCACCGTCCCCGGCGAGCCATTGAGCAGGGCCATGGGCAGGCCAGGATACAGCGTGTCCAGCGTGTCCAGGCTCCGCCGCAGCGCCTTGAGGTGCGTCTCGAACGCCGACGTGCGGTGGCCGGCGTGCAGCAGATAGAGCTGCATCGGGTGGTTCGCCTCGAAGAACTCGATGACCTGGATCAGGCGCCGGAGCTCGACGCTGCGCGGATAGGCGCTGGGATGGCTGATCCCCGGATCGGAGCGCCGCTCGTTCGGTGGAAAGATGTGCAGATGGAAGCGCGGGCGCGCGGCGTTCATCAGCTCCAGCATCTCGCCGCCGAACACCGTCCGCAGCCCGAGCTCGTACATGCGCTCGGTGAGTGAGAGCTCAATCACATCGAAGCCCAGCTCCTCCGCCGCCTCCAGCGCCTGCAGCAGGCGCTGAAGCATCTCCGGCTTGGTCGTTGCTTCGATACGAGGATTGAAGCCAAACCGCATCGATCTCCTCCGGTCCTTGCCGTGGTTGCCTCCTTCAGCACAATAAGTAGCACGCGCGGTGCCCTCTTGGCTACACCGCGCCAGCGTCCGAGGTACACTGTACGCGTGACACTCAGCCCGCGGGATCGAGACGACCTGATCAGGCTGGTGGCCGAGATCCGTGCCATTGAGGGCGCCGACGGCAGCAAGGCGGCCATCTGCCGCGAGCTGCGTGCCAAGCTGGAGCGCTTTCTTCAACCCACCTGGTTCAATGGAGACGGGTACGGGGCCTACACCGCAGAGAACCCCGTCGGCCGTTCCGCCGGGTACTCCAGCCGCTGATGGCGGGTGACGGCGCCTCCCGCGCCCGTTGCCGGCCCGTATCGGTTCCTGGCCAGCGGACCTCGTCACTGAGAGCGCGACCGGCCGGCGCCGGCAAGCGCCATTGCCCGGCTGCGTCGCCTCCCGAGCCGCTTCCTGAACCGTCGCACCCGTTCTGGCTGCCGACCGGCGGCGCGGCCCGCGTTCGCCGTCAGCGCTGCGTTCTTGCTGCCCGCCGGCGCTCCAGCCAGCGGCGCGTGGTCGCCAGCCGGCGGCTCCGGTATTCGGGGTCGGTGGCGTAGCGGTAGCGGATGGAGCAGCGCCGGCAGCGGGCGGCCCGCACCACCCGCGCACCGCAATCCACGCACTGCCGTGGGACCGCGGGGGCTCGCTCCTGGCGGGCCTGGCGTAACTCCGCCAGCTTGGCGCGGTTCTCGCGCGCCCACCGCCGGTTCTTCTCCAGGATCCGCTCGCGATGTGCCTCGTAGTAGCGCTGAAAGTAGGCGGCGCGGCGCGCCCGCTGCTGGCAGCTCGCGCAGAGCGTGCCATCCGTGGTGCCGGCCCGTCGCTGGACTACGGGCCCGCCGCAGCGCTCGCAGGTCTCGGCCGCAGCCGGCGCTACCAACGGCGTACCACCGTACTTGACCGGCGCAATACCCATCGCCCCCTAGTCCTCCCGCGTGTCGTGCGAGGGCATTATAGACCGGCCCCCGCGCCGCCCCGCCGTCGCAGCCCCGCCGGTAGGAAACAGGTACCATGCCCGTCCAGCCACTTCGCAGGCAGGCCCGCTTCCGCTCCCTGTGGCCCCGCCGCCCCTCTCCCCTGTGCGGGAGAGGGGCGGCGGGGCCAAGCCGCACTATCCCCTTGTCCCACCCCACCGTGCGGCTTGGCCCCGACCGAAG
>DAOTTI010000114.1:0-26652 GCA_034437795.1 Chloroflexota bacterium | reverse complement strand
ACGCGGAGGAGGACCGGCGCCGGCGGGAGGAGATCGAGGCCCGCAACCGTGCGGACTCGCTGGTCTACGCCACGGAGAAGGGGCTGCGCGACTACGGCGACAAGGTCTCGCCGGAGGAGCGCCAGAAGATCGAGGCGGTCCTGTCCAACCTCAAGGAGGCGCTGAAGGGCCAGGACATCGAGCGCATCAAGCAGCTAACCCAGGAGCTGGAGCAGGCGTCCTACCGGATGGCGGAGGCGATGTACGCCGGTGTCGGGCGCGGGGCCGCCGGCGGCCCGGGCGCGGGCGGCGTTGGCCCCGAGCACGGCTACGACGAGAGCGGCCGGCGGGCCGGTGCCGAGCCCGGCAAGGGCGGCGAGGATGTGGTGGACGCCGAGTTCCGCGCCACGGACGACGACAAGCGCAAGTAAGCGCAAGTACGCGACGAGCGAGGTGAGCATGGAGCAGGACATGGCGCAGAAGCGCGGGCCATCGATGGCCGGAGCAGACGCCCAGTCGGCGCCTCAGGACACCTCCCCGCCGCCGAGCGATGCGCCGGAGCGCTTGGCCGGCGAGCCGGGCGTGGCTCAGGGGGGCGGCGGCGAACCCGCCGCCCCGACCCCCCCGACGCCGGTGGCCGAGGGCGGGCCGGAGGCGGTGGATCGCGTCGCCGAGCTTGAGGCGGCACTGGAGGCCGCCAAGCGCGAGGCCGCAGAGTACTGGGACAAGTACCTGCGGGTGCGGGCGGAGATGGAGAACTTCAAGAAGCGGGTGGAGCGGGCCTACGCCGATGAGGCGAGGCGCTACCGCAAGGACCTGCTGCTCAAGATGCTGAGCGTGCTAGACAACCTGGAACGGGCGATCGCTTACCAGGATGCCAGCGGCGGGGCGGTGGACGCGGCCAGCCTGCTGCAGGGGCTGCGCCTGACCTACCAGCAGTTCAGGGAGCTGCTGGCGAGCGAGGGGCTGTCGGAAGTGAAGGCGCTGGGCGAGCAGTTCGATCCGGCCAAGCACGAGGCAGTGGCGACGGAGGTGGCGCCGGACAAGCCGGAAGGGGTGATCGTGGATGAGCTCCAGAAGGGCTACCAGTTCGAGGACGAGCTGCTCCGGCCGGCGCGGGTGAAGGTGGCGACGAGGGAATGAAGAGGGAATGAAGAAGGAAGAATGAAGAAGGGAGAAGGGGAGGTCTTCATTCTTTGAGGGTAGAGCTGGTGATTCCGGATGGATACGAAGACGAAAGATTATTACAAGATTCTGGGCGTGAATCGGAACGCCAGCGAGAAGGAGATCAAGGCCGCCTACCGGCGCCTGGCGCGGCAGTACCACCCCGACGTCAATCCGGGGGACAAGGCGGCGGAGGAGAAGTTCAAGGAGATCGGCGAGGCCTATGAGGTGCTGTCCGACCCTGAGAAGCGGCGGCGCTACGACCAGTTCGGGACGGGCTGGCACTCCTGGCAGCGCGGCCCGCAGGGTGGGGTGCACCGGTCCTGGCAGGAGGTCTTCCGGCAGGCGCAGCGCGGGCGCAGCGCCGGGCGCCGCACGGCTACGGGCTTTCCGAACGTCGATTTCGAGACGGCGGCGGGGGACCTGGGCGAGTTCTTCGAGAGCCTGTTCGGTGGGTCCGGCCGGGCGGCGGGCCGGCCGTACGGCGCCCGCCCGCGGGTCGGCGAGGACCTGGAGCAGGAGATTGCCGTCTCGCTGGAGGAGGCCTACGCCGGCGGGGTACGGCAGTTCGTGATCGACGTGCCGGACGAGATGGGCCGGATGCGGCGGGAGCACATTGAGGTGAAGATCCCGCCGGGGGTCAAGGACGGGACCAAGCTGCGCGTGGCGGGCAAGGGGCATCCCGGAGTGAACGGGGGGCCGCGGGGCGACCTCTACCTGAAGGTGAAACTGCTGCCGCACCCGCGGTACGAGCGGCGGGGCGACGACCTCTACGCCGAGGTGGCGGTGCCGGTGTGGGATGCCCTGCTGGGCGGCGAGGTGGAGGTACAGACGCTGGGCGGCCGCGGGACGTTCCGCATCCCGCCGGAGACGCAGAACGGGCGCCTGTTCCGGCTGGCGGGGCAGGGGATGCCCCGAATGGGTGGCACGGGCAAGGGCGACTTCTACGCCCGCATCAAGGTGGTGCTGCCGGAGCGGCTCTCCGACCGCGAGCGCCAGCTGGTCGGGGAGCTGAAGCGCCTGCGCGAGGGCGCGACGGCGGTCGCGGGCGCCGTGTGAGATGGGCGAAAGGGGGTGAGTCGACGTTGGTGATCAAGGATGACGAGCCGTGCTTCACCATCGGCGTGGTCCACCAGATGCTCGGCCTGCACCCGCAGACCCTGCGCCACTATGAGCGGCTGGGGCTGGTGCGCCCCTACCGGTCCGGCGGCAAGATCCGCATGTACTCGGCCAAGGACCTGGAGCGCATCGCGCAGATCAAGCGCTGGGTCGACGACCTGGGCGTCAATCTGGCGGGGGTGGAGGTGATGCTGAAGATGCAGGAGAGTATGGAGCAGATGCGGGCCGAGATGGAGCGCGAGATGGAGCAGATGCGCCAGGAGTACGAGGCGGAGATCCGGCGCCTGAAGGAGGTGCTGCTCCGGGTCACGCGCGAGCGCTCGCCGGCCAGGTAGGCGCCGGCGGCGCCCCCACTTCTACTTCTTCTATCCTTTCGACTTCCTTCAAGGGTGAAGGAGGATGGCATGAACATACAGAAGTACACGGAGAAGGCGCAGGAGGCGCTGCTGGGCGCCCAGCGCATCGCAGAGGACCGCAACCACAGCCAGGTCGACGCCGAGCACCTGCTGGTGGCGTTGCTCCAGCAGGAGCAGGGCGTAGTGCCGCGGGTGCTGGAGAAGCTGGGCGTCCGGCCGCAGCAGGTCCTGCTGCGGCTCTCGGCCGAGCTGGACCGGCTGCCCAAGATCTACGGTCCGACGCAGGTGACGATGTCGGCGCGCCTGCGGCGCATCCTGCAGCAGGCGTTTGAAGAAGCAAACCGCCTGACGGACGAGTACGTCAGCACGGAGCATCTCTTCCTGGCCATCGTCGACGACCCCGAGGCGGGGCCGGCCAAGTCGGTCCTGGCCGGGTTCGGCATCACGCGGGAGCAGGTGTATCGCGCGCTGATGGAGGTGCGGGGCGGGCAGCGGGTGACCGACCCGCACCCCGAGGACAAGTACCAGGCGCTGGAGCGCTACGGGCGGGACCTGACGGAGCTGGCGCGCCAGGGGAAGCTCGACCCCGTGATCGGCCGTGACGAGGAGATCCGGCGGGTGATGCAGGTGCTGTCACGGCGCACCAAGAACAATCCCGTGCTGATCGGCGAGCCGGGGGTGGGCAAGACGGCCATCGTGGAGGGGCTGGCGCAGCGCATCGTGCGCGGCGATGTGCCGGAGAGCCTGAAGCACAAGCGGGTGGTGCAGCTGGACCTGGCGGGCATGATCGCGGGGACGAAGTACCGCGGGGAGTTCGAGGAGCGCCTGAAGGCGGTGCTGAAGGAGGTGCAGCAGGCGGAAGGGGAGATCATTCTGTTCATCGACGAGCTGCACACGGTGGTAGGCGCCGGCGCCGCCGAGGGGGCGATGGACGCGGCGAACATGCTCAAGCCGATGCTGGCGCGGGGCGAACTGCACTGCATCGGGGCCACGACGCTAGACGAGTACCGCAAGCACATTGAGAAAGACCCGGCGCTGGAGCGGCGGTTCCAGCCCATCTTCGTCGGCGAGCCGACGGTGGAGGACACGATCTCCATCCTGCGCGGGCTGCGGGAGCGCTACGAGACGCACCACAAGATCCGCATTCGCGATAGCGCGCTGGTGGCGGCGGCAACGCTGGCGCACCGCTACATCAGCGATCGCTTCCTACCGGACAAGGCCATCGACCTGGTGGACGAGGCCGCGTCGCGGCTGCGGATGGAGGCGGAGAGCATGCCGGCGGAGCTGGACGAGCTGCGCCGGCGTATCCTGCAGCTCGAGGTGGAGCGGGAGGCGCTGCGCAAGGAGGAGGACGCGGCGTCCAAGGAGCGGCTGCAGCGCCTGGAAGAGGAGCTGGCCAACCTCAAGGAGCAGGCGAATGCGCTGGAGGCGCAGTGGCAGCGGGAGAAGGAGGCGATTGAGCGCCTGAGCCGCCTCAAGGAGGAGATCGACCAGGTGAAGGTGCAGATCGAGCAGGCGGAGCGGGCCTACGATCTCAATCGCGCGGCCGAGCTGCGCTACGGCCGGTTGGCGCAGCTGGAGCGGCAGCTCCAGGAGGAGGAGGCGCGCCTGGCGCAGAGTGACGGCCGGCCGCGGCTGTTCAAGGAGGAGCTGGATGCGGAGGACATTGCCGAGGTGGTGTCGAAGTGGACCGGCATCCCCGTGAGCAAGCTGATGGAGGGGGAGATCGAGAAGCTGCTGCGCATGGAGGAGGCGCTGCACCGGCGGGTGGTGGGGCAGGACGACGCCATTGCGGCGGTGGCGGACGCCGTGCGGCGGGCGCGGGCGGGGCTGAAGGACCCGCGGCGTCCGATCGGGAGCTTCATCTTCCTCGGGCCGACGGGGGTGGGGAAGACACTGCTGGCGCGGGCCCTGGCGGAGTTCCTGTTCGACGATGAGAACGCGATGACGCGCATCGACATGAGCGAGTACATGGAGAAGCACAGCGTCTCGCGGCTGATCGGGGCACCGCCGGGCTACGTGGGCTACGAGGAAGGGGGCCAGCTCACGGAGAGCGTTCGGCGCCGGCCGTACCAGGTGATCCTGTTCGATGAGATCGAGAAGGCGCACCCGGACGTGTTCAACATCCTGCTCCAGATCCTGGAGGATGGGCGGCTGACCGATAGCCAGGGACGGACGGTGGACTTCAAGAACACGATCCTGATCATGACGTCCAACGTCGGGTCGGCCCAGATCCAGGAGTGGGTGGCTGCGGGGCTGCCGTGGGAGACGATCAAGGCGCGGGCAACGGACCTCTTGCGGGCGACGTTCCGGCCGGAGTTTCTGAACCGGATCGACGAGATCGTGGTCTTCCACCCGCTGACGCGGGACCACGTCAAGCAGATCGTGGATCTGGAGCTGGCGTACGTGCAGCAGCGCCTGGCCGAGCGGCACATCACGCTGGCGGTGACGGAGGAGGCGAAGGCCTATCTGGGCCGCGAGGGCTACGATCCCGTGTTTGGGGCGCGCCCGCTACGGCGCGTGATCCAGCGGGAGGTGGAGAACCAGCTGGCGCGCCGGCTGCTGGCGGGGGAGATCCGCGACGGGGACACGGTGCGGATCGACGTCGGTCCGCAGGGGCTGACGTTCCAGCGCGTGGAGCCGAGCGCCGATGGCCGGGCGCGGGCGGCTGCGGCCACGGCGGGGGCCGGGTGAGGCCCGTGCTGCGGTCCTACCAGCAGGTCCTGTGGCGGGGACGGCGGTGGCTGGCCACCGCCGTCCTGCTGTTTGTCCTCGGGGCGGTGGCGGGGTACGTCCTGGCGGTGGCCAATCCGGGGACGGTGATGGAGACCATCCGGCCCCTGCTCAGCCTGCTGCGGGGCATGGGGGAGCGCATTGCGGCGTCCGAGTCACCAGTGGAGCGGACGCTGATCATCTTCCGGAACAACCTGCTCGCGGTGGTGCGGATGATGGTGGGGGGCGTGCTGCTGGGCATCCTGCCGGCGATGGCGACGGCGGGCAACGGGCTGCTGCTGGGGATGGTGTTCGGGCTGGGCAGCCGGCTCTCGCCCCTGGGCGCGTCGCCATGGGTGATGCTGCTGTCGGTGGTGCCGCATGCCATCTTCGAGGTGCCGGCGCTCTGGATCGCAGGGGCGTGGGGGATGAAGCTGGGGCTGGCGTGGCTCCTCCCGTCCGCTGCGGGAGGCCGGCTGCAGGTGCTGCGCCAGAGCGCGGCGGAGGCGGTCCAGATGGGGGTGCTGGCCATCGTGCTGCTGCTGGTGGCGGCAGCGGTGGAGGGGAACATCACTCTGTATCTGGTGCGGGGCGGGCGTCTTCCAGGTTGATATACTCTGCTGTTCAGCATCCCTGAAGGTCGGATATGCCCAAGGCCAAGAAAACCGATAAGAAGCGGTGGGAGAAGCAGGAGAAGCGCCGGCTGCGGAACCGGTCGGTGCGCTCCGCGGTAAAGACCTACATTAGCCGCGCACGGCAGGCGATCGCCCAGGCGCCGATGGAGGAGATGACGACGGAGGCGGTGCTGCGCGCCATCCGTGAGCTAGATAAGGCCGCGCAGAAGGGCGTCATCCACGACAATAACGCGGCGCGGCGCAAGAGCCGGCTGGTGAAGCGCCTGCACGCGGCGCTGGCGGCGGCCGCTGCCGGCGCAGCCTGACGCGGCGGGCGGAGCCCTCACCCTGGCCCTCTCCCCCCGGGAGAGGGGATTAGAGGAGCCGTCACCCTCGCCCTGTTCCACAGGGAAAGGGGATTGATTGTTCGCCGAAGAGGGGAGAGCGTGTCGGCCGGAGCAGTGCAGGTAGCGGCTCCGTCTGCCGTGGGAGGCAGTGCCGATCACGCGCCCCCGCCGGCTGCTCCCGTCCGGCGCAGGTTAGCGGCCCCGTCTGCCGTGGGAGGCGGGGGCGCCGGGCGCCTGGCCTCGCCGGCCAGCTCTGCGACCAGTAGCTCGAGGGCTAGCTCCGCCGGCAGCCGTCCGGTCTTGATGCCGACGTCCGTGTCCAGCACGCGGCGGTGCATGGCCTCTAGCTGATCGGCACGGAACAGGCGCGCCTGTTCGGCCAGGAGGCGGGTGGGGTACGGCGGTAGGGCCAGGACGCGGCTGAGGCCGGCGACGGTCTCGCCGCGATCGAGCGCGTCTCTGGCCTGGAGCAGCAGCCGGACCTGGCGGGCGACCATGCCGACGATCCGCTCCGGACGCTCGCCCTGTTCCAGGAGCGTGAGCAGAGCGGCCAGCGCTTGCCGGCGATCACCGCGTGCGAAGGCGTCGACCACCTCGAACACGTTTGCTTCGCGGGCCTGGCTCACCAGGGCCTGAACGGCTGCCTCATCGATGGCGCGTCCGGGGCCGGCGTAGGTAGCCAGCTTCTTGATCTCCCCGGCCAGGGCGCGCAGGTCGGCGCCGGCGTACGTCGCCAGCAGGTCTGCCGCGTGCTCGGTGATGATGGCCCCTTCCTGCCGCGCGCGGGCCCTGATCCAGCGCTGGAGCGCGGCACCTGCCAGGAGCGGGAAGTGCTGCTGGCGCGCTCGG
Organism: Chloroflexota bacterium; assembly: GCA_034437795.1. Taxonomy (GTDB): domain Bacteria; phylum Chloroflexota; class UBA11872; order UBA12225; family UBA12225; genus DAOTTI01. The sequence continues at coordinate 19,512 of DAOTTI010000114.1, read as the reverse complement.
GCCTGCTCCAGGGCCCTGGCCAGGGGCCCGGTGCGTGGTGGGGGCACGGCATCGAGGAAGATGACCAGGGCGGTGGGCGGGATCCTGGGCAGGTAGGAGGCGATGGCCTGCGCCCCATCGTCGGCGGGGGCGGTGCCGTCGCTGGTCTCGGCCGGGTGCGCGTCCTGTGCTTCGGCGCCCCCGGCAGGCGTTGCCCGCCGACGCCGAGAGGCGAGGCTGGAAAAGAACCCTTCAATGATCACCACGCGCCGCTCCGCCAGGAACGGCATGGCCTCGCAGGCCAGGCGCAGGGCCTCCAGCGTGACCTGGCCGGCCGCAAGGCGCGTGGTATTCAGGTCGGCGGTCTCGGGTGGCACGGCTTCGGCGAGCAGCCTGGCGGCCGTCTCCCGCATGGAGAACTCGTCGGGGCCGTGAAGGACGTGGATCACGGGAGTAGCGAGTAGCGAGTGACGAGTAGCGAGTGGCGAGGAACGAGGAGCGAGGTGGGATGACGAGGGAATTGTAGGAGGTCGGGAGGGGAAGAGACCTCACCCCCTGGCCCCCTCTCCGACACGGGGAGGGGGAACGAGGGCCAGGGGAGAGGACCTTGCCCTGTGCAGTTGGGGATGAGGCGATGGGTGAGGGACGACAGCCCTCACCCCCTTCGGTCGGGGCCGCGCCTCACCCCTGCCCCACATCACTCCACCGTGCGGCCTGGCTGTGCCGCCCCCGCTCGGACGCGGAGAGGGGGACCAGGGTCATAGTGTGGCGCGATCCGGGCCTGTTTGCGTACGCCTCGACTGGGGCGATCCGGACCTGTGTGCGTACGGCCCGGAATAACGGCGGGTGTGGGGCGGATGCGGAATAATGGTAGGCGCGTGGCGCACGCGTGGAATACGCTGGAGTACGAGGGAGCACGACGAGGAGGAGGGCCGTGGTGAACGAGGTGGTGGACCTGCTGGCGGACCTGGTGGCCATCAACAGCGTGAATGGCTCGATGCCGGGGGGCGCGGGCGAGGCGGAGCTGGCGCGCTACGTGGCCGATGTCGGCCGGCGGTTCGGGGCCGAGGTCGAGCTCGATGAGGTGCTGCCGGGGCGGCCCAACGTGCTGCTGCGCCTACCTGCGACGCCTGGGCTGGTGGATGGGAGCGCCTGCCTCCTATTCGACGTGCACCTGGATACGGTGCCGCTGGATCCGATGCCCAACGCGCTGACGCCGGTGGTGCGGGACGGGCGGCTGTGGGGGCGGGGCGCCTGCGACACCAAGGGATCCCTCGCTGCCGCGCTGGTGGCGCTCCAGCGTCTGGGGGCGCGGCGAGGGCCGCGGCGGCGGGAGGTGTGCCTGCTTGGTTCGGTTGATGAGGAGTACCTTAAGCGCGGGGTGCACCATGCGGTGGGGGCAGGGCTGGCCGCCGCGGCGGCGATCGTCGGCGAGCCGACGGCGCTACAGCCGGTGATCGCCCATAAAGGGGCGGTGCGCTGGCGGATGTCCACGATTGGCAAGGCCGCCCACACCTCGCGGCCGGAGTTCGGGAACAACGCCATCTACCAGATGGTAGAGGTGATCCGGCTGCTGCGGGAGCGGGTAGAGCCGGCGCTGGCAACGCGCGACCACCCGCTGCTCACGGCGCCGACCTTAACGGTGGGACGCATCGATGGAGGCGTGGGGGTAAATATCGTGCCGGAGCGGTGCACGATTGACGTCGACCGCCGGACGCTGCCGTCGGAGGAGCCGGAGGCGGTGCTGGCGGAGATCGACGGGCTGATGGCGGCGCTGATGGCGGCGCGGCCGGACATCAAGGTGGTCCGTGAGGCGCCGTTCCTGACCGAGCGGGGCCTGGAGACGCCGGCGGACGCCGCGGTCGTCCTGGCAGCGCAGCGGGCCTGCCGCCAGGTGCTGGGGGAGGGAGCGCGCGTCGAGCCGTGCGGGGTCCCGTTCGGGACGGACGGGACGGCGCTGTGGGGCACGGCCGGGATCCCGACGGTGGTGCTCGGTCCCGGGGACATCGCGCAGGCGCATTCCGCGGACGAGTGGGTGGAAGTGCGGCAGGTAGAGCAGGCCGCGGAGATCTACTTCCGGATCATGGCCAGCTTCGTGGACGGGGAGTGGTAGAGGTGCGGCGGCGGGGCTGGTCTGGCCGGCGGGGCTGCTCGGGGCGCTGCTCACGACGACGCCGGTGTGGGCGCCGTGGGCGGACCCAGGGTTCAATCTGCGGGCGCCAGGTGACGCCGTCAATCACCTGCTGCGCATCTACGTGTTCGAGTGGATGCTGCAGCAGGGCGTGTGGCTCCCGCGCTGGGTGCCCGACCTGGCCTACGGCTACGGCTATCCGCTGTTCAACTACTGCGCTCCGGGCCTCTATTACCTGGCGGTGGCCGTCCGGCAGTTCGGGCTCGACGTGTAGGACAGCTACCGCGCCCGCGGCGTGATCGCCGTCCTGCTGAGCGCCGCCGGCACGTATGCCCTGGCCGTCGCGCTGTGGCGCCGCACCGCCGCAGGGATCCTGGCCGCGCTGGCGCAGGTCTCCGGCCCGTACCTGTTCCACGTCAACCTGTACCGGCGAGGCGATCTGCCGGAGGCGCTGGGCCACGCTCTCGTACCGTGGCTGCTCTACGCCGCCTGGCGGGCGCGATGCGCCGGTGGGGCGCAGGGGCGGGTGGCATGGACCCTGGCGGTGGCCGTCGCCGGCGCCGCCCAGGTGCTGGCGCACAACCTGACCGCGCTCCTGGCGGCCATGATGGCGGCGGTGTGGACCGCTTACCTGCTGGTGGGCCTGCCGCACCGCGCCCGCGTGGGGGCCGTTGCGCTGGGAGGGGCCGGAGCGCCTGCACTGGCCGCCTTCTTCTGGCTGCCGGCCATGGCCGAGCAGCCGGCGGTGCACCTGTGGCTGCTGGAGAAGAACTATCGGCCCTGGCTGGTCGACCCCTGGGAGGGGACCGGCCTGCAGACCCGCCGCGACCGGCTGGCGCACGACCGGCGGACGCGGATCGGATCGCCTTCCGGAAGCACCATCGGACCCGGCCAGTTCGTCGATGTGAGGTTCCTGGCCATCCGGCATGCCGGTCCAGATGCCGGGGCAGGCGGCTGGGGCCGCCAGCAGTGGCTCTACCTGCACCCGCCGTCGGCGGTGAGCATCGACGTCGTGCTTCCCCAGGGGAGGGCAAGCTGGTTCCAGGCGGGGCTGGCGCTGGACCCGGCGGTGTGGGACGCCCCCGCCGGCGATGGCGTCCGGTTCCAGGTGGAGGTGGCGCGTCTTGACGCCAGCGCGGCTGGGGCGGCAGAGGCGCCGGCCATCGTACTGGATCGCTACCTGCACCCGCGCGAGCGCGAGGCCGACCGGCGGTGGGTGCCGGTCACGATCTCGCTGTCGCCCTGGTCGGGCGCCGTGATCCGCCTGACCTTACGGACGCTGCCCGCGCAGAGCTTCGAGTACGACTGGGCAGGCTGGGGAACCCGATCATTGTGGCGCGCGAGACGGCGCGGGGCAGCGCGCCGCCGGACGGGTAGCGCTCTGTCAGGCAGCTCTTGCAGCGTTCTCGGGTGCGGGCAGCACTTGCGGAGCAGGGGCCGTGGCGGACTGGGGAGGGGGGGAAGCTCACCCCCTTCGGTCGGGGCCGCACCGCACCCCTGCCCTACTCGGCCCCACCGTGCGGCTTGGTCCCGCCGCCCCCTCTCCCGCACGCGGGAGAGGGGGAACGGCGGCCACGGTCGTGGGGTTTGGACCGCCGCCCCCGCTCCGACACGGAGCGGGGGAACGAGGGTAGCGGGGAGGGGAGCTCAGCCCACGGCGCCCTCGCTCCCACACGGAGAGGGAGCGCCAGCTATGGCCTGGCATTATCCGGAGTAGTGCGCCGTTAATCACGAGTTGCGGGTAGCGTCCAGATGGGAGCATGTGGCAGATGCCGCTTGGCCGAGCGGTCGTGCGCCGTTGCTCGCCTTTTGAGGGAGAGCAAAAAGACACAGCTCGCCTTCGGGGTCATGGAGCAGTCGTCTCGTCGCGGGAGGCCAGAATGGCCGCGGACTCGCGTTCCGCCTCCTGGATCAGGGCCGGCAGCGTGCGCAGGATCTCGTCCCGCGCCACGTCAATCTCGCGGCGCTGCTGGGGGGGCAGGTCGGGCGGCAGCTCGTCTTCGTCGAGCACGTCGACGCGGCCGGCGGGCGTGGCCAGGATGTCGACGGCCAGGTCGCGCCACTCGAACTCGTCCGCTTCCCAGCGCACGACGTGCCCCACGTTGAAGTAGTAGGCGATGGTGCGGCCATCCGGCGTGAGCCAGTGGTAGAGGTTGTACGGTCGGGCACGCCAGAAATACCCCACGGTGAGGCCGCCCCGGGGTAGCCAGAGCCCATGGAGCTCGCGCCCCCGCGGGATCCGGTAGAGCACGACAATGCGATCAGGCGTACGCTCTGCCAGGTCGCAGACGAAGCGCTCGGTCTGGCCCGATAGGGTGACCTTGACCTCGGTGATCTGCTTCATGCTCAAGTATGCGCATCAGGGTACACGCCAGGGGCGTCGCGCCAGGTCTATGCACCTGCAGGGAAGTCCTTCGTAGATGCGGATTCCGGTGCGTCTACGAGGGACTTTGACCGCAGCGCATAGATGGCGCCGGGCCCTGGCCGGCGCGCCCAGGTGCTGTGGCCTGGCCTGACCTGGCGCGTCACGCCGCCGGTGCGTTGGCCGGCCCGCGTGTGGGCGCGCCCCGTGCCAGTGGGGCGGCCGGCCGGCGCTCCCCCTGGATCGGACATGGTCCTGCCGGTGGGGGTGATCGCTGCCAGCGGCTCGCCAGGGCAGGAGGAGACCTGGGAACGTTCTGCGGCCGGCGTCGACTGACCGCTGCTGGTCGTCAGGGCAGAGGTGTCGGATCCGCCGGGCGAGCGGGGTGGGCTGACGCTGCACGGCTGGTACAGCTACCTGGGGATACGGGAAGGGCCCTGGATAGTGCGCGTGCACGATTCCCCGCAGCCATGGGTGGGCGGGCACGTGATCCCGACCGCGCTCCATCCCGGCCCCGGGACCAGGTGGTGGCGCCTTGACCTGCGGTGGGACCAGCGGCCGGCGCAGCAGGCGTCGGACGGGCGAGCGGTGCCGGATGCGGCGCCGGTTTGGGCCCCTGAGCCGGGGGTGCGCTGGTTGTGGCTTGACGTAGGGCGGTACCGCGAAGGCGCCTACGAGGATGCGTTGCTCACCTCCTACGAGGCCACAGGGCAGGGGGTTCGCCTGGTGGGGGCGCCGGCCGCGGTCGTCACGCTGCCACAACTGAAGGGGGCCGCGCCGGCGCCGGCGGTCGAAGAGGGCATGCTGGTCAAGGCCCCCTACTCGGATGAGCTTTTCTACGTGGAACGGGGGCGGTTGCGGTGGATCCCCAGCCTGGAGGTGCTGGAGCGGCGGGGCATTCCGTGGCGCCTGGCCGTGCTGGACAGCCAGGCGCTGTGGCGCCTGCCGGTGGGCCCGCCGCTCTCGTGATGCGAACTGCGAGCTACTTGAGGGAGAGCTTCTCCAGGACCTGCGGGTTCCAGACGGCGCGCGGGCGGTGGCCGGTCAGCACCGCGGCCACCTCCTGCGCCGGGCGGCGCCGGCGCTCGGCGCTGGCCCAATCGCTGGCGGAGGCCATGTGGGGGGTGATGACGACGTTGGGCATGCGCAGCAGGGGGTTATCGGGGTCGATGGGCTCCTTCTCGGTCACGTCCAGTCCCGCAGCCAGGATGTGCCCGCTCTGGAGGGCGGCGATCAGGGCCTGCTCGTCGACCACCTTGCCGCGGCAGGTGTTGATGAGGATGGCGTGCTTCTTCATCAGGGCCAGCTGAGGAGCGCCGATGAGGTGGTAGGTGGCCGGGGTCAGGGGGACGTGCAGCGAGACGAAGTCGGAATCCTGGAGCACCTGAGCGAAGGGCACCTGGCGCACGCCGTACTCGCGAAAGACCTCGGCGGAAACGTAGGGGTCGTAAGCGATGACCTTGAGGTCGAAGCCGGCGGCGCGCCGGGCCACGGCGCGAGCGATGTTGCCGAACCCAACCAGGCCCAGCGTCTCGCCAGTAATGCGGTGGATCATGCCGACCGGCCGGCCCCGGCCCCGCTGCCCCCAGCCGCCGTCCTTGACGTGCTGGGCCACCGGCACCAGCCAGCGCACGCAGGCGAGCAGGAGGGCCATGGTGTGGTTGGCGACCTCGTCCACGAAGACGTCGGGGACGTTGCAGATGACGATGCCCTTCTCCGTGGCGATCTCCGCGCCTTCCACCACGTCCATGCCGATGGAGCTACGGGCGATGACCTTGCAGCGCGTCAGGGATTCCATGAAGCGCCGGCTGATGGCTCCGGTGTAGATGATCCCGTCGGCATCACGCGCCGCGTCGATCACCTCGTCCTCGCCACGGGCGTTCGACACCACCACGTCGCAGCCGGCGCGCTCGAGGATCTCGCGCTCACCGACCTCGCCGAAGTTGCCCCAGGGGGAAATGACCACCACCTTTGGCCTGGCGGGCTGGGTCTGCCCGTCGGCCGCTACCTGTTCCGCGCGTTCCAGCGCCGGACCCGTCGTCTGAACCATGAACCATATCTCCTTCCGTGGCTCACCATTGCTCACCGTCGTTCGGAGCGCACGCCCCATTGTACGGGCGCGCGCATCCGCCGCAGCCGCCTGGGCGTTCGCAGTCGAGCCGCGTCATTTGCAGCCGCCTGGCGCCGCGCGGCAGGGCGTTATACCGGAGGAACGGGGGCGCGGTAAAGGGCCCTGCGCCGCCCGGGGCCGGCGCGCAGTGTGGCCATGCGGCGGGCGCCACGACGAGGCCGCTACTCGACGTGGGCTGCGACGCAGTCAAAGAAGGCGCGGATGAGACGGTCCGCCGTGGCGCTGATGACCGGCTCGCCCAGCGCGCTGATGGGGCCGCCGACGAGCGCCTCCCCCTCGTAGGTCACCAGGGTGGCCGGGCAGGATGCTGCCGTCTGGCCGGCGGCCGGGGGAGCGGGTGAAGCGGGCGCGACCGGCTGCAGGTGCAGCGTGCCCGTCGCCTGGAGCCGGCCAAGCGGGCCACCGCCCTCGACGGCCAGGCGCAGCGTTTGCCGGTGCACCTGCTCCACGACGCGCACGGTGCCGGAGTAGGTGCCGGTGAGAAAGGCCACGCCCAGGCGGAGCCGGGCATCGTAGGCGTCGGCGTCACGGCGCTCGAACCGTTCACAGCCGGGCAAGCAGCGGCGCAGGCGGTCCGGCGTCAGCAAGAAGTCCCAGATGGCGTCCGGTGGCGCGCGGAAGCGATGCGAGCCGGCAAGACGCATGAGGCGAAGCTCTCAAGTCTGAAGCGATAATCAGGGGGTTGGCTGGCGAGGTTACCCGCCCCCAAGAGGCTGGCGGTGCCATCGCCGGCGCCGCCCGACCAGCTGCGGACGCGCACGGTGGCGCGATGGCCGGGCGCGGCGCTGCCGACGGGGCGGCGCAGTCGGGGCGCAGGCGCCGGAGCGGGTGGGGCAGGCGAGGCCGGCGCACGGGAGGCTCATTGGCCCGAGTCGCGAACGAGCCGGTGCAGGACGCCGCCGAGGGAGAGGGCGAAGGCGTCCCCGCCTTCGTGGTAGGTGGGCGAGAGCCCGACGCCGACGATGGTGCGGGTGTGCAGCCCCTCGTTGACCGCATGCCAGGTCAGTCCTTCATCGTCGGAGCGGTACACCCCGTCGGAGGTGCCGGCGTAGACGGAGCGCCCCCACACCCCGCCCTGGGAGATGGCCAGTGAGAGGATGGCGGTGTTCGGCCGGCCGACCCGCTCCGCCATCCAGAGCTGCTTGCCGCCCCACATGGGGCGCTGGATGAGGGTGCCGATGCCGACGAAGAAGCCGTTCCGGCTGGACTCCTGGTCGCCCCGATAATCGTGGGGAAAGGCGAAGGTGACCCAGCGAGCGCTGGTGATCTGCTCGATGACGGGCGACCAGCGCCGCCCGCCATCGGTGCTCCGCCAGATGGTGATCGTGCTCTGCGGGGCGTCGGCGCGGAACGGCTGGCGCGCTCCAGGGGCCCGTTCGCGGTCGCGGCGCAGGATGCCGGTGGCTGAGAAGGTGGCCAGCACCAGGGTATGGTCGAGGGAGTAGTTAGGGGAGAGCCCGATGGCGACGATCTCCTCGTCGCTGAAGGGGCCGGACAGCTCGCGCCAGATCCCGCCGCCGTTCTCGGAGAGGTAGGCCCGCCTGGCCGAGGCCAGCCCGACGTAGAGCTGGCTCCCGCTGGCATCGCTGGAATAGGCCACCATGCGGGGCTCCTGCAGCCCTTCAGGGCCAATGGGGGACCAGGTGGCGCCGGCATCCTGCGAGCGGAAGAGGCCCTCATTGAGCACGGCCAGCAGGGTCAGGTCGGAGCCGAAGCGAGGCGAGATGGCCAGCGAGAGGATCTGGGGACCGGGGAGCCCATCCCCCGTTCGCTCCCAGGTCTCGCCCCCATCACGCGAACGGAGGACGCCATCCTCGATGCCGGCGGCGACGAGCGTGCGGTCCTCGTGGAAGCTCGGAGAGACGAGCAGGGTGGACATGGAGCGGGCCGCCAGGCCCAGGCTGGCCCCTTCCCAGGTGGTCCCAGAGTCCGTGGAGCGGAGCAGGCCGGCCTGATGGAGCCCCGCCACGAGCAGGCGTGACGCGGGGTCGCCGGCGATGGCCATGACCGCCACCTCCCCGTCGCTGGCGCCTGAGACGTGCTCCCACGACGCGCCGCCGTCGCGCGACCGGAAGATGCCGCTGCCGGCGGTGCCGACGAAGACGGTCCGATCCGAGGCGTAGCGGGGGGAGATCCAGATGGCATTGACCGAGAGGTTGGTGAGGCCCTGGTTGACCTGGGTCCAGGAGACGCCGCGGTCGGTGGAGCGATAGACCCCCTGGTCCTCGGTGCCGACGAAGACCGTGCCGTCGGCCGCGAAGTTGGGGGAGACGGCGATGGCCTGGACGGCGGTGGTATCCAGGCCGCGGGTGACGGCGCGCCAGGCGCGGGCGCCGTTGGTGGAGCGATAGAGCCCGTCGCCGGCCAGGCAGAAGGCCGTCTCGTCGTCGGCGAAGCTGGGGGACATGGCCAGGGCCAGGATGCTCAGGTCGGAGATGCCGAAGTTGGCCGTGGACCAGGTGCGCCCGCCGTTGGTAGAGCGGTAGACGCCGTCGGACTGGGTACCGGCCAGCAGGGTGCCCTCCTCAGGGTACTGCGGGGAGAGGGCGAGGGCGGTGACGGCGGGCGCGCCCTGCCAGAACTCCACCGGCGCCCAGGACTCCCCGCCGTTGGTGCTGCGCATGACGCCGCTGCCAAGCGTGCCGGCGAAGAGGGTGCGGTCCTTGGCGAAGCGGGGCGAGGCCACGAGGGCCTGGATGTAGGGGCTGGTCAGGCCGTCGTTGGCGGGTCGCCAGGAGGCCCCGTCGTCGTCGGAGCGGAAGCACCCTGCGGTGGTCCCGGCGTAGAAGATGGTCCGGCCATCCAGTTCAGGGGCGGCCAGGGCCAGCACGGTCCCGCCCCAGCCCAGGACCGGCGTCACGATCTCCCAGCGTCCCAGGCGCGGGCGGGTGTCGCGGGACGCGCGCTCGGGGGCGCGAGCGCGGGTGCTGGGGAAGGGGATGATCTTGTCTTGCGCGGTCATGGGTTAATGCTCGGGTCGCGTTTCGCGGTCAGGACCAAGGCGTCGGTGGTGAGGGCCATGATGCCGGCGCTGGCCCCGGTCTCCAGGGCCAGGCGGACCACTTTCAGCGGATCGAGGATGCCGGCCTCGACCATGTCCACGATGCGGTCCGAGATCGCGTCGAACCCATAGCCGGGCGGGGCCTCCCGCAGCTTGGCCAGGATCGCCTTTGGATCGCGGCCGGCGTTACGCACGATCCACTCCGTCGGCGCCTCCATGGCCCGCATCAGCACCCGCACGCCCAGGGCCTCCTCTCTCGGCAGCGACCTGGCCAGCTCCTCCAGGGCTGGCAGGCAGGCGAGATAGGCTGCGCCCCCGCCGGGCACGACACCCTCCTCCGCCGCGGCGCGGGCGGCGGCCACCGCCTCCTCGCCCCGCTGCTTCTTCGTCTCGCGCTCCCGTTCGCTGGGAGCGCCAACCTTCAGGATACCGATCCCGCCCTGGAGCTTGCCCAGGCGCTCGCGCATCTTGTCGCGCTCATAGTCGCTATCGGCGGAGGGGAGCAGCAGCTTGATCTCCTGGATGCGCTGCCGGATGGCCTGCTGGTCGCCGGCGCCCCCGACGATGCTGAAGAAGTCGCGGTTGGCCCAGACGCGGCGGGCGCGGCCGATATCGGTGATCTTGGCCTCTTCCAGCTTGTCGCCGGCGTCTTCGGCGATCATCCGGCCGCCGGTGAGGATGGCGATATCTTCGAGGATGCGCACGCGACGGTCCCCGGCGCCGGGGGCCTTGATCCCTAGGCACTGGAGCGTCTTCTTCTCGGTGTTGGCGACCATGATGGCCAGCGCGGGGCCGGAGATCTCATTGGCGATGAGCACGAAGCCCCCGATGCCGAGGCGGTCCTTGTGCTCCATGATCTGCTCCATGATGGGCAGGATCTGCTCGACCGTCTCGACGTTGACGTCGGTGGCGATGATGGCCGGATTTTCGACCACGGCTTCCATGCGGTCCAGGTCGGTGCAGAAGTAGGCGCTGACGTAGCCGCTGTCCCACTGCAGCCCCTCGACGTATTCGCGGTCGGTCTTCAGGCCGGCGTGCTCCTCGACGACGATGATGCCGTCGGTGCCGATAATCTCGAGCATCTCGGCCACGTAGCGCCCGATCTCCTGGTCGCCGCCGGCGGCGGCCACGGCGAGGGCCTCGATCTGCTCGGGGGACTCCATGGGCCTGGCCTGCTCCTTGAGCTTGAGGTAGGCCAGCTCCAGCCCTTTTTCGATGCCCCGTTTGAGCATCATCACGTTGGCGCCGGCGGAGGCCTGGTAGTTGGCCTGGTGGAGCAGGGTCTGAGCGATGACGGCGGTGGTGGCGGCGCCGTTGCCGACCTTCTCCCGCATCTTCCAGGCGGCGTGGCGGATGAGCATGGCCCCCATGTTCTCGTAGGGGTCGGGGAACTCGATGATCCGGCGCGCGATGGTGGCGGCGTCGGTGAGCAACTCGGGGGCGCGGCTACTGATGATGGGGGCCATGATCACGGCGCGCGCCGCGGGACCGAGCGTGACGCGCAGCACGTTGGCCATCTTGTCCACGCCGCGGGTGAGCGCCACCCGCGCTCGGGGCTTGAGCAAGACGTCACGATAGACCTTCTTCTCTGCCATAGAGGTTCCCTAGGAGATTGCCTAGGAGCACGAATTCGCTGTAATCCCGCCTGAATCGGGCCTGCTGCCGTTGGGGCGTACCGTGGCGCACCACAACGGTACGCCGCGCAGTGTCCCCGAGACGGTGGAAGACTCAACCCATGTAAAACTTTAGCGGTTCTCACCCCCCTTCGGCCCCCCGCCCCGACGCGGGGACGTGGGGACACGGAGACACGGGGAGCAGCCATCACCCCCTTCGGTCGCGTCCGCGCCGCACCCCTGCCCGACCCTGCCCCACCGTGCGGCTTGGCCCCGCCGCCCCCGCTCCCGCACGCGGGAGAGGGGGACGCCGGTTGGATGGAGAGGACATTATCCGAGGCGGAGAGAGGCAACGAAGGCCATGGCCTGAGCCCTATTCGGGCCATTGGCGCACGCCTGTGGCCGGCGCCGATGTTGCGAGAGCGCTCGAAAGTGGCTATGCTTCCGGCGCCGCGCCGATGTCGGCCGCGTCAAGGGCGGCCAGGGCGCTACCTCTTGCTTTCCCACCGCGACATCTAACGGGAGTTTGGACCATTGCTTCGGCTCTTGCACAGGCTTCGTGGCTGGTTTCTTGCCGGCGCGCTGCTGATCTTCGTCATTCTCTTTGCCGGGCTGATCCACGATTTCTCCCTGGCGAACCCGGAGCATGGCTGGTTCACCGGCCGTCCGGGCATTCCGGCGGCGCTCCTGGTCATTGGCTATCTCTTTATGCTGGCCCAGCGCTTCGGGTCGCGGGGCGGGGAGGAGTGATAGCGCCGCGGCCGGCGCGATCAGGCGTGGGGACGCGGCCGGCGCGCGGGGGCACGGGACGAGCAAACGAAGCTACTGCGGCTCCTGGGCCAGCCACCCTTGACAACCCTGGCACACTTCTTGCGGTTGTTGCGCCGCCGTCGGGCAGCCCCTCGGCCGGGTAGGGCGGGGGGAGATCGATCCACGCCGGCCGGCGCCGCGTATACATCGAGGTAGTGTCACCGGCAAAGGCGCCGGAGCGAGCGCCCCTCAGCCACGGAGGTGGCTGGGGAGGCACGAACGACAGAGAGCACTCGGCAGTGGAGCCGGGAGGGACATCAACCATGGCACATCCAGCAACGAAATCGAGGCAGGCGACCCAGGCGCGACAGGAGCCGCCGGCGCAGCCGGATCCTGGCGCCGCGCAGCAGGACCAAGCGCGCCAGTGGGCGATCGACGAGAAGCTGAAGGCGCTCAAGCAGCGGCTCTACGAGGACGTAGACAAGCTGGCGAAGGTGGACGACGACCGGACGCCGTACGGGGGCGACTTCGAGAGCCTGGTCGCGGCGGCTCAGCTGGCCAGCCAGTACGAGACGGACGAGCTGCTCCGCCGCCGTCTCCAGCGCCGGCTGCAGGAGCTGGATCGTGTGGACCAGCGCCTGAAGCAGGGCGAGTACGGGAAGTGTGAGGCGTGTGGCGCGCAGATCCCGGAGGAGCGCCTGGCGGCGAAGCCGGATACCACCCTGTGCGTATCCTGCCAGCGCCAGCGTGAGCGCCGTGGCGCGTGGCGGCGGGCCGCCTAGCCGGCGCGTTTCAGCAGGGGAGCCCTCACCGCCGCCCGGTCTGCGGGCTCCCGCTCTCCCACAGGGAGAGGAGACCCGTCGCTGGTGGCAGCGCCGTCCCCCGAGGGGAGAGAGGGCTCGCGTCTGTCGAGCCAGGCCGGCCCCGTGCGTGGAGCCGGGCTGGCGCGGTGCACGGCAGATTGGGCCGTATGGGTGGGGGTCGGTCGTGGCCGTCGGAAAGGCGGTCGGAGCCTAGACCCTGGTAGCGGCCGGTAGCTCCAGGCGCTGCACGATGCGGGTGACGAGATCGCGGTCCTCTGGGCTGAGCTCGACCAGGGGCGGGCGGACCGGCCCCGCGGGGAGGCCGCAGGCTTCCATGGCGGCTTTGACGCTCGACACCTCGTAGCCCCGCTTCTTGGCGCGCAGGGCGTAGAACTCAAGCACCTTCTCCTCGAAGATGTCCCGCGCGCGGGCAAAGTCGCCGCGGCTGGCTGCGTCGAACAGGGCGAGGGCGACGTGGGGCATGAAGTTGGCGATGCTGGAGGTGAAGCCTTCAGCGCCGGCGGCGAAGTAGGTGTGGACCATGTCGTCACCGACGCCGCCGATCCACACCAGGCGGCTGCCCACACGGGCGCGGATGCGCGCCCACAGGCGCAGGTCGGCCGAGCCGTCCTTGTAGGCAACGACGTTGGGCAGCTCGGCTAGGCGCGCGACTAGCTCCGGAGAGAAGACGGCCCAGTCGCGCGCGTAGGGCAGGACGCCGATACTCACCGCGCGGGCGATGCCGGCGTAGTAGGCGTGCATGCCATCCTCCGGCGCGGGGCCATAGGCGGCGGGGAGGACGAGGATGCCGGCGGCGCCGGCCTGCTCCGCCTGCGCTGCCAGGGCGGCGGCCTCGCGGAGCTTTCCGCCCACGCCGCAGATGACGGCTGCCCGCCGGCGCGCCGCCTCGATGGCGGTGCGATGCACCGCGCCGGCCTCGTCCGCTGTTAAGGAATAGAGCTCGCCGGTACCGCCGGCCGCCACCAACGTCCGGATGCCATGGCCGATGAGCCAGTCCACGTTGTGGCGCAGGGCGGGCAGGTCGAGGTCATAGTTGCGCTGAAAGGGCGTCACAGGAAAGGCGATCACGCCTCGCAGGTGCTGTCGCAGGAGATCCAGGTTCATCGTTACGTGCTCCTTACCGGTTCACCGGTGCGCTACGAAGACGGGGTATTGTACGGGGCGGAGGGACCTCACTCCCTTCGGCCGGGGCCGCGCCGCAGCGGGAGAGGAGGGACGTCACCCCCTAGCCCCCGCTCCGACACGGAGAGGGGGGACGAGGGCCATGGCTGTGGTCCTTGGCTGTGCCGCCCCCGCTCCGACACGGAAAGGGGGGACGACGGCCATGGCTCGCGCCGATTATCGCGGGCCAGCGAGGAGCTCCGTCTCCCTCAGGGAGAGGGATAGGGTGAGGGCTCCGCTCGTGAATGATCTGGGCTAGCGCCATCCGGAACGTTGGCGTACGCCCACCGCGCCTCGGCCGGGTTGTATGGCCCTCACCGGTCTGCTACGCTCCAGCCTGGAATTCTTCCTTTTGCCTTACTTCATTCTTCCTTAAATACTGATCCGTCTTCATGCGCGACCCTCTCCCTCACCTCCGCACGGTCCCCTTCCCGCCCCTGCGCCGGTCCCGCCTGGAAACCCTGCAGGTCAACCTGGGCTACTACTGCAATCTGCGCTGCGTCCACTGCCACGTGGCGGCCAGCCCGTCGCGGACGGAGATGATGTCCCGTGAGACGGTGGAGCAGGTGATCGCCTTCCTGGACCGCTGGCCGGTCCCGACGCTCGATCTCACCGGCGGGGCGCCGGAGCTGAACCCCCACTTCCGCTTTCTGGTGATGGCGGCGCGGGCCCGTGGCGTGCGGGTGCTGGACCGGTGCAACCTCACGGTCTTGCACGCGCCGGGCCAGGAGGGCCTGGCCGGGTTCCTGGCCGAGCAGGGCGTGGAGATCGTCGCGTCGCTGCCCTGCTATCTAGAGGAGAATGTGGACAAGCAGCGGGGCCGAGGCGTCTTCGAGGACAGCATCCGGGCCCTGCAGGCGCTGAACGCTCTGGGATATGGCCGGCCCGAAACCGGTCTGGTCCTGAACCTGGTCTATAACCCCCTGGGGCCGAGCCTCCCACCGCCGCAGGGCGAGCTGGAAGCCGACTACCGGCAGGAGCTGGGCGAGCGGTACGGGATCGTCTTCAACCACCTCTACACGCTGGCCAACATGCCCGTCGGGCGCTTCGGCAGCCTGCTGCTCTCGCGCGGCCACCTGGACGGGTACCTGCGCCTGCTCCAGTCATCCCATCGGGACGAAAACCTGAACGGGGTGATGTGCCGCACCCTGCTGAGCGTGGACTGGGAGGGCTACGTCTACGACTGCGACTTCAACCAGATGCTGGGCCTGTCCCTGCGGCTGAACGGGCGGCGGCGGGTGCACCTCTCTGAGCTGAACGTGGCGGACCTGGAGGGCAACCCGATCGTGGTGGCCGGCCACTGCTACGGCTGCACCGCCGGCCAGGGCAGCAGCTGCGGCGGGGCGCTGACCTGAGGCGGCGCGGCGTTGAGTGGCGCATGTCGCGCCTACTGGTGCAGCAGATCCACCGCCTAGCGCACTATCTCAGTCTTCGAGATGCGCCAGGTTGAAGCAAGACGCGCCATCTGCTCATCTTGCTCCCTACGTAAGCTGGACCTGTGCACAGAGCACCTGACCACGCTCCTCGGCGGTCGGGAAAATTGTGGCATCATCTACCGTCATACGAGCATTGCCGCTGGCCCGCCTCTCCGCCGACACTGCGAGGGAGCGCCACCTAGCCTGGGTTATCCATGAGCGGGGCCCTCACCCTGGCCCTCTCCCATAGGGAGAGGGAACTGCTCGCTCTCCCTGCAGGGAGAGGGAACGCCTCGCGCTTCACGAGCGGGGCCCTCACCCTGGCCCTTACTCGCAGGGAGGGGGAACGCCTCGCCGGCCCTGAATGGGCCGGGCGCGGCGCTCGTCCCGTCGCGGAAGGGGCGGCCGGCGCGGGAGAGCTGGCGTTGCGGCGGAGTGCAGCGCAACAGAGCGCAACAGAGGGCGTGGCGGCAACGTTGGCCCCGTGTACTGCGATGAGGGCCGCGACCAGTCAAGCGAACGGGAGGCTTCTGTGGAGCGTAACGCCGACCGGCCGCCGAGCGGCTTCGAGCGCATCTCCGAGCACGTCTACCTCTGCCGCGATACGTGCAACGTCTACGCCGTCACCGATGCGGCCGATCCCACCCGCTGCCTGCTGATCGACTTCGGCGACGGCGCCTGCCTCGATCATCTGGGCGAGATCGGCGTCAGCCGCGTCGATTGGATCCTGCACACCCACCATCACCGCGACCAGGCCCAGGGCGACCACAAGGCCGTGGCGCGCGGCATTCCCATCGCCGTCCCTGAGCATGAGCGCCACCTCTTCGACGACGTGGAGAACTTCTGGAAGAACCGCCGCATCCTGCACCTCTACTACGTGCGCAACACCTACTTCACTCTGACCGAGAGCGTGCCGGTGGCGCGCGAGTTGCGCGACTACGAGTGCTTCCACTGGGGCGGCTATACATTCGAGGTGCTCCCCAGCCCGGGCCACTCGCTCGGCTCGATCACGCTGCTGGCCGAGATCGACGGGCGGCGGGTCGCCTTCTCCGGCGACCTGATCTACGCCCCCGGCAAGGTGCTGAGTCTCTACGACCTGCAGTACCAGTACGGCGCGGTCGACGGCGTCGATTGCGCGCTGGTCGCGATCGACCACCTGCTCCGGCGCGGCCCGCAGCTGCTCTGCCCTTCGCACGGCGACCCCATGGCCGACGCCGGTTCGGCCCTTGCCCTCCTCGCCGGCCGCCTGCGGAGCTGGTACGAGTTCTACACCTTCGGCAGCAAGACGACGCTCGATTCGACCTTCGAGGAGGTCGTGCCGGGGGTCGTCGAGTGCACGTCGTCGACGTCGCAGTTCTATGCCCTGATCGCCCCCAACGGCAACGCGCTCTTTGTCGATTATGGCTCGGCCAGCGGCGGCTTCTTCAATGCCTTCAACACCGGCTTCGGCGGGGGCGACCGCATGCGCTTCGTTGAGCATTCGCTGGCGGAGCTGCGCGCGCGCTACGGCCTGCGGCGGGTCGACGTGGCCATGCCGTCACACATGCATGACGACCACGTCAACGGGTTCCCCTTCTTGCAGCGCCACCACGGCACGCGGGTGTGGGCCTACGAGAACATGAAGGACGTGCTTGAGCATCCGGAAGGCTACCTGCTGGGCTGCACCAACGCCGAGCCGATCCTGGTGGAGCGCACGTTCGGCGACTGGGAGCCGGTCGATTGGGAGGGGTTCGACCTCACCGTGGTCCACTCGCCCGGCCACACCGAGTACCAGATGGCGCTGCTGGCGCGGATCGCCGGCCGGCGCATCGCCTTCACCGGCGACAACTACTTCAAGCACGTGCTGCCCGACGGCGCGATGCGCATCCGCCACAACGTGATCTACGTCAACCACGTCGAGAAGCAGAGCTTCCTCAGATCGGTCGATAACCTGCTCCGGTTTGAGCCGGAGATCATCGCCCCCGGCCACGGCGCGGCGTTCGCCGTCACGCGTGCCGACCTGGAAGCCTACCGGCAGCGCATGGTGGAGCAGACGCGCCACTGGGAGGCCCTGCTGCCTGAGGAGGCGGATGGTCCGGGGCGTGAAGCCGGCTACGGGCTCGACCCGCAGTGGGCGCGCATCTATCCCTATCAGGCGCACCCCGATCCGGACGGGCGCATGACGCTGGAGGTGCAGGTACGCAACTACGGCCGCCGGCCGCTGGCCGCCGAGGTCGATCTCAAGCTCCCGCGCGCCTGGGAGCGGGATCCCGGCCGGCAGCAGATCGAGGTGCCGCCGGATGGCACCGGCGTGGCACGGTTCGTCGCCCGCGTGCCCCGCGACTTCTGGTGGCCGGCGTCGCGTGTGGCCATCGCGGCCGACGTGACGGTGCATGGCCGGCGCTTGGGCCAGATCGCCGAAGGAGTAGTGGACCTGGAGCCGCACCAGTACCCCGGCCCCAGCCGCACCGGCGGCGCGCCGCAGCCAGACGCCCATCGCCATGCGCACGACGGCGGCCCGCTGCACACGCACCACTCGACGGGGATGCACGGGGCGAACATCTGACTGAGCAAGAGGAATAGCCCCGTCATGGTTGGCGCGAGCGGGCATGCCTATGCGGAGTGGTCGGTGTTCCTGACCTGAAAGATCGCCGGCGGCGATGTGGTTCGGGCGGCCGAGGCGTACGAGCGCGACCTTTCACCGGAGCAGATCCAGGCCGCGGTGCGCTTCGCCGAACTGCACCCGGATGTGGTGATGCCGTACGTGGCCCCGCACCTCGCGGAGGCGTAGGGGGCTGCCGTCCCTGGGGCCAGCTACGTGACGGGTTTGCTTAGAACAGTCGCAGACGGGTCAGTCGAGAGAGAACCATGGCCTCTCAAGTTGGAAACGTGCGCCTGGAGGAAGGCGATGCCGCCAGGCTTGAGCGGCCGGCACGCCTGCTCCGGCGCTCACCTGGGGACGCGGCGGCCCTGCTCCTGGTGGAGAAACCGAAGGAGGAAGAGGTCCCCTTCATCGAGTTCAGGCCGGCGGGCGTTTGCGGTCAGGCCCCTACCAGGGCGCGGGCATGGGCGACCAGCGCGGCGGGGCTGAACGGTTTGGGGAGGAGTAGGGCCGCCCCTGCGGCGCGCGCCTGCTGCCAGCGCTCCGGATCGCTATCGCCGGTGATGATGACCACGGGGATGTGGCTGAGCTCCGGATCGGCCGTGAGCCGCCGGCAGGCCTCGATCCCGTTGAGCCCCGGCATCTCCACGTCCATCAAGATCAGGTCAGGGCGGTGCTCGCGGGCGGCGGCCAGCCCCTCGTCGCCGTGCCAGGCGGCCAGCACGCGAAACGCCGGCCCCAGCGCCGCCCCCACCAGCTCGTGAATGGCCGGGCTGTCGTCAACCACCAGCACCGTCTTCCCTGTCGTCGTCACGGCGGTCACGCCTGCTCTCACCCCTGACTGGCGCCCTGCGGTAGTTCTCGACGTCGCCGGGAGGCGGGGGCTGGCGATGGTCATTCCTGCCTCTTGCCCCCGACCGGCGCCGGCCCGACCTCCGGCCGGTGGCCGCGGCGCGCAGTCGATAGTCTGTCATGCCATAGCCTGTTGCCCATAGCGTACCCGCTGGCAGCATGCTTTCCGGAGTGAATAGACCAGACGGGTCTCCGGAGGAAGCACGGACCGGCGAGCGAGACGCACGGGGCGGCGCCAGGCGAGACGGCAGGCGTGGGACGGCGCGCGATGACGATCAAGGTGTGCTCCTGAGCCAGGAGTTCGGCCGAGTAATCGTTGAGCAGCGGCGCGCGCTCGGGATCTCGCAGGAAGCCCTGGCGCACCTGGCAGGCCTCCACCGCACGTACGTGAGCGAGCTTGAACGTGGGCTCAAATCCCCCACATTGCGGACCCTGTTCGACCTGGCGCGTCCGCTGGGGATCTCGCCGTCCGAGCTCCTGCGCCGTCTGGAAGCGCGCTATTGGCCCGCTTCCCCCCGCGCTGGGCCTCGCTCCATGGTGGCGGAGCGCCGCACGGGCGGCCGACCGCAAGAGGACCGGTAGCGGTCGCCAGGCCGCCAGAAGCGCGCCCGCGGGGCGGGGGCGCGGGCAAAGCATCCGGATCGGCTTTGTTGTGGAGTGCCGTCAACCCGTTGTGGCGCGGCGCGCCGCGCGGGCGCGGGCAAAGCATCCG
>DAOTTI010000113.1:0-22364 GCA_034437795.1 Chloroflexota bacterium | reverse complement strand
AGGTTCTCCCCCGTGGGTCCCGGCTGGCGCATGGCCATCTCGAAGTAGCGCCGGAACTGCTTCTCCTCGACCCCGTAGAAGGCCTTGGCCTTCTGCTTCTCGCGCAGCTCGATCGCATACTGCGAGAGGCGCCGCGGGCGCCCGCGGGGCCGGCCTCCCGGCGGCGTGGCCAGACGGCGGCGCAGCGACTCGCCCCCGGTGCCGTAGATGTCGACGCCAAAGCGACGTGAGATCTTATGCTTGGGCTTTGCGACGGGCATACGTCCCTCAGCGATGATCCCTCAACGATGATCCCTCAGCGATGATGCAGGCAACCGGCGTGCCATTCGCGCCATGTCGCGCCAGCTCGCAGCCAGCGCGCAGGTGGCGCGCCGCCGGCGCCAGTCTTCTCTCCATACTCAATTTTCTATCTCTCTGCCGATCGCGCCTGGCGGTGCTGCGGGCAACCGGCGTGCCATGGCGCCGCGCGGCGCCGGCGTCCACGGGAACGGGGAGCACGGTGCGCCGGAGAGGCGGCTGGGCGACCTAGGCGCCAGCGCGGAGAGTGCTACCTGGCGCCGGCACCTGCGGGAACGGCACGTATCTTGCGTGGACGGTCTGCGGGTACAGTCTGCGGGAGCGGAGGCGATGACCACGGGCATCGGGGAAGAACAGGGAGGACCGGTCGAGCTCGGGCCGGCGCGCCACGAGGTCGTTGGCGAGGCGGAGCGCTTCTATGTGCGAGCGCTCGAGCACCTGCTTCACAGCAGGGTCCCCTTTCTAGTTGGTGGCGCGTACGCCCTGCGCGAGTACGCGGCGATCAGTCGCGAGACGAAGGACCTTGATCTCTTCTGCAAGGCGGAAGACTATCCGCGCCTCTTGCAGGTGCTGGCTGAGGCCGGCTACCGCACGGAGATCACCTTCCCGCACTGGCTGGCCAAGGCCTATAGCGGCGACTTCTTCGTCGATGTGATCTTCAACACGCCCAACGCCGTCTGCCCCGTCGACGACTCCTGGCTGGCGCACGCGCGCGAGGCGGAACTCTTTGGCCACCAGGTGAAGCTGGTCCCGGCCGAAGAGCTGCTGTGGGCGAAGATGTACATCATGGAGCGGGAGCGCTTCGACGGGGCCGACGTGCTACACGTGATCCGCCACCTGGGCGCCACCCTTGACTGGCCCCGCCTGTGGGCGCGAATGCAACCCCACTGGGAGATCATGTTCGCCCACCTCCTGCTCTTCGAGTTCGTCTACCCATCGGAGCGAGACGCGGTGCCCGGCTGGCTGTGGGACGACCTGCTGGCGCGGCTCCAGCAGCGCCTTTCGGCTCCCCCGCCGCAGGAACGCATCTGCCGCGGCCTGCTCATCTCTGACCGGCAGTACCAGATTGACATCACCCAGTGGGGCTATCGGGACGCGCGGGCGCTGCGCATGCAAGGACGAGACGAGTAGCGCCCGTACCGCACGCTCCGCCAGGCGTCCTCCGGCCGGCGAGCGGAAGGCGCTGGATTGAGGGGGGCTGCAGGCGAGACGATGGTCGAGCACGAGGGCAAAGTCCGCATCGCCGCCCTAGCCGACCTCCACGCGCGGGAGGCCGCGCGCGGCACGTACCGCGAGTTGCTGGCCAGTGTGTGCCAGACCTCCGACGTGCTGCTGCTCTGTGGCGATCTCACGGATAGCGGTCTAGCGCGAGAGGCGGAGATCCTGGCGGAAGACCTCCTGACCTGCAAGATGCCGGTGGTTGCCGTCCTGGGCAACCACGATTACGAGCACGGGCAGCATCGGGAGATCGTCGAGACGCTCACGCACGCGGGGGTCACCATCCTGGATGGCGAGTGCTACGAGGTCCACGGGGTGGGCTTCGCCGGCGTGAAGGGCTTCGCCGGGGGGTTCGGCACGCACGTCGTACAGCCGTGGGGAGAAGAGATCATCAAGCGCTTCGTGCAGGAGACGATCAACGAGGCGCTGCGGCTGGAGACCGCCCTGGCCAAGCTGGAGACTGAGCGCAAGGTGGCGATACTGCACTATGCGCCCATTCGCGAGACAGTGGAGGGGGAGCATCCCGAGGTGGTCACCTACCTGGGCTGCTCGCGCCTGGTTGAGCCGATCGACCGCTTCAACGTGAGCGCGGTCTTCCACGGCCATGCCCACCACGGCGCCCTGGAAGGGAGGACGGCGAAGGGGATCCCCGTCTACAACGCATCGCTCCCGCTGCTGCGCCGCCTCCGGCCGGACCGGCCCTACGTGCTGGCGGAGGTCTAACCTGGCTTATTCCCGGCCGGCGCGGAGCCCTCACCCTGGCGGTACCCTCACCTTTACCCTCTCCCAGAAGGAACCCTTCCCAGACGGGGCTCGGTGCGGCCGGCAATGAGCAGATGCTCCTTCCGTGCGCTGGCGCGGAAGGTTACAAGCAGCGATGTTCTCTAAGAGTAGGTCATGCCCCTGTGGGGCGCCAGCGCAGGGAAAGGCGCGCCACTTTCACAGGGATCCGGGCTAGCGCTCCAGGCTGGCGACGAGGCGGCGCATGGTCATAAGGAAGCGCACGGTCTCGTAGGCCAGCCCGGGGGGATTGGCCACCAGATCGAGCAGCGCGGCCTTGGCGTGCCCGATCAGCCGTGTGATCGTGACCGTCGGGCGTGCGCCCCGCGGCATGGCCGCAGCCAGGCGGAGCGTTTCGGTAAAGGGGATCAATGTATCTTGCCGGCCATGGATCAGGAACAGCCGTAGCCGGTGGGCAGCTAGTCCC
Source organism: Chloroflexota bacterium (assembly GCA_034437795.1). Lineage (GTDB taxonomy): Bacteria > Chloroflexota > UBA11872 > UBA12225 > UBA12225 > DAOTTI01. The sequence continues at coordinate 19,642 of DAOTTI010000113.1, read as the reverse complement.
TCCAGCCGCCCGGCGGGGTCAAGCTGGGGGAAGGCTTCCAACGCGGCGTCCGCCAGCGCCAGGGCCAGCGCGCGGCCGGCATCGGGGTCGGGTACCGGCGTCGAGGACGGAGGGGCCAGGAGATCCCAGGCCCGCAGCGTGCCCGCCGGCACGGTCTGGCGCAGCTGAGCGATGAGCAGATCATAGACCGGCGAGCCGGCGGGGGCGCCGTTCCGCCCTGCGGTCCAGGCCAGCCGGTGGAGCGCCTGCGCCGCCTGCTGGCGCTCCGGCGGCGCGCCCCACGCGTCTCCCTGCAGGCGCGGGAGCAGGTCGGCGCCCACGATCCAGCGGCCGTACGGGTCGGGCAGGTAGCGGTAGGAGCGGCCCTGCCACTCGTGCTCGCCGATCAGCATGGCCACGCTGGTCCGGCGGAAATCGCCATAGCCCCCCAGGCTGACGGCGCAGCGAAGCTGCCGGCCCAGCTCCCCGGCCGCTACCTCCAGCGCCCACGTCCCCGCCACGCTAAAGGCCATCAGCCCGATGCGCTCGGGGTCGACGCTCTGGAGCGACGGCAGCAGGCGAAGCGCGGCGCGGATGGTCGTCTCGGCCTGCGCGGGGTCCACGTGGAGCGAGGTCCAGGGCGGGACCTCCGGAGCCAGCGCCGTGTGGCCGGCGGAGGCCAGCGCTCGAGCCATGCGACGCACTCCGGCGTGGTGGCGGCCGGGGACGGTCACGCCCTGGAGCAGGATCCAGGCCGGCCCGCGGCCGCCGGGCTGCCGGCCGGCCCGCGGGCGCGGCAGATAGAGGGTGGCGCTCCTTAGATCGCCGCCGACGTCGAACGCGATCTCCCGCTCTTCTTCCAGGCTTGCCGCCGGCCAGATGAAGCGGCCCAGGAAGCGGAGGCTGCTACCACGCACGCTCAGTCTCCCTCGGTTTCCAACGCCGGGGGCCCGTGTCACCCGCGCTGCGGACGCGATGCGTGCCCGGCGCGCCCGCTCTGCGACAATGCCCGCGCTGGCGCGTACCTGCCGGCTCGCCCCTGGCGCCCCGCATGGCGGCACCGGCCGCGCTTCGTCCGCGCCGTCCCGCCAATCGCGCTACGCTGCTTGCTGCCAGGGGGTATGATACGTCCCGGCACGGGATGTGCCAGGTATCACGCGACAGCCACGGAGGTCAGCGAGCCAGAAGCAGCCAGAGGAGGACGGCATGGCCATCGAGTCGATTAACCCGGCCACCGAAGAGGTGCTCGCCACGTTCGACGAGTACACGCCGGAGCAGGTCGACGCCGCGCTGGCGGACGCGGCCGGCGCGTTCGCGGCGTGGCGGTGGCGTACGTTTGACGAGCGGGGGGCATGCATGCGCCGGCTCGCCGCGATGCTCAGAGAGCGCAAGGCGGAGCTAGCCCGCCTGATCACGCTGGAGATGGGCAAGCCGATCGGGCAGGCGGAGGCGGAGATCGAAAAGTGCGCCTGGAACTGCGACTACTTCGCCGAGCATGCCCAGCGCTTTCTGGCGGACGAGCGCGTGGCGACCGAGGCGCGCGCGAGCTACGTCGCCTTTCAGCCGCTGGGCGTGGTGCTGGCGATCATGCCCTGGAACTTTCCCTTCTGGCAGGTGTTTCGCTTCGCCGCGCCGGCACTGATGGCGGGCAACACGGCAGTGCTCAAGCACGCCTCCAACGTGCCCCAGTGCGCCCTGGCCATCGAGGCGCTCTTCCGTGACGCCGGCTTCCCTGAAGGGGTGCTCCGCACCGTCCTGATCCCGGGTAGCGCCGTGGCGGACCTGATCGCCGATCCGCGCGTGTCCGCGGTCACCCTGACGGGCAGCGATAGCACCGGCGCCAGGGTCGCCGAGGCCGCCGGGCGGGCGCTGAAGAAGACGGTCCTGGAACTGGGTGGCTCCGACCCCTTTATTGTGCTGGAAGACGCCGATCTTGATGCGGCGGTGGATGTGGCGGTCAAGGCCCGCTTTCAGAACAGCGGCCAGAGCTGTATCGCGGCCAAGCGCTTCATTGTGGTGGAGGCGGTGGCGGACGAGTTCGAGCAGCGCTTCACCGAACGGGTGAGGCAGCTCCGCCTGGGCGACCCGCTGGATCGCGAGACAGAGGTCGGGCCGCTGGCGCGCGGTGACCTGCGCGACCAGCTCCACCGGCAGGTCCGCCAGTCCGTCAAGGAGGGGGCGCGGGTGCTGCACGGGGGATACCCGCTCCCCCAGCGGGGCTATTATTATGCGCCCACCGTCCTGGTAGACGTGGTGGAGGGGATGCCTGCCTGGCGCGAGGAGACCTTCGGCCCCGTGGCCGTGATCGTCCGCCTGCGGGACGTGGAGGAGGTGATCGCCGCGGCCAACGACACGCCCTACGGCCTCGGCGCGAACGTCTGGACAGCGGACGTGGAGCGGGCGCAGCGGCTGACGCGGCAGATCGAAGCGGGCTTCGTGGCCATCAATGGGATGGTGGCGTCCGACCCACGCCTGCCGTTCGGCGGCGTGAAGCGCAGCGGCTACGGGCGTGAGCTGGGCATCTTTGGCATCCGCGAGTTTGTGAATATCCAGACGATCTGGGTAGGACCGGCCCAGGCGCGGGCCGCTCCCGCCCGCCGCGGTGGTACGGCCCGCGCGCCGGTCGGGGCCGGGAAGCCGGTGGCCGAATAGCCGCTTTCCTCTGGCGCAGGGTGCCGGCCGCGGGTAAGACGAGTGGAGGGAGTAGCGAGTAGCGAGTGGCGAGTTCTACCCCATAGTGTCTGCCGGAGGCGGGACGGCCACGGGGAGAGGGACGGCTCGCTGGCCGTGAAGAAGCCAGGCTAGGTGACGGCGTTGAGCGGGGGCTGGCCGGATGCGACGCGCTGCAGGTTGGCGAAGACGGCCACCATCTTGGCGTGGAAGGCGTCGCGTGTGCCGGCCGCGATGTGGGGCGTGAGCACGACGTTGTCCAGCTTGAGCAGCGGGTGCTCCGGATCGGGCGGCTCCTGGGCGAAGACGTCCAGGCCCGCGCCGGCGATCCGGCCGCCGGTGAGGGCGCGAGCCAGCGCCGCCTCATCGACCAGGGCGCCGCGGGCGGTGTTGATCAGGATGGCGTGCGGCTGCATCAGGGCCAGCTCTCGCTCGCTGATCAGGCCGCGCGTCTCAGGCGTGAGGGGGAGGTGCAGGCTCACAATGTCCGAGCGCCGGAGCAGCTCCTCGAACGGGACGTACTCCACCCGCAGCGCCTCCTCGGCGCCGGCGGGGGCGCGGACCGGATCGCAGTACAGCACGCTGGCGTCAAAGGCCACCGCCCGCCTGGCGACCTCACGCCCGATGCGCCCGAAGCCGACCAGCCCGAGCGTCTTGCCGGCTAGCTCAAAGCTGCGCGAGCGAAGCTCCCAGACCGGCCAGCCCCCGGCTCGCACGGCCGCGTCCGCCTGGCGCAGGCGCTTATAGAGGGCCAGGATGAGCAGGAACGTATGCTCGGCAACGCCGACCGTCGTCCCTTCCGGCGTGAGCGCTACGGAGACGCCGGCCCCGCGGCAGGCACCGACGTCGACGTTATCGTAGCCCACGCCCTGGTGCTGGACGTGTTTGAGGCGGGGCGCAGCCCGCAGCAGGGCATCGTCCACGCGCGTGGTGGCAACCACCAGGAAATCGGCCTGGTGCACGCGCTGGAGCAGCTCAGCGCGGTCCTTGCCGGCGACGACCTCCAGCGAGAAGCCCGGCGGCATGACCTGCCGCACGATCTCCTGGAGATCAGCCGGCAGCGGCTCGGCGTACAGGACAGTGTAGGGCATGTGGCTCGCTCCCTTCGTCATGCGTGGCAGGTCGCGCGTCGCGCATCCGGCACCTTCGTGCCCCTGCCGGCAGTTTAGGATGGACGAGGCCAGGGCGGCACCCCCTTGATCGGGCGCGGATGGCTGATTATCGGCGGAGCGTTTCCCCCACGAGCGGCGGGGCACGCAATCGCGCGCCGGCACTCTACGCCGCGCCGCGGGCGCAGGGCCGATCCTGCGGGCACAGGGCCCAGCGCAGTCGCTCACTCTGACGCGGAAGCCGTGGAAGCGATTGGTGCAGCGGGGGATGCCGGGGAAACAGGAGCGGCGGACAGCGGCAGCTCGAACCAGAAGCAGGCGCCGCGGCCGGGCGTGCTCTCCAGCCCTACGCGCCCGCCCTGGGCCTCGACCAGCGCCTTGACCAGCGCCAGCCCGATCCCGCTGCCCGGCGCCAGGTCAAACCGGGCTACCTGCGTCCCGCGGACGAACTTCTGCCACACGCGCGCCTGCTCCTCAGGCGCGATGCCCGGGCCGCGGTCGCGCACCTCCACCCGCGCCACCGTGCCGTCCGGCATGGCGCGCACGGTAACCCGTCCCGTCAGCGCATACGTGAGGGCGTTCACCAGCAGGTTGGACACGACCTGGGCCACACGGGCCCGGTCGGCGTAGACGGGTAGGTGCGTCGGAAGTCTGGTCTGCAGGCGCCGGCCACCGGGCTGCTGCCGGAAGCCGGCGACGACCTCCCTGAGCAGGGCCACCAGGTCGAAGGGCTCCAGCTGGAGGCGCAGCGCCTGCCGTTCCAGGCTGGCGAAGTCCAGCAGATCGTCAATGAGGCGTTTCAGGCGGGCCGCACTGGCCTGGATGCGCCCGCCCATCTCCGCGATCGTGGCGGCATCCAGGACGGTGGCGCGAGCCTGCAGGCGCTGCGCGTAGCCGTAGATCACCGTCAGGGGCGTACGGAGTTCGTGAGAGACGGTGCTCAGTAGCTCGTTCTTGAGCCGGTCCAGGTCGCGCAGCGCCGCTGCTTCCGCTTCTTGCTGCGCCAGAGTGGCCACGAGGCGCGCCGTCTGCGCCTGCCGTTCGCGTTCGACCAGCAGCAGCCGCACCCGCTCCAGGGCCATGGCGGCGTGGGCGGCAAAGAGCTCAAGGACCTCGCGATCCTCGTCGTCCAGCTCGCCTGGCTCGCGGAAGCTGACGGTAAGCACGCCCAGGGTACGCCCGCCGGCGCGGAGCGGGGCCAACACGAAGGAGCCGATGCCTCGCTCGGCCAGATGGGGATAGGGGCCGAAGCCGTCCCCCACGAGGGTGTGCGAGATCGCCAGCAGCTCCCCCGTCGCCAGCACGTGCTGCGTGGTCTCGTCGGGGCGCCACCGCACGCGATGGAGGCGGCGCTGCTGCTCCACGCGGATCAACCCGTCCGCCGGATCGGTGCCCGGCACCAGGTCCTGCCAGGCGGGGTCGTCGGCCAGCACCAGCCGGCCGTCACGCCCGCCCAGGCAGGCGACCGCGCCACTGATAATACTGCCCAGCAGCGACGCCACCGCCTCTGGTGTAGCGGCCACCGGCGCGGCCAGCAAGAGGGACGCGTCGTGCAGCGCCCGTAGCCGGGCGGCGCGCCGGTAGGCCTCCCCCTCCGTGCGGCGGGCCTGGAGGTGCCGGCGTACGCAGGCCAGGAGCTCGCTGGGGGCCACCGGTTTGGTGAGCACGTCATCGGCGCCGGCTTCGAGGGCGGCCAGCCGCTCCTGGGGCGTAAGCTGGCCGCCGACGACCAGCACGGGCACGCGGGGAGGCAGCCGGCGGGGGCCGGCCGCCTCACCCGTCTCGCCTGCTGCCCGTGACGCTTCCTGCCGGCGCAGCTCGCGCACCAGGCGCAGGTGGTCCGCCGTGGACCACGAAAGGTGGACCACCACCGCTGCCGGCGGCGGGTGGCGCCGGTCCTGCAGCACGGCCCGCGCGTCATCCACCGACCGCGCCGCGATCGGCACGTAGCCGGAGGTGGAGAGCACCCTGGTCAGGGCCTCGCGGCTGGCCTCGTCGCCATCCACGACGACAATCGGGTCAGGCGGGGGATGAGGCGTACGGGGCGCCTCAGCAGGGGCGCCCGATGGACGCAACGGTGGTAGGCCGCCCTCTCGCCCGGGCTGTGGCGGGAGAGCCGGCCCGTGGCTGTCGTTCACTGTCATCCCCGGGTGCGTGGCGCAGCGCCAGCGCGCGACACGATCCAGGCTCGACGTGAGTGCCGGCCCTACCAGCCTGGGCGACGCCGGCAGCGCTACCGGCCCCGGCAGGTGTCTCCCTTCGGCTCTTCCTGACGGAATGAGCGGGACGAATGATACACTCTCGGTGCCAGGAGACAGCAGGCGTGGCCGGCGCGGCTCGCTGCAGGTCGCGTCGCGTGCGCTACCAGCATCGTAGCGGTCAGGGAACGATTCCAGGTACCGGATAGTACTTGCGTCGCCCTTCGGCGTCTTCCCGCCGGCTCTGCCGGTTTGGCACTGCTGGTTCGGCGCCGATGATGGTGATCCACGGTGGGGCGGCGTGGAAGACGCCGGCGAAGGCGCGCGCGTCGTCCACGGGTTCGGCGCCGACGATGGACGATGGTGATCCATGGTGGGCCGGCGCATTGGAGGCAGCGCTCCGACCCATGGGCTCCCGCGTCGCCAGCCCTGTGCCCTGCAGGACGACAGCGGCCCTGGCGGCACGTGTGGCGCTCAACCATACGTCCACCGGCGGGTCGCTCACCCCACGGGTTGGTCGACGGTCCAATGGCTGCAAGCCACGCGCCTAGTGGGTCGTTTGTCATGCCCATTGCCATTCCACCAGGGGAGCCAATGGCCAGAGCCAAGGCACGTGACCCATTAGCTCAACAGTGTCTCCACCGGCGCGCAACCCGCTTCGGTGGGTGCAGCCTTGATCATCGCGTGCTGAAGCGCCCCTAGAACAGACCCGTTGAACGTGCAAGCGATGCGCCCATGGAGGATAGGAAGACGGCCAGCGTGAGGGCGTCGGGAGCCTGCCCATGCCGCTAGATCTGGTGGCGACGTCGGCACGCGGGGGTAGCCTCCGCCCTGAGCGTCCCGTCTGTCGCGCCGATGCGACCTGACAGATCCCTCCTGCACCCATTCCTGCGCCCATCCCGCATGCGAGGGTGCGCGCACCGAGATGGGCCTATCTGCCCGACGAAAGGCCACGAGCAGTGGGTAGGGACGGGTTAAAAGCCGGCAGTCTCGTGCTTGCGCTAGCCGTGATCGCCGCCCTGGCACTGGTGGCCCTGGTTCACGCCTTCGTCGTGCCCACCCTGCCGGTGTACTGGCCCTACGCCGTGGCCGTGCTCGTCGCGGCCTTGCGGTTACCGCCCCGACCGGTCGCGGCGCTGAGCCTGCTGGCGCTGGCGCTCTACGTGATCGTGAGCCTGCTCAAGGGTACGCCCGGCGGCGCCGACCCGGCCCTGGAGCTGTTCCATCTGGCCGGTCTCGCCCTCCTGTCCGCCATGGCGATCCTGGTGGCCCACCTCCGCCAGGAGGCGACGCGCCACTACCGGCAGGCGCAGGAAGAGCTTACGGAGCGAAAGCGCGTGGAGGCGGCCCTGGAGCACCGCGCGACGCACGACCCGCTGACGAACCTGGCCAACCGCGCGTTCTTCGTGGATGCCCTGCACCATGCCATGCTGCGGGCCGCGCGCCGCGAGCGCCCGGTGGCCGTGCTCTTTCTTGACCTGGATCGCTTCAAGGTGATCAACGATAGCCTCGGGCACAGCGTGGGCGACCAGCTGCTGGTGGCCGTCGCCAACCGGTTGCGGAGCTGCCTGCGCGGGCAGGACGTGGCCGCCCGCCTGGGGGGCGACGAGTTCACCGTGCTCCTGGAAGACGTGAATGACGTCCAGGACGCGGCCCGCGTGGCGGAACGCATCCTGGCCGCGATGGAGGCCCCCTTCCTGCTGGATGGGCAGGAGGTCTTTGTCACCACCAGCATCGGGATCGCCCTGGGCCGGCCCGGTCGGCCAGCGGGGCCGGCGGCACAGCGCGACCTTGGTGGCCTGGCCACGGCCTTGCTGCGCGACGCCGACGTGGCGATGTACCGCGCCAAGCAAAAAGGGAAGGCACGCTATGAGGTGTTCGATCCCAGCATGCGGGCGGGGGCCCTGGAGCGCCTGCAGCACGAGACCGATCTGCGGCGCGCCCTTGAGCGGCAGGAGTTCCGCGTCAACTACCAGCCGGTGATCAATCTGGGCGCCGGCCGCGGTGAGAACAGCAGCCTGGTGGCGATGGAGGCCTTGATCCGCTGGCAGCACCCGCGGCGGGGCCTGCTCCCGCCAGAAGAGTTCCTGCCCCTGGCGGAAGAGACCGGCTTGATCGTCCCTATCGGGCGCTGGGTCCTTGAGGTGGCGTGCCTCCAGGCCCGCGCCTGGCGGGAGGAATATCCCGACCGCCTGCCAATCGCTGTGGCGGTGAACCTGTCCGCGCGCCAGTTTCAGCAGCCAAACCTGGCCGCCGATATCGCGGCCATCCTGCGTGAGACCGGCTGCCGGCCCCAGGACCTGATCCTGGAGATCACGGAGGGGGTGGTCATGCACGACGTCCACTCCAGCATTCGCACCCTCCAGGCGCTCAAGGCCCTGGGCGTCCGGCTGGCGGTCGACGACTTCGGCACCGGCTACTCGTCGCTCAGCTACCTCAAACGCTTCCCCGTCGATACGCTGAAGATCGACCGCTCCTTCGTTGGGGCGCTGGGCCAGGATCCGGAGGACACGGCCATCGTGGCCGCCATCATTCGCCTCGGCCACGCCCTGGAGCTGCAGGTCACGGCCGAGGGCGTGGAGACGGCAGACCAGCTGCGCCGGCTACGCAGCCTGGAGTGCGACGCCGCCCAGGGCTACTACCTGGCGGCGCCGAGCCCGAGCGCCGCCGCCGTGCGCTTCGCCCAGTCCGCTGCGCGGACCGTCCTGGCCCGCGGCACGTCCAACTAGGCCGAGTTCAAGGTTCAACGTTCAAGGTTCAAGGTTGAGGGTGCCTGTGGGGTGCCGCCTGGCTCCGGCGCTGGCGTTGGTTCAGGCGCCGCGATAGCTATCCTCGGATCGGCGCGTACGCGCGCGGCCACATCGCTGCCTGGCGTCTCTCGACCACCGCGCGGCACGTGGCGGCCTGCTGAGCAGGCTCAGGCGCGCGGCCCCGATCGCTGCCTGATGTCTCGCTCAGCCCGCCTCATCCACGCGCTTCCCCCCATCCTGCTCACCGCGCTGATCGGCGCGTCGGCGCTGGCGATGGGAGGCCTGGCCCTGTGGCGCCACTGGAACCTGGACAGCCAGGCCCTGGACATGGGGTACGCCAGCCAGGTCACGTGGAACGCCCTGCAGGGCCGCGGCCTGCGCTTTACCGTATTCCGGGGCGAGGTCGGCTCGGAGCTGGGCCGCCCCTTGCAATTCGGGCCGGGGGCGGACCGCGATTCCCTGCTGGCCTACCACGTGGAGCTGCTCTACTTTCCGCTTTCGCAGCTGTACCGGATCTACGCCGGGCCGGAGATCCTCATCGTCCTGCTGGCCGGCGTGCTCGCGCTCGGCGCCCTGCCGGCCTACTGGATCGCCTGCCGGCAGACGGGGCATCGCGGCGCCGCGCTGGCCTTCGCGGCGATGTACCTGCTCTTTCCATCCATCCAGGCCGCCGCCCTCTCCGACTTTCACGCCGTGTCGCTAACGGGCTCGCTGCTCTTGTTTGCCTGGCACTTTTTGCTAGCGGGGCGCTACCTGCCCTTTGGGATCGCGGCCGTCGCCGGCACCCTGGCCAAGGAGGAGGTGGGGCTGCTGGTGGGGATGATGGGCCTGTACGTCTGGCTCCGGCAGGGCCGGCGGTGGCTCGGCCTGGCGGTGGCCGCGCTGGCCTTTGCCTGGGTGGCTCTCTGCTTTGGCGTGATCATGCCGCGGGCCAATGGGGGCGCCCCATCGCTCTTCAGCGGGCGGTATTCGGATGCGTTGGATCTCCTGCGGGACTTCGCGCGGGCGGCGGCCGCCGGGCGGCTCGTGTCGCCGGTGGCGGACTATGCGGTGGCTTACGTCGGGCACCTGCTGGCCAGCACCGGCTGGCTGGCCCTGCTCGCTCCTTTGGAACTGGCGATGGCCGCCCCAGTGCTGGCGCTGAACAGCCTCTCGGACTCGCCGTGGCAGCACGGCGGGGGCGCCCACTACTCGGCGGAGGTGGTGCCGGCGCTCCTGGTCGCCGCCATCTGCGGGGCCCGCCGCCTGGCCGCCTGGGGTCATCGCTGGTTCGCCTGGCCAAGGGGGAGCGCAACGCTCGGCATCGCCCTTGCGGGCCTGGCCATTGCCCTGGGGGAGAGCTGGCGTGAGGGCATTCTTCCGCCGGCGCAGCGCTTCACCTGGCCGGCAGGCCCGCCGCGCGTGGCTCACCTGCGACCGCTCCTGGAGCGCATTCCGCCTGACGCCCCCGTCTCAGCCCAGTCCAACGTCTTCCCGCACCTGGCGACGCGCGAGCAGATCTACGTCTTTCCGGCGGTCGAGGACGCCGCCTACGTGCTCATCGACGTGGCCGGGACGTCGGATCCGCTGGCCCCCGACCGTCTCTACCCCGCCGCCACGGCGCTGCTAGCCAGCGGCCGGTTCGAGGTGCTGGACGCGGTCAACGGGCTGCTCCTGCTGGCCCGGCGGCGAGACGATCCGCATCGACTGGACGGGCGGGACGCGGCGGGCGGTCGAGACGTGGTGAATACGGTGAACCCGGTGGACACAGCGGACAGTCGGGCCGTGCTGCGGGATAGCGCGACGGATGCGCGCCGTTCGTCCAGCGCCGCCGGTTCCAGCGCCGGCGGCAGCGGGCCGGCTCCGCTCCCACCGGCCTTCTACTCGTTCGCCCGTGCGGACGAGAACGAGCGGTTCACGCCCATCTCCCCTGCCCCGGCCACGTTCGGGGACCGGTTCGAGGTGCTCGGGTACCGCTGGGAGCGGCTCCCCGAGGTCAACTTTCCCGTGCGGCGCGTGCGCCCGGTGCTCTACGTCCGCAGCAAGCAGACAACCAATTTTTCCTATCGGTTCGCCGCGTTCCTGATTGGTGGTGACAATGTAGTACGGGAAGTCGAGGGCGGGAACGCCACACAGTTCTGGTATCCCACGTCGCGGTGGGTGCCGGGGGAGGTGGTCCGGCTCAGCTATCCGCCCCTGGCGTATCGGGCCGGCGACCGGATCGGTGTGGGGGTCACGCTGGGCGATGCTGCCGACGCGCCGCGGCTGCCGGTTCGTAGCCAGGGCGCGCAACTTCTCGACGACGGACACGTCCTTGTCCTCGGGCGCTTGCCATAACTCCCAGGCGCCCAGGGAGGGGCACAGGGCCGGTCAGGGGCCCACCAGGAGACGAAGCATGAGCACGCAGGCGATGAACGCAATCGATGGTCTAGAGGCACGCCCCAACCGGCGTGGGCTCTTTGGGGCTGCCGGCCGCCTCGCCGCCGTCGGCGGCGCAGGGCTGCTGGGCGCGTGCAAGACCACTCGAGAAACGATCATGGTCACCCCGGCGGCCGCGCCCGGCGCCCAGGGGGCCGGCATCGGCAAGCCGATGTTCCAGATGGACGCGCAGCATACCGGCCGGAGCCCGTACGCCGGCCCGCGCAAGGCGGTGCTGCTGCGGACCTTCGACACGATCAAGGTGGAGACGCCGAACCCCGGCTTTAGCCGGCCGGAGATCCAGAGCTCAGCGGCGATCGGCCCCGACGGCACGATCTACATCGGCAACTTCCCCGGGAATCTGGTCGCCCTGCGTGATCCCGGGCGTGGCGACAGCCTGGAGCTGGTCTGGCGCTTCCATCCGCCCGGCGCCTCCTCGATGCACTGCACGCCGGCCATTGGGCGGGACGGGACGATCTACATCTCGTTCACCACGGGATGGGCCACGCCGGCCGAGGCCAGCGCCAAGTTCTACGCCCTGCGGGCCCCTTCCAGCGGAAGCGAGGCCCAAGTGCGCTGGTCCGTCGATCTCGGCCCCGGGCGCCAGGGCTCTTCGCCCACCCTGGGACCGGATGGGACGATCTACGTGCTGAACGGCGCGGGCAAGCTGTTCGCCATTGCGCCGGATGGCACGGTGAAGTGGACGGCCCAGACCGGCCCCGTGCTGATCGCCACCCCCGCGCTCGGCCCCGACGGCACGGTGTACTGCTCCAGCATGGATGGCAAGCTCTACGCCGTCGCGCCGCCGAAGGAGGCAGGAGCGAAGGAGGGCACGATCCGGTGGACGTTCGACTTCGGCGCGCACCTGGGTCCCACGCCACTGGTGCGCCAGGAGGGAGCCGGCGGTGGCCGCGACGGCGTCGGGAGCGGGGCCTCGCCGACGGTGGCGCCCGATGGGACGATCTACGTTGGGGCGAACAACAGCAACTTCTACGCGATCACGCCCGATGGGAAGCTCAAGTGGCTGTTCGAAGCCGAGCGGGAGTACGCCGGTATCTGGTCGACGGCGGCCCTGAGCGCGGACAATAGCACCCTCTACTTCGGGGCCAACAAGGGCGGGATCTACGCCCTGAACCGTGAGAACGGCACGCTCCGCTGGCAGTCCAAGATCTACGGTTCCATCTTCAATGCGCCGGCCCTGGATAGCCGCGGGACCGTGTACACTGGGAGCACCGTGGGGCACGTCTTCGCCCTGGATCCCGCTACCGGCAACTGGCTCTTTGACTACGAGATCGGCCCGCAGGTCTGGACGGCGCCGTCCATCCGCCCGGATGGCTCCCTGGTGGTCGGCGACTTCCGGGGCCGCATCATGCTCTTCGCCGGCCCGTAGGCTCGGTACGCGCCATCGGCCCCTCCGCTCCGCTGCGGAGACGCGGGGTGCGGGGACGCGGGGAGAGCCCTCACCCCCTTCGGGCGGGGCCGCGCCGCACCCCTGCCCCACGCCGCCCTACCGTGCGGCTGGGCCCCGCCGCCCCCGCTCCGACACGGAGAGGGGGAACGACGGCCACGGGGAGAGGGTTTCTCCCACGGTGGCCCTGACGCCCCGCCCGTTCTCCGTATCGGAGCGGGGGGAACGACAGCAGTGGCCAGTCGCTACAGGGCCGCCAGGAAGGCCAGGAGGGCCGCGCGCTCGTCGGCGGTGAGCTTGCGGAACCGCTGGACCGCCTGTTCCGCCTCGCCCCCGTGGGCGAGAATGGCCGCCGGAATGGTGCGCGCGCGCCCGTCGTGAAGGTAGCGGACACGATCGCCCAGTCCCCACAGGGGCGTCGTGCGCCAGTCCCGCCCCGTCGCCTGCCCCTGGGGTACCCCGTCGTCCAGCGCCGGGCCCATGTCGTGCAGGAGCAGGTCGGAGTAGAGCGGGACCTCCTGGTCCCCGGCGCGCAGGCTGGGGACGTGGCAGGCAGCGCAGCCCGTGCGCCGGAAGATCGCCGCGCCTGCCGGCGCCAGGTGCTCGGCCGGGCGCACCGGCGCCACGAGCGAGGCCACGAAGGCGGTCGTCGCGCGGGCGATGGTGCCATCGTCCTCAGGCCCAGCCGCCTCGCCCGCACACCGTTCGTCATCTTCGGCCGGCGCGGGGATCAGGTCAGCCGGAGCCAGGGGGTTGGTGATCCCGAGTTCGTTGCGGTACGCCTCGGCGACGAACTGGGCCAGGGTGGCCGTATCCGCCTTCCAGCCGAACCTGCCAACGGCGGGTCGCCCGTCGGGCCCCGTCACGATGTTCGGACGGCCATGCACCCCGTCGCCGCGGGGCACCGCCCCGGCGAGGATGACCTCGTCGGGGATGGCGTCGATCAACCCCAGTCCGAACAGCGGCGGGGCGTTGCGCACTGAGGTGACGTTGGCCGTGGCCGGGATACCCGGCCGGAGGCGGCAGGGCGGCCCGAACTCGGCCACTGATCGCGCCCGCGCCAGCGGCCCGCCGTGTTCGCGTAAGGGGTCAAAGCCCTGGTCTATGAGCCGGCCGGTACGCACCGCCACGCCCAGCCCATCCGTGCCCATGCCCCCGGGCACCGGCGAGTTATGGCAGGCGAGGCAGGATGAGGCGTTGAAGAGGGGGCCCAGGCCCTGCTCAGGGGTGAAGTCGGTGCGAAAGAATAGCTCCCCCTGCGCCACGAGCTCGTCCTCGTCGCCCACAGGGGCCGGCGCAGGGAGCATGGCAGGGGCTGGAGCAGGAAGAATGGCGCTGGCCGAGTACATGAATGCCGCGCCGGCCAGCGCGGCGCCGATCAGGAGCCGCGCGGCCTGCCGGCCACGCACTCGGCGCCACGGCCGGCCGGCGCTGATCCAGGAGCGCATGAGCATGAGCCGCCGTCTTAGCCCGGTTGAGCGAGGCGCGCCGGTGGCCGGCGCACTGTGCCTATGGGGGTCGATCGTCTTGGACATACGCTCAGAGCCCATTCACAACCGGGGCCGGCCGCCCGAACTGGCCGGAGCGACGACAAGCCGCGGCGCTCAGCTTGCAGCCGCGCCAAATGCAGGCACCTCGATAATGGCGCCGTCCAGGCCGGGAAAGCCCGGCACCTCGCCGCTGACTGTGATCCAGATCTTCTGGGCGTCGGGAGACACTGCCAGGCCGTTGAGGCGCCCCGGCCCGAGGGGGCCGAGACCGCGGACCTCCACCTGGCGCACGGCTACCACCTTGCCGTCCTGGCTGAGCCGGACGATCGTCCCGTTGCCGCGGTTGGCCACGTAGAGGTCGGCGCCACCGGCAAGGGTGGTGTTGCTGGCGAAGGCGGGGTTCACGACCTCCGGCACGGCCGGGGCAAGGTCGACCGGCATGCTTAGCTCCGGCGCCTGGATGGAGCGCACCGTCTCCAGCCGGAAGATCTCGCCGTCGTCAGCCAGGGTGAGCGCCACCACGGCGTTGCGCGCCGGATCCGCGACGTAGATGATCCGGTCCGGCACCCAGTTGAAGACCATGCCGGCTCGCAAGACGCCGACGGGCGCCGGTTCGTGACCGTCCGCCCCCGCGTCGCTCAATGCGCCGATCGTCCCTGCGGGGGCCAGCCCGTCCACGCCCCGCTGCACGTGTACCTGGACGACGCTGCCATCGCCCACCACGACGGCGAACACCGCCCGGCCGCTGTCGTCCGGCGACTTACCCAGGAGCGCAGTGCCGACGGCGGCGCTGGAGAGGTCGCCGGGCAGGAGCTGCTCCGGCTCGCGGTTCGTGAGCTGCCCGGCGAAGACGCCGCCGGCCACCTTACTCGGCGCGCCGGCCAGCGGCCGGCCGTCGGGGTCGGTCACCGTCTCCAGCCCCATGCCAGCCACGCCCCACGGCGCATTGGCGAACCAGGGCCGGCCAAAGGCGTTGTTCAGGGAGATGGCCGTCGGGTTGCTGGCCGGCGGGAAAGCCGCTGTGGCGGCGTCTGGGTTGTTTACCGCGTTGGCGAAGGCCGGGCTCTGGGCGGTGTAGAGCTGGACGCGACCGTCCATGGCGGCGGCCTGGCCACCCGTAGCACCCAGATCAGATGGAACAACCAGCAGGCTCTCGTCGCGGGGATCGATGGAAAGGATGGCGCCGGGCGCCAGGTCCGCCTGCCCCAGCGGCGCCCCGAAGTTCGAGGTGCTGGCCACCAGAATGCGCTGCGGGTCCAGCACCTGGCCGGGCGCAGTAAAGGCGGCAAACTCCGGCTTATCGTGGATCGGGCCGCCCGGGTGGAAGACCCCCACCGGACTGATCGCACCGGCGCCGGGAATTCCCACGGCTACGACGCGTCCTGTCAGGGCCGGCGCCACCGCGGCAGGGGGCTCAAAGGTCTCCGCGCTGGTGGCGGGCCAGGCCAGCGGGTTGGCCAGTACGCCTCCCGCCAGCAGCCCGGCGGCCAGGTGGATCCGTGCATGTCGCTTCAAGGCGTCCATCGTGCAACGCATGGTCTGATCCCTTTCCCGTGCTCATTCACGGGCATCATCCAGTTCCTCCCAGGACCCGCGGCCATCCGGACGTGGCTGCCGGCCTGTTCGCGACCGGTTCATGACCGGTAGTTCACGGCCGGCAGCCTGCTCCATCCCTACGGCAGCCGGTGGGCACTCCGCTGGTGTGAAGCGGGCGGACCCGGATTGCTCGCGTCCGCCACAAGGAACGAGGACGACCATCCCGCGTGGGATGGCCTGCACCAAATGGGCTGGTACGCGGCCCCCTTGGAGGAGGGGATGGGTGCCCTATACGTGGTGCGCCGGGCGCGCGTCTGGGAGCCTGCGCCGGTCAGCGACGGCGTGTGTCCTCTGCCAATGCCGTTTCAGACGAGCAGTTCGGGAATACAAGCCCGTGTGCCAGGGAAGGCGCGGCCAAACCACTGGTCTTTTGGCGCACTAAGCGCACGCGGCCCGGCGCGGAGATGCCGGCGTGGGAGCATGACCCTGTGACCCTGGCGCAGGTCGACCAGGTGGCCCCGCGTTGAAGCAGGCGATCGCGAAGATTAATGTCTGGGAACGTTTGCCGGAGCAGCAGTCGCAGTGGCTACTGGGCGCCGACGATCTGCGGGATCACCGGCGCGCGGCGCGGGCGGGTGCGCAGCCGGCTGGGATGGAACCCCCCGCGCGGGCGCGCCGTGGTACGTGCGCGTTCCGTGGCCCGCACACCTGCGCCCGGCCGAGACAGCTCCTGCGTGGCACCGACTGCCAGTTGGTCCAGATAGGCCTGGACCTCGCCGGGGCCGAGCGCGAGGTTACGCCTGTACCCAACGGCCACCGTCCCCTCCACGAACGAGAACCACCCGTCTCGCAGCGCCTGCGCGGCCGCTTCGAGCGCCGCCAGGCCGCGGCGCCGCCCGAACGCCGCCGCCACCATCTGGCCCCGATGGAACACCAGCTCGACGACCGGCCTGCCGGCAGGATCGGAGTACCCCGGCGTGGCCGGCGTGACTGGGGCGACTGTGCCGGCCACGTTACGCAGGGGGATCGAGGCGGCTGAGGCAACTGAGCGGTGAGGTAGGCGAACTGGTTCCTGATCCTGATCCGGCGCCTGGTCGGGCCAGATCCGCAGCCGGCCACTCTTGCCCAGGTCGGCCAGCAGGCCGACCAGCGGCGGCAGGCCGATCCCTGCCAGGCTGCCTTCCAGTCCGATCATGCACGGGTCCTTCTAGCACGGATATGGGTGACGTGGACCCGCCGCACGAGGCGGCGCGTTCCCCATTGAGGAACGCGCCTGAGGCCCCCGCGCCTCGGCGCCCCGCACGTCAGGCGGCAGCCGTCAGGCGCGGGATCGGACCTCAATGCTGTGCCAGCCGCTGCTCCCTTCCGGCTGGGGCAGGCTGAAGGCCTCCGTCTGCAGCGCTCCCGTGCCGTCGGTGGCTCGCACCACCAGCGTGAGCTCGGCGTTCGGCGGCAGAGTGAAGCGCCCCTGCCAGCGCACCCACACGTCACGGCCGGCCGGCGGCTCCAGGAACTGGGCCTCCTCCCACGTCCGGCCCCCGTCGGCGCTGAACTCCACCTTTGCCACGCCCCGATCGCCGGCATAGGCGATGCCGGCGATGCGGTGCTCCCCGGGGACGAGCACGGCCCCCGGCGCCGGCACGTCGATGCGGGACATGGTCTTGACGATGGCTTGCCTGCTCCAGTTGCGCTGCCCGTACCAGTCCAGGAACTCGCGCGACATGACGCGGAGGGCGACGATCCACTTGGCGTTCTTCATGCCGTATCGCCCGGGCACCAGCATGCGCACGGGGTAGCCATGCTCCCGCGGCAGCACCTGGCCGTTCATCTCGTAGACCAGGAGCGTGTCCGGCTGCAGGGCGACGTCAATGGGAAGAGAGGTGGTGAACTCGTCCGCCGCGATCGTGGCCAGCGACACCGCCCCCGGTTTGACCCCGCCGGCGAGGGCAAGCACATCGCTCACGCGCACCCCTTTCCAGCGGGCGGTGCTGATCAGGTCGCAGCCGAAGGGGGCCAGCTCACACTTGGCCACGAAGTTGCTGATGCACTCGAGCGTCTTGGTGATCTCCATGGCCGGCAGCCGGCGCAGGCTGTCGTAGTCGACCTCCACAGGTCGCTGGACCTCGCCGTCGATCCGCAGACGCCACTGGTTCACGTTCAGCACCGGATCGCCGGCGGCGTTCTTGGTCACGATGTAGAAGTCGTCGTTGGACGTGATCAGATCGGCCAGCTGCCCGGGGCGCCGGCCGGAGGGCAGGGCGGCCCCGTCCTTGTCGCGGGCCAACTGGCGGGCCGCCGGCGGCTCCACCGCCCGCCCTGTGCTCGGTGCCCCGGCCGCGCGAGGCTGGGCCGTCGGGGCTAGGTTGGGATGGGGGTTGGGCGGCTCGATCCCGCCCGATGGATAGGGGACCTGCGGGTCGCCGACCAGGACCCTGGTCAGAGAGCGGCTGGGGCCCCAGCGGACAGCGGCGAAGGTGCCAGCGTAGGCAGCGAGTGTGCTCCCAACCAGCATTACCGCCGAGCGGCGGGGCGAGCTACCGGTCGCCAGCGTTCCGTCCGGCGCCGGCAGCGCGGGGCCTGCCAGGCCACCGGTGAGGCGATCGAGGGTGAGTTCCCCGGTCAGCACGGAGCGCGCCAGGATCAGGACCGTGGCGTAGGTCAGGGCAACGGCAAAGTAGCCGCCCGCGGCCGCCTTGGTGCCATCGATCAGGCTGAGGGCGAAGAACCCGGCACTGGTCAGGGGCATCACCACCATCATCACGAAGAGCCACAGCCCGCCTCCAAGCGCCAGGATCGCGCGGGGGCTCCAGCACCGGCGCAAGACGGCGCTGCCCAGCAGCGCGAGGCAGATGAGTGTGGCCACAATGGCGCCGTAGAGCGCGTACCGCTTGGCGTCGAACCCGAACCGCCGCAGGCCGGCCTCAAACAGGTCGAGCGGGATGAAGATGAGCACCCACTCCATGATGCGCTCGGGCACGCTACGCACCTGCAGCGTGAAGCGCAGGAAGGCCATGCCCAATCCTGCCGCGACGGCGGCCGCAGCCCCGCCGGCCAGTGCCGCCGTCGGACCTGGAGGCTGAGGCATCGCGCCGGCCGTCCCCGGCCATGGAACGCGCGCCTCAGCGTCGCCGGCGCGCCCCGCCGTCAGTTGCCTGGTCATGATCATCGAGGTAATAACACGGCACGGCGAGCCGCGCCTAATGCGCAATCTTCACGAGTAGAGGCGTCACCCTCCCCTGGGGTTCCCGCTGGAGGACGGAGCCGCGAGTAGCGAGGGTCGAGTAGCGAGTAAGGAGGGATAGGTGGCGAGGTCTCAGCCTGGCCGTCACCCAAAGTGAGAGGGATGTCTTCGCTGGCTGTGAATTGTCCAGGCTAGCTGGGGGCGATGATGTGCAGGCGCTCAATCACGACCTCATTCAAGTCACCGCCCACGAAGATGCCTACCGTCCCTTCAGTCAAGGTCGCGTCCGTCTGGGTCGCCACCCGCGTGCCGTTGACGGTGAAGGCCAGCTGGGAGCCAAAGGCCAGCACCTCCAGCTGGTTGGGCTCGCCGCCAGGCCGGACCGCCTCAGAGCGCGTCCAGGGGACGATATCGATCCAGCGGTCGCCGTCGCGGCGCCAGATGCCGAACTCGCCGCGATCCCCCACCTCGAAGATGTAGAAGCGTCCCAGCTGGTTGACGCCGTCACGTGGGCCGGGGCCCTGGTCGCGCACGATGATGCCGTAGCCCCCGCCGGGCGGCCCGCCCACCTTCCGGAAGGTGGCCGTCACCGCCACGTCACGCAACGGGCCGATCCCGGGGACACCGATGGCGACAAAGTCCCCTGGCCGGCGCGCGTACAGCCGGTAGGCGCCGTCGGCGAACCAGGCGGTGGACTGCGGATTGTTCGGCCAGTTGCGCTGGTTGGACGCAAATCGCTCGTCGAGGACGGTGCGCAGCGCCAGCCCGCTGGACTGGGGCGCCGTCCCGCCGGCCGGGGTCCCCGCGGGCGGCCCCTGCCCCGCGACAGCCGTGGGAGCGGCCGTGCCGACGCGCGGCGTGGCGGTCTGGGTGCCGGCGCGGGGCAGAACGAACAGCGCCAGCACAACGCCCACGGCGGCGATC
>DAOTTI010000112.1:0-8640 GCA_034437795.1 Chloroflexota bacterium | reverse complement strand
GCTCCAGCGGGCGGGCGCGCTCCACCCGCGGGCGACCGCCGTCGCGCGCCGCGCCGGTGAGGTCCTCTCCCGCGCCGGCGCGGCGCTCAATGACGCGCACCTCTTCCAGGATATGGAAGGTCAGGCTCAGGCGCTCGGCCACGCCCTGGCGCTCGCCGTTCGGTCCCAGGGGCGCCGGCCGGTAGAAGGCGTGCTCGGTGAGGATCGTCGCGCCGGCGAGGCGGGCCAGCCCCTGCTCCAGCAATTCGTAGCCCCGGCCTGAGTTGGAACAGCCCATGATCTGCGCCAGCCGGTTGCGCGTAAAGCGGATGCGCCCATCGCCCGGCAGGCCCTGCTCCGTGAACAGGACCAGCAAGGCCACGTACAGGTCCTGCTCAAATGGCCCGGGCAGGCCCAGCCCTTCTGCCCCTCGCACCGTCCAGGTCTGCTCGTACGTCTGCCCGTCCGCGCCGGTGCGCGTGCGAACGTACCGCAGCTCCGGCCGGCCGGAGCGGCGGCCCAGCCGGAAGGCGGGGTACTCCTCCAGGTTCATCTCCACCACGGCCAACACCGACGTCGGCGATGCCGTGGCCGGCGGGGACGGCACCTCGCTGCCGCTCTTCGCCGCTGTTGCCGCCATGCTGGGGGCTGTGGCCGCCCTTGCTCGTGAAGTCATTTAACGTAACACCACCACGCCGGCCGTGGCAGTCACGCGCCGGTCACTGCCACGATCCCCGCCAGCGTCCCCCGCACGCCGGTGTTGCGTGTCCTTACAGTCTCCATTCTGAGTCCTTCCGTCCTCGCCCGAGGCCGGCAGCCATCTGAGCCGGAGCGGCAGGCTCCGGCGAAGGTACGAGCGGCTCCGGCCGGGGTACGAGCCGGCTCCACCCGGGGTGCGACCGGCTCCGTCAGCGGTACGAACGGCTCCGGTTAAAGTGCGAACCAGCGACATCACCGCGAGGCCATTATAGGCGGGCGCCTGGGCCGCTCCATATCTGGTGGAGACGTGAGGCTCCGTGCCCTGGAGGGGAGGCTCCACGTGGAGCCTCTTCGCACTTTGTCTGGAGACTGGTACGGAGAGGGACTTGGTCTGAGGGCGCGGCCGCGTCTACAATGCGCGCGGAGACTGCGCCCATGCCGGTGAAGACTACGGCCGCACCGGACCAGCTCACGCCTCCCGCGCCACCGCGCCCGTCCCCCGGGGTGGCGGCGGACGGTGATGCGGGCGCCGCCCGGCGCCGGGGGCCGCTGCCCCTCCGTCCCCGCGGCGGGTTCGGTGGCTACCTGCACGAGCTGCGGGTGGAACGCGGGCTAACCATCCGCCAACTGGCGGCGGCCGCCGGGGTGCACCACACCTACATCTCCAAGCTGGAGCGGGGCGACCGCCAGGCGCCGGACGAGGCGGTGGTAGAGGCGCTGGCCGCCGCCCTGGCGGCTACCCCGGCGCAGCTTGACCAGCTCCGCTGGCGCGCCGGCCTGGCGCCGCGGGGGGCGGGCGCGCCGGGGCAGGACGATCCCACGCTGACGCTGGTGGCGGAGGCGCTGGCGGATGCCTCGCTGCCGGCGGCGGAGCGGGATCGCCTGCGGCGTGCGATCGCCAGCGTGGTAGAGGGCTCCAGGGCGCGGGCCGATGGTCTGGAGCGACGGGAGCGCGGGGGCGCCGGCGCCGCCGTTCGCCCGCCGCCGGCCCCTGACCCCTGGCACGCAGGAGCGGAACCGCCCCGCTCGCGTCTCTCGACCCCGCTGCCGGCATCGCCGGAGGCGCCCCCTGACGGACGGGCGGCGCTGCTGGCGGGGCTCCTCGGCGGCTGGCAGACCCTCGACGAGGCGGCGGCCGAGCTGCGCGTGACGCCGGCCTACCTCTGGGAGCTGATCCAGGCCGGGCACCTGCGGGCCTGGACGCTCCCCGGCGCGCCCCCTGGCTCGCCGCTGGGGGTCAGGGTGCGCCGCGACGACGTGCTCGGCCTCCTACAGCCAGTGGGACGCAATACATAATGCGTAATGCGTAATGGTCTTCAAGGTTACGCATTACGTATTGCGCTTTACGTATGCCGCCGGCCGCCAGCGGCGGTAGCGGAGGAGGGCGCGTAGGGCGGGGAGGCCGTCCTTCCGGGCCGAGAGCTTCTTGCCGCCGGCGCGCGGGTGGTACGAGATCGGCACTTCCAGGATGTGATAGCCGCTGCGGACGACCTTGGCCGTGATCTCCGGCTCCATGTCGAAGCGGTTGCACTCCAGGTGAAAGCTTCGCAGCAGCTCCGTCGGCAGTAGCTTGTAGCAGGTCTCCATGTCGTGCAGGCGCGTGCCGTACAGCAGGTTCGTGATCACCGTCAGCGCGCGGTTGCCGAAATCCAGCAGCCACCGGCCGCCCGAGCCGTCTAGCGGGCGCGCCCCGTAGACGACCTGAGCTTTCCCCTCGAGCACCGGCTGGAGCAGGCGCGGGATGTCGGCGGGGTCGTATTCGAAGTCGGCGTCCTGAATGATGACGTAGTCGCCTGTGGCGGCGGCGAGCGCGGTGCGGATGGCGGCGCCCTTCCCCTGGTTGTGGCCGTGCTGGATCACCCGCAGCCCGGGGATCACGTCGCAGGAGGCCGGCGCCGCGGCGGTCGCAGGGGGCGCTGTCGGCGTGGGGGCCGCTGGGACGGCCCCGCCGGCCCCCGCGCTGGTCCTGGGGCCGTGGACGGGCGCATGGGCGGAACGAGGTGGGGCCGGCGCGTCCGCGGCGTCGGCCGGCTTCGGCCGCGGCCCCTCGCCGGGCGCCTCCGCCGGGCCGCCGTGCAGCCTGGCCAGGATCCCGCTGGTGGCATCGGTCGAGCAGTCATCGACGACAATGATCTCCGTCTCTACCGGTGCGCCCAGCCCGCGCAGGTCCATGGTCGCCACGCGGCGCACGATGGCCTCCACGGAGTTCTGCTCGTTGTAGACCGGGATCAGGACGGACAGCTTCACATCGCACGGCATTGTACCTGGCTGCCCGCCACGTCCAGAACCGTTAGGCCAGGCCACCGGCCGATAGCGCCCACCGGGAGCAGGCGCCCGCCGGGCCTGGCCAGGGTCGCCACGGGCGGCACCGGCGCCCTCACGGGCCATACCCGGGCGAGCGCCGGGAGGGACGATGATGGGCCAAGCCTCGCCGCGCCCGCCCGGAGCGGGAAGGTCTCGCGCCAGCGGGAGCGACGCTGTGCGGTCGGGTACCATCCATTCCAGAGGAACGAGATGCCGGGCAATCGCTGTGACGAGTGTGGGACCAAAATCAACCGGCTGACCACCCCTTACAAGTTCAAGCACGGCAGCCACACCCACGCCTTCTGCGATCCGCCGTGAATGGAGGCCTTCCGCCGGGAGGTCTCCCGCAAGTGCAAGGTGAAGAAGTAGAGCGTAATACGTAATGCGTGACCTTGAAGACCATTACACATTACGCATTACACATTACGCATGAGGTATTCGTACTCGCGCGAGGAGGGCGGCGATGGCGATGCCGGCGACGCCGCACCAGAAGAGGACCACCGGCAGGCCAAAGCGCTCCGCCACGCCGCCGAGCGCGAGGCTGCCCAGGGGCGTCACGCCGGCGTTGACCACGACCCACACCCCCATCACGCGCCCGATGAGCGCGTCTGGCACGCGGAGCTGCAGCGTGGCATTGGCCATGGTCTGGTAGCCGATGGAGCCTAGGCCGGTCAGGGCCAGGGCGGCGATGGCCAGCCACACCGGCGCCCCTCGTGCCGGCGTCGACAGGGCGAAGGCGGCCAGGCCGGCGCCCGAGGCGAAGGAGAAGGCGGCCATGGACAGCGCGGGCCGGCGCGCGGCCAGGCGGGTCCCGCTGAGCAGCGCGCCGAAGACGGCGCCGACGCCCACGGCGGCCAGGAGCACGCCCAGGCCGGTGGCGCCGATCTGCAGCTCATCACGCGCGAAGGCCGGCAGGAAGGCCTGGTACGGGAGGACCACCAGGCCGGTGGCGCCCGTTAGGAGCAGGAGGAGGCGCGCTACGGGATCGGCGCGGAGATACTCGACCCCCTCGCCCAGGGCGGATCGCCAGGGGGTAAGGTGCCCGCGCCGGCGCTCGGGCGGCCGGATGAGCCAGGTGGCGGCGATCACGCCGGCGCTGGAGCCGGCGGCGATGGCCAGGCAGGCCGGCGCGCCGATCCGCGCCAGCAGCACTCCGGCCAGGGCCGGGCCGAGCACGCGGGTGAGGTTGAAGCGCGCCGAGTTGAAGGCGATGGCCTGCGGCAGGCGCTCAGCCGGGACCAGGTCTTTGATAAACGGCTGCCAGGCCGGCCAGACGACGGCCTGGGTGAGCCCCACCACGAGCGAGATGGCCAGGATGGCGCCGACGCTGGCGCGGCCGGCCATGGCCAGGGCAGCAAGCAGCCCGAGCGCCAGGGCGCTGGTTGAGAGCCCGCCCAGCAGGAGACGGCGGCGCTCCACGCGGTCGGCCAGCACGCCCCCGGCCACGCCGAGGAAGAAGAGGGGCGCCATGAGCATGAAGTTGGTGAGCCCCAGGACGAAAGGGGAGCCGGTCAGGTCCAGGACGAGCCAGCCGATGGCCACGCCCTGGAACCAGGAGCCCAGGGCGGAGATGAAGCTCCCGCCCATGAACAGGGCATAGTTCCGGTTGATCAGCCAGTTTCGTGGGACGGCGGTGCGCGTCCCCGACATTGCCACGCTCAAGGCAGGTGGTTCCCGATGCCGCCGCGCGCCGGAGCGGACGGGTGGTCCCGCGGCGCGGGCGCCCCGCCACAGACCGCCGGCCGCCAGGCGTTAGTCCTCGCTGGGGATGGCGCGCCGCTCGCGGGCGGACCGGTAGGCCGCCTCCGCCAGCTGCACGGCGCGGCGCCCGTCCTCGGCGGTGACGATGGGCGGCTCGCCGTAAAGCACCCAGCGGGCGAAGCTGGCCAGCTCGCTCTGCACCGAGCGCCCCGCGTCCCGTTCCACCGGCACGTGCACCGCGGCGCTGTCCTGGCCAGCCAGGCGGTAGACGAGCGTGTTCTGCCCCCAGTTGTAGGCGATGCTGCCCCGCTCGCCGGTGATCAGGCCCTCGGTGGCGCCGATGGCGTGCGCCTGGCTCGCTTCCAGCACCGCCACGCCCCCGTTGCGGAAGCGGACGGTCACCACGGCGTGGTCTTCGTAGTCCTGCTCGGGGTGGAAGAAGTTGGCCACGGTGGCGCTCACCTCGGCGGCCTCGCCCATCACGGCGCGCATGAAGTCGAACTCGTGCACGCTCACCTCGAACAGCAGGCCTCCGGTGGAGGCGCGCTGCCGGCGCCAGGACGCTCGCGCGCCCGCGCCCGGCCTGGCCCCGCGCGCGCCGGCCCGCAGGATGCGCATCACCCGCGGCGTGCCGATCAGCCCCTCGCCAACCAGGCGGCGCGCCTCGGCGAAGACGGTAATCAGGCGCAGCACCTGGCCCACCATGAGCTTGCGGCCGGTCTCTCGCGCCGCCGCGATCATGGCGTCGCAGTCTGCGACGGAGAGGGCCATTGGCTTCTCGCAGAAGACGTCCTTCCCCGCCGCCAGGGCTTGCAGGACGATCTCTTTATGTGTGAAGTTGGGGGTGGCGACGATCACGGCGGGGATGTCGGGGCGGGCGAGCAGCGCCGCCACGTCGGTAAAGACGTCGACGCTGCTGCCGGTGGCGTCCTGGGTGGCCTGGGCCACGGCGCGGGCGCGATCCTCGTCCAGATCGCAGGCTGCCGCCAGGCGCAGGTCGGCCAGGGCAGCCATCTGCCTGGCGTGCGAGGCGCCCATCGTGCCACAGCCGATGAGGCCTGCGCGGAGTGGGCCGGTGTCTCTTGCCACGGAACCTCCCTTTTCCTTTGTGCTTAGGTGCTTAGGTGCTTAGGTGGTGTTGCGTCCTACCTGCCGCGTTCTTGTCACTCATTACGGGTAGTAACGAGCGGCTCGTCTCCTGGGGGGAGCAACCGGATCCGCAACCGCTTCAGATCAGAGGCCACGGAGCAGTAGCGCCGGTGTGCGGGTGCGCGAACCCGTTCCTCCACCTGGCCTCGACCAAATCTCTACCGCTGCCTATACTGCTCCGTCACAGAATCCACTCTCTGGGAGCGTGCCCGGTGCCGCAGGTCAGCCCGATGATACCGGCCGCGCCGGCCGCCAGCCTGAAGCCGGCAGCCGGCGAGCCCGCAGCACGGGACGCGGCGCCGCCGGCGGGGGAGCGGCCGTCGCTGGGGATCGCGGCGAAGGTCCTGTACGGCGTGGGCGAGGTGGCCAACGCCTCCAAGACGGTGCTGTTCGGCCTCTTCCTCGTCTTCTTCTACACCAGCGTGATGGGCCTGCCAGGCACGCTGGTCGGGGCGGCCACGGCCATTGGCCTGGTCTGGGACGCTGCCGTTGACCCCTTCGTCGGCTACGCGTCGGATCGGGCGCGCCTACCGCTGGGGCGGCGCCATGCCTTCATGCTGGTGGGGGCGGTGCTGGTGGGGCCGACCTTCTGGGCGCTCTTTAGCCCGCCGCCTGGCCTCTCCACCGGCGCCCTGTTTGCCTGGTTGCTGGTGACCAGCCTGCTGGTGCGCACGGCCCATTCCATCTTCGTGGTGCCCTATCACGCCCTGGGGGCGGCCCTGAGCCGCGACTACCACGAGCGCACCGCCATCACTGCGGTGCGTGGCGCCTGCGCCCTGGCGGGCACCGTCGCCACGGCCGGCCTATCCTTCGTCCTCTTCTTCCCCAACACCGTGGCCGGCCAGGACCCCAAGCTCAGCTACGCCGGCTACCCCGCGATGGGCCTGGCCCTGGGGCTGGCCATGTCCGTGGCGGCGCTGGTGGCTACCCTGGCCACCTTACGGTGGCGCCCGTATCTGGCCGGGGACGAGGCAGGGCCAAAGCCGGGCATGACGGGCATGAATGGCGCCAGCAGCGACGGCCGGGCGCCTGCCGGCGATGTGGCCCGCCATGAGGGGACGCCCAGTTGGCGGGACGGGAGACCCGGTACATCCGTAATGATCCGGCCAGGGCCGGTGGACAAGAGCCAGCGTGGTGTGCCCAGCCATGACGGTCTACCTGGTGCGTCCGGACAGAGCGATGGCAGCCGTCCCGCGGCCTGGCGGTGGCGCTCTGGCGCGGCGCGGCTGGCCGGCTTCCTCGCCGACTTCCTGGTGGCCCTGCGCAACGGGCCGTTTCGCGCGCTGGCCCTCTCCTACTCGCTGATGTTTCTGGGCACCGTGATCAACGGCGCGCTGGCCGTCCACTTCCTGACGTACTACGTGGCCATTGCTGAGAGCGCGGCGCTCAGCAGCCTGCAGTTCGCCTTCTATGGTGGGGCGCTGGCCGGCGTGCTGGTCTGGCTGCGCCTTGCTCGGCGCACGGAGAAGCGGCGCCTCTATCTGGTAGGCGCCGTGGCCACGGCCCTGCTGATGCTGGGGGCGACCGCCCTGTTCGGCGACGGGCGGCTGTTCGGCACCGGCAACGCGGCTCCCCTGCTAGCCGGCCAGGCCCTGGCGGGGTTCTTCGGCAGCCTGTTCTGGATCCTGCCCCACTCCATGCTGGCCGACGTGGCCGACGCGGATGAGCTGGCCACCGGCCGGCGGCGCGAGGGCATCTTCTTCGGCATCCTGAGCTTTAGCCAGCAGCTGGCCACCGGCCTGGCGGTGCTGGTCACAGGGGTGCTGCTCGACTGGTTCGCCGGCCTGGCCCCCGGCCAGGCGGAGCAAACGGCGCTGACCATCGAGCGGATTGGGCTGCTCTTTGGCGTGCTGCCGGCGGCCCTGCTGCTGGCCGCGGCCCTGGCCATCCTGGGCTACCAGCTTGACCGGCGCCGGGTGGTGGCGATCCAGGCCCGGCTGGCGCCGGAGTGTGGGGGCAGGTGATGGCGGCGCCGAACGGGAGCGCCTCTACTTCCCCCGAGCGTGCCAGCCGGCGACCCCGGACGGCCGCGGTGGCGCCGTCGAGCGCCGCCTTGAGCCGGACAATGGACGCCGTCGGCGACCTGCCGCCAAGCCCCGCGTTCATACAGGAGCCGGCAGCCCCTTTGGGAGCGCGTTCCCTGGAGCAGGGGCGGCTGCTGCCAGGAAGGCAGTCTGCCCCAGCATCACACGCGACGATAGGCGCCATTGGCGACCCGCCGGACGTCCCTGCGCCCCGAGACGGGGCGAGCGACGCCTTGAGCGGGACGATCGACGGCATCGGCCTGCCGGCGCTGCTGCGCTTCCTCGGCGCACTCGGGCAGACCGGGCGCCTGCAGCTGTGGGGTGGCGGCTGGGCCGGCGAGGTGGCCTTCGAGCGGGGGCGGGTGGCGGGGGCATCGTTCGGCGTAGAGCTGGACGTGAGCGCGTCTCACCTCTTGCCGGCGGGCGCGTCGGCGGGAGAGACGGGAGAGAGGAGCGCGCCGTTCGGTGTGGAACACGTTGCCCCCGGCCAGCGTGAGAACGGGGCACCAGTGCCATCAGCAGGAGAGAGGAGCGCGTCGTTCGGTATGGAACGGGGCGTGAGCGCGCTCGAGGCTATGGCCCTGGCGCTCCAGCGTGGCGCGTTCACCTTCCCGCCGGGTGCGCCGGCAGATCCCGCTGAACGCCCTGGACCATCGCGCCAGCCCGATCGGGCGGCTCCGGCTAACGGGACCGCGGGCCACGCGATGCAAGCCGGCGCCGGCGCGGCGGACGGCGCGCAGGGCGAGGGCGCCGCGCTGTCGAGGGCGCGCCCGTCCCGGACGGG
>DAOTTI010000111.1:0-9620 GCA_034437795.1 Chloroflexota bacterium | reverse complement strand
TGCTGTCGCAGGCAACCTCTTCGGGAATGCCAGCCCGCGCACCAGGGAAAGCCATGCCAGGTCGCTGGCCTGATGGTGCACTAGGGGGTGAGGTCCGCCCTCCCTCCCCGTGCGGCGCGGCCCCGGCCGAAAGGGTGAGGTCCCCTATAGCTCCACGTAGTCCGTGTAGCCCGACGGCAGCACGGCCAGCGACCACAGCTTCTCGATCACCGGCGCGAGCGACTGCGCGTACCGGCGAAACTCGTCCGACGCCCCGCTCCCCTCGGGCGGCGGGAAGTAGCGGTCCCGCGTCTCCACGCTTTCGAACTCGAACAGGTGCAGGTACAGGCCGGCACGGCTGCCCCGGTCGCCCTTCATGATCCGCACCCGCATGCCGGGCACGTTCCAGGCCGGGAGGTACTCCTCCCGCACGAACCGCTCGAACGTCGCCTCGGTCACGCCGGTCTTCAGCTCCAGCTCGCGCACCGCGATCACGCCGGCCACGCGTGCGACAGATTGGGGCGCAGACTGGGAAGCCAGCACCTGTGGAGCCTGTGGAACCGATGCCGTTGCCATTGCCTGCCTCCTGAGGATCACTCTCAACGCCAACGCATGAGCACTTCCCCAGCCACCCGGTCCCGTGACTCCAGCATAGCCGCCTTCGCCAGGTTTAGACCACCTGTCGCAATCTGCTCACTTGCTCCTGGGCCAGCGCCTCGCGGTAGCCGGCGTAAAGGCGGAGCAAAGGGCGCGGACGCCCCGCGGACAGCCTGAGGGCGCCTCTTTACTTTCGCCGGTCGCCGGAGTAGGCTACGACCGAGGGCTCCTGCCCAGCCTGCCGTCTCTGCCCCCTGCAGACGGATCCTTCGTCGATCCCAATCCGGAGCATCTACGAAGGGCCCTGGCTACAGCGCTTAGGACGCGCAGGGTAGGGGCAGGCCCGGCCGGCTCAGCCGGCCCAGGTTGACCGCACATCCCCTGTCGCGCAGGGACGGGACTGACGGACGTAGTGGAATGCGATGTGGTGCAGCGCGCATCCCTGCCGCGCAGGGACACCGAGCGGAGGCGTGCGATGAGCGTGATGGCAAGCATGAGGGCGAGCAGCACCACCAGGCGTCGGCTGTACCGGACCGGCGCCGCTGCGGCAGCGGCCATGGCGAGCCTGGCCGGCAGTGCCGCCTGCGGGGGCCGCGGCGAGGAAGCAAAGAAGCCAGCTATCCAGGGGCCGGCGACCATCACCGTCCTCACCCGCGCCGGACCCTTTGGCCACACCGGGTGGTACAAGGACGTTACTCCCCGCGTCTTCGAGAAGCAGTTCCCCAACATCAAGGTCGAGTTTGACGAGGCCACCGGCGGCCTCGCCGTCGCCCAGAAGCTGATCGCCCACGCCGCCGCCGGCACCATGCCGGACGTCTCCTGGATCAACGCCGTCGGCGACGGCGGCCACGGCGGCATCGCCCGTGGCCTCTTCCAGCCCCTCGATGCCCTGATCAAGGCCGATAAGTTCGACAAATCGCCCTACTGGAAGGCCGCCCTGGACACCATGTCCTTCAAGGGCCAGTTGTTCGCCCTGCCCACCCACGGCCACTACGGCGCCTGCATCTTTTACGTCAACCTCCAGCTCACCAGGGCCGCCGGCATCGACGTCCCCCTGGCCGACGCCAACTGGACCCTCGACCAGCTGATCGACATGGCCAAGCGCGTCACCAAACCCGATCGCGATGAGTGGGGCTTCTGGCCCGGCACGGATATCGGCCAGTCCGGCGTCATGTTCCTGCGCACCTTTGGGGGCGACTTCCTCACCGCCGACGGCAAGCGCTGCCTCCTGGACACCGCCGATGCCCAGGCCGCCCTGCAGTGGCTGTGGGCTACCCAGTACCAGTTCCGCGTGATCGATGGTCTGCGCGCCGCCGGCGGCTCCACCGCGCGCTTCGAGCAGGGCAAGCTGGCCTTCATGAACCAGACCCCCGGCCTGGTCGCCGAGTGGAAGAAGCCTGGCCAGCAGCGCGTAAAGCATGAGCTGGGGATCACCGTCGTCCCCAGGCACCCCGCCACCGGCCGGCGCGGCACCCAGGTCAACGCCCCGTCCATGGGCCTCACCCGCGAGGCCAGGCAGCCCGCCGCTGGCTGGGAGTGGATCAAGTTCATCACCAACAGGGAGAACGGCATCGACCAGGTCCAGGGGGGCGCGGGCAGCCCCGGCGCCCGCCACGATGTCTGGACCGATGACCGCCTGCACCGCTTCGATCCCATCTACCGCCTGATCGAGCGCCTCTATCGCCAGCCGGGACCGGTCCACCTGCCCCACAACTACACCTGGTTCGAGGTCACCGACGTGGTCAATCAGACGCTCAACGACCTCTGGGACGGCAGGATCGGCGTGCGCGAGGCGGCCCAGCAGGCCACCCGCCAGGCCCAGGCCATTCTCGACCGGCCAGCGGCGTAGCAGGAGTAGCGAGTGGCGAGTAGCGAGTAGCGAGTGGCGAGGGCGCGGGAGAGGATCTATGGGGCGGTGGGATGGTGGTGGCTTCCGGCATTTGGTGACGTGGCAGACGGCGTACGAGCTTGCGTTCCACCTTTACCAGTTGACGAAGTTCTGCCGTCGTGATGGGCAGTACGGCTTCACGTCTCAGATGCGTCGGGCCGCGGTCTCGGTAGCCGCGAACATCGCCGAAGGATATGAGAGGTAGTCACGCCGTGACTACGGCGTGACTACCTGCAATTCCTGCGCATCGCCCGTGGCTCGCTGGGCGAGCTTGAGACAGATCTGCGACTTGCCATCGACCTTGAGTACGCCGACCACGAAGCAGTGGCGCCGGTCATCGCGGGACAAGATAATGCTGGGCGGTTACTTCGCGGGTTGATGCGCTCCCTTGGGTCCGCCTGAACGCTCGCTACTCGCTACTCCCACCTGCTTCCAGGCCTCGGCCATCCAGCGATAGGTGCGCTCCGCCGCCGCCAGGGCGTCATAGCGCGGGCGCTGCTGGCACTGCACGCTGGCCTCAAAGGCGACCGCCCCCTGCCAGCCGGCCTGCTGCAGCAAGCGCAAGAAGTTCGGCAGGTCGAAGTCCCCCTCGCCGCCCAGCAGGAACTGGAACACCGTCGGCCGCCCGTCCGGCGCGATCCCGCGCCCCCGCCCGTTGCCCGGCACCTGCCAGCCCGGCGGCTCCAGCTCGCCGGCATAGAGCATCTTCTGGTCCTTGATCTCCACCGACGCCGAGAGCGGCGCCAGCCGGCGCACCACGTCCGCCGTCGGGTAGCCGGCCACCTCGAAGTGGCTCACGTCGAAGTCCAGGCGCAGGTACGGGCTATCGATCGTCCGTACCAGCCACTCCGCCCGCTCCGGCCGGTCGATCGCTCCCCCCACGTGGGGCTCGATGGCGACCACCACCCCGCGCTGGCGCGCATAGTCCACCAGCTCCCCCAGCCGGTCCACCATCAGACGCTGCTTGGCCTCGAACTCGTCGGTGCGGCCGCCGGTGCCGGTGTTCATCGTCGGCAGGGCCTGCCCGCGGGGCGCCACCTCCACGCAGAAGTCGATGGTGTCCTTGAGCCGTTGCAGGTGGGCCCGGCCAATCTCCGGATCGTCCGCCACCAGGTGCATGTTGCCGATGACCGACGGTAGCTCCAGCCCGCGCTGCTCGAACGCCTGCTTGATCCGGCGCCGGTCCTCCGCCGTGAGCGCGGCCAGGTCGGTCGCGTTGGGCACGCGTTTGCCGCCGATGCCGTAGCCGGGGACCACGCTGATGGCGATGGCGGTGTAGCCAATCCGCGCCAGCGCCGGAATGAAGACCTGGTATGGCACCGTGGCCATACTCCAGGTGTTGTAGCCAATGCGCATCCGCCGCCTCCTTCCTTGGGCGGCAGAAGGATAGCGCACCCTGGGCAGCACACGGATAGCGCCCCGCTGGGCCAGTCACCCAATCACGAGGAGCCATCAGCCACGAGGAGCCATCAGCCACGAGGAGCCATCAGGAGCGCAGGAGCAACAAAAAGACCCCCGTCCAGGGGGTCTGCTGCTGCGCCCGTGCGCTATCTGGTTGCGGGGGCAGGATTCGAACCTGCGACCTTCAGGTTATGAGCCTGACGAGCTGCCACTGCTCCACCCCGCGTCGCTGACACAAGTATAGCAGATTTCTCGTTTGTCAACCGCCCTTGGGGCGCGCAACGGCGGCCATGGCCTAGCGCCATCCAGCCCTTTGGCGCACGCCTACCGCCTCTGCACGGCGACGGCAGCGCGGCCTGGAACCGGTCCCACTGCCCGTGGCGGCCCGAGCCCCTGCGCCGGGGTCACCGATACGGCGACACCAGGGGACCATTACGGCGGCGCAGGGGCGAACCGGTCTAGCCACTCGTCCAGGCGCCGCAGGGCGGCCTGGACCAGCTCATGCGAGGCGATGGCCTGCACCGCCGGAGGGAGCGGCGGGGCCAGCTCCAGGTACAGGTCCCCCGGCGGCCCGCCCCGCGGCCCGGCGTCGCCCAGGCCGCGCAGGCGCAGCTGCTGCCCGTAGCGCACTCCGGCCGGCACCTTCACCTCCACGCGCTTGCGACGCCACTGCCCCCCACGCCCTCCGCACTCGGGGCAGACCGTCGTCGTGCCGGTCGTCCAGCAGACCTTGCACGGATCGCTCAGCCGGCCCCCGTGGAACCCTTGCCCGCCGCAGGCGACGCAGGGGACCGCCTCCGGCAGCCGGCCGAAGCCGCTGCACCGCGCGCACCGCTCCCAGCGCTTGTGCTCCAGCGTCTGCACCCCGCCCGCGGCCAGCAGCTCCGCCGGTACACGGAGCGTGCTGTGCCGGTCCAGCCCGCGCAGCGGCGGCATCGAACACCCCGTTGGCGCACGCTCCCCCGCGCCGCGCGCCCTGCGGGAAGGGCGGCCCGCCGCCCCTCCGGCGGCGGAGCGCCAGCGGCCGGCCGCCGCCCGGCGCGCGTCGTACTCCGCCCGGCGAGCCGGATCGGACAGCACCTCGTACGCCGCCACCACCGCCCGAAAGCGCTCCGCCGCGCCGGGATCGGGGTTCACGTCCGGATGGTACTGTCGCGCCAGGCGGCGGAAGGCGCGACGGATCTCGGCGTCGTTCGCGCCGGGCGAAAGCCCCAGGGCGGCGTAATAGTCGCCAGGCTCTGCTTCTGCTGCAGCCATGCTGCTCCCCGCTGTGTCCCCCGCTGCGCCGGTCTTGGCCCTCCGGCCCCTACGTGGCGCCCCGTATTAACATGCCTCGTTCAGCACGCGAACGCGCCCGCTGCGCCGGTCTTGGCCCCTCCGGCCCCTACGCCGCGCCCCGCGCCACAATCTCGCCGCGGCAACGTCCGGGCGTGATCGCTGCCACCCCGCATCTCCGCGATGCGTCTTCCCCGCCACTCGGTCTCATCTCATGACGGTCCCGTCCCCTCCATTAGCGCCGCGGCCACCCTCCAGCTCATCGATCAGTTGATGGATCAGCCTCATCTCATGACGGTCCCGCCCCCTCCATTATGGCCCGCCGCCGTTCAAGCCGGCGACGCCTGCCCTCCCCTCGCCATTCCGCCGCCTTGCGGCCATGCATTCCCCTGCCACGGCGTGTTGCCTGAGTGACACCAAGAACTGTGTCTGTTGGTCAACAGATGGTGGTGACTGCTTGGCACAGCGTTGTCGGTGGGGCACAACGCTTGTAGACTGAACGGCAGCGCCGCCGGTGCGGCCGCGAGAGGCCCTGATGCCAGCTTTGCCGGATGCCACCTACTCCCCGCCTGAGCCCGGCCCCGACCGGGCTCCCCCGGATGCCACCGATGCTGCGCCTGGAGCCGGCCCTGAGCCGCACGGGGGGAGCTTCGGCGCGCTGCTGCGCCAGTACCGCGTTGCCCGCGCCGTCAGCCAGGCGGCTCTGGCGGCGCGGGCAGGCATGGACCGCAGCTACATCAACCGGCTTGAGGCCGGCGAGCGGGGCGCCCCGGGGCTGGCGGCCGTGGAGGCCCTGGCCCGGGCCCTCGCCCTCTCCGACGAGCAGGCCGACCGGCTCTTTGCCGCCGCCGGCCTGCTCCCCCGCTCGCTCCGCGCCCTCGGGCCGGCCGATCCCACCCTGCTCCTGGTCGCGCGGCGCCTGGCCGATCCCCGACTGTCGCCGGCGTCACGAGCCGCCCTGCGCACGGCCATTGAGCTCATCGCCGGCCACTGGGGCGAGACGGAGCAGGGGCAGGGATGACGGCCGGATTTCAGGCCGGCTGCCGCACCGGCACCGCGACCGCCCGCGGTACGGGGCGGCAGGTGCAGCCCTGACCGCAACGTGGCCGGCAGCGGCGCACGCCAGCCTGGCAGCCGCTCCAGGGAGAGCAGAGGCCGCAGGAGACGAGGGATGGGGATGATCGGATCCCAGCCGGGAGCGGGAGCCCAGCCGCCGGACGCTGGCGACCCGCTGCCGTCCCCAGCGCCTGCGCCATCGGGGCCGGCCGGCGGGCAGGCGCTGTCGGGCGGCGCCGGGCGCGACGGCCTCGCTATCCGCCCGCAGACGGTGCACCTGACCCCCGAGTACCGCCGGCTGCGCGATGCCTTCCTCCGCCCACACCTGCGCCTGACGGAGTCACGCTACTTCTGGGAGCGCTGGAAGCCCCGCCTCGGCCCCGACGCTGCCGTGCTGATCATGGAGGTCCGCGACCGGTGTAATCGGGCCCTGGCGGCGGCCGGGGTAGCCGGGATGGGCGCCACAGCACAGAGCGCCGGAGGCGACGCCCCAGCCGGCGCCGGCCTGCCTGATCCGCCCCCCGGCCACGCCCCGCCGGCGGCGCTCGATGGCTGCACCGTCTCAGCCAGCGAGCTGGCCGCCGCCTGCGGCTTCTCGCGGGTTACCCTGTGGCGCCTGCTCCAGCGCGAAGACGTGCGCCGCTTCATCCGCGTCGAGCACAACTACGTGTACGACCGGCGCCTGGGCAAGAAGCGTCGCACGGTGAGCACCTACTACGTGCTGATGGAGGACCCGCTCGTGGAGGAGGATGAGGCCAGGCTCCAGGAGCTGCTTGCCGCCATGGCCGCGGGAACCGGCCAGCACAGCCCGCCAGCCTGGGCGGGCAGCGCCTCGCCGGCCGCCCCGGCGCAGCACCTCGGAGCCCCATGGCTGCAAGCGGAGACGCCACAGGGACCTACCGTTCAAAGTGAAACCTTGGTGGTGGATAACCGGCGACCTGGATTGCACTTTGAAACCAATAGAGGTGGCTCCACTCCGAAACCGCAGCACGTTGGAGAAACGATCCTCAAACAACGTTGGCTGCCGAACGGCCTCCCAAACGGACACGACGAAGCCACCACCTGGCCATACAGCCCACCGCAATCTGCTGGCCCACAGGCTACCGGCCCACAGCCGCCGCGCGCCGCCGCGCCTGCGGGTAACCACCGGCCGGCGCCGGCAATCGACCTCTGGAAGAAGTACCCCGAGTTCGCGCACTACGTGGAGGAGGCGGAGGCGTTACTCGGGGACACCCACAGCCGCGGCTTCTATGTCAAAGCGCTCAAGCGCCTCTACCCGGGCCACATGGGGGTGTGGCAGCGCGCGCTGGGCCTCGCCAGGGAGCAGCGCCACATCCGCCGTTCCCGCGCCGCGCTCTTCACCCGCCTGCTCCGCACCTTCGCCGCGGAAGAGGGCGTATCGCTCTAAGCGCCTGCCCCTCTCGCCCCTGGTTCCTCCCGCCCCGACGCGGAGACGCGGAGAGAGCCCTCACCCCCTTCGGATGGGGCCGCGCCTCACTCCTGCCCCACGCCGCCCTACCGTGCGGCTTGGCCCCGCCGCCCCTCTCCCGCACGCGGGAGAGGGGCGCAGCCCTCACCCCCTGGCTCCCTCTCTCTGTCGGAGAGGGGGAACGACAGCCACTCGCTACTCGCTACGGCTCTTGTGGCGCCGGAGCAGGGTAGCTAGGATGCTGGCCAGGCGCCGGCCGTCGCTGCTGGCGCTGTAGTCGGTGAAATGGATCCCGCGCCGGAAGCCGGGCAAGCCATCGGGCTGGGGTTGCGCCTCCCCGTGCAGGGGCACCGCCGGCTCGATGATCCGGCCGTGCATGGTGAACGGCCGCTGCTCGCCGGAGAGCTCGAACTCTAGGGCCACGGGCGTGCCCTCGCGCAGCGGACAGTCCAGCACCACGCCAGCGCCCGTCGCACTCACGTCCGTCATCCGCGCCACGGGTAGGGCGGTCTCATCTGGCTGATCCCGCAGGGCCGCGGGGGCGGCGTCGGGTGGCGTATCCGGCGGCAGCGGGGTCAGGCGCACCGGCGCCAGGCCTAGCGGCAGGCGCGGGCTGCGCCGGCGCTGGTAGAGGCGGCCGGCCGCCGCCTCCGGCGCCAGGCGCACGATGATGGGGCGCTCGTACGGCGCCGGCGGGATCTCCAGCCGTGGCTGCGAGGCCGTCGGCGCCCCATCTACCGGCAGGACCTCGCCCTCCCACTCGGCCATGCCCTCCGGGGAGAACCGCCGGACGAGGGCGCGCGTGCCGGGGGTGGATGGGAGGTGCCACTTGCCGGTCAGGAGCGCGATCGCCTCGGCGGTGGCGGCGCTCACGCGGGCCGGCCGCACGTCCCAGTCCACGTCCCAGTGCGCGCTCCCGCCGGCCGCCGTGGCGCCGGCAGCCGCGGGCGCGCCGGGCTCCAGCGCCAGCCAGAGCTCGACGCGCTGGCCGCTGGTCAGAGGGAGGGGGACGGGCAGACCTGCCATATCCGAGCTAAGCGGCGCGAGGTAGGCCGGCTGGGCGGGGTGCAGCCCGTGCGTCCTCTGCGCTCCCTGGGGCCCCTGTTCCTCGCGCCGCTCGATGTGAGCATCCATCACCGTTTTCCAACGAGGCCGAGCGGGCAAACGTGCCGGCTCCACTGCGTGATCCAGGGTAGTGCCACCCCTGGCCCGGCGAGTGGCGGCGTTGACCGCTTCGTTCTCGCCGAGTGGCCCGCCGGCGCGCGGTCGTACCGGCCCGCCGCCGCGGGGGGGGCGCGCCTCACGGTCTGGGCATGAGGGCAGGCGCCCCTGCGGCAGCGTCACGCCGGCGGGAGGGGCCGGCCTTCTGCCCGGCGGGGCTACTTCGCGCTGGCGTAGTAGCCCCGCACCTCCTCCATTGCCGCCTTCATCGCCTGCGCCACGGTCATCTCGTTGCGGATCAGGGTAGCGCTCATGTACCGCCCGATCACGGCGCCCACCTGGTCGGCGTCCTTCCAGAAGGAGCGTGGATCGGGGCGGGCGGTCTCGGCCATGATCCGGCCCAGCCTGGCGTTCCTGCCATCGTACACCTTCTCCCAGACGGACGCGACCGACTTGCGGGGTGGCTGCCGGCGGGCAAGCTGGGCGCGCATCGTCTGGGCGTCGGTGGAGACCAGCTCCCGCAGCACGGTCCAGGCCTCATCGGGGTACTTGGCCGTGCGGGCGATCATGTAGCCGTCCATCGAGATCCGCGCGCCGTGGCCCCCAGGGCCCTTGACCAGCGGCAGAAAGTCCCAGTCCAGGCCGGTGCCGGGTGCCTTATTGCTGATGTTGCCCGCATTGGCGGTGGCCTGGAAGTAGATGGCGATCTTGCCGTTAAGGAAGGCGTCCTCGGTGCCCATGCCGCCCCGCTGGTCGTTGCTCGTCGGCGAGACCTGGTGCTTCCAGATCAGGTCGTGCAGGAACTGCAGGCCCTCGATCGTCTTGGGGTCGTCG
>DAOTTI010000110.1:0-23986 GCA_034437795.1 Chloroflexota bacterium | reverse complement strand
CTTCGGTGATCACGGCTCGCTGTTATTGCCCTTCCAGGTGGCGCGCCATGGATGAGCGCTCACCTCCGGACAGGGATTAGGCGCTCCCGCCATCTCGCCACGCTAGCCCGCATGATCCACGGCCGGCGACCAGTCCCCTCTCCCTATGGGGGAGGGTTAGGGGCTCCCGCCGGAGTACACCGCTGGGCACCTGGCCCCCTCTCCCTGTGGGGGAGGGTTAGGGTGAGGGGTCCTTCCTCGCTACTCGCTACTCATCCCGTCTCCGGTGAGAACCCTGGGCCAGGGCGACGCGGGTAGCCGCAGGGCCGGTGCGAGGCGGTAGCAGCCGGCTCGACGCCGCCAGCAGCGCTAGGTAGCCGGCGATGACGAAGGTCCCCCGCTCCCATCGCATGGCGAGGTAGAATGGCAGCTGCGCGAAGGAGAGGGCCGCCGATGCCGCGATCAAGCCGGCCGCCGACGGCAGGGATGGCGCCCGCCCAAGCAGCGCCGCCAGGGGGAGCAGGAGCAGCACCGCATTGGTCTCCCAGGCCGGCGGAATGATCAGGCAGGTCGCCACCAGGGTGCGATACACGGCGGCCCGTTCCAGCCGGCGATCGCGGCGCGCCCGCCACCAGCCGTGCGCCGTCCAGCCAGCCGCCGTCGCGCTGGCCAGCGCCGCCGCCAGCTCGGACCAGGGCGCGGGCAAGAGCGTCCGCGCGAGGACCGTCGTGGCCGGCCAGCCGGGGGCGACGGCGGCGTACTCCCGCGCTGCGCGCCCAAAGTCCCATAGCCAGGATGGGACGAGCGCCGTGGCCAGGGCGGCCAGGAGCGCGGCGCCAGCCACCGCGCCCAGCACGAACCGGCGCGAACGCGCGTCACCACACAGCCAGCCGGCGGCGTGATAGCCCAGCCAGCACGGCGCCAGCAGCGCCAGCAGGTGTGGCTTGATCGCACCGGCGGCGGCCAGGCAGGCGCCGGCGACGAACGCCAGCCGGCAGTTCGGCGCCGGATCGCTGGCGTCCGGAGTGCCAGGGCGGCTGCACCTGGCCGGATCGTCGCCGGCCGCCGGACGGATGCGGTGCGCGGCCCACACGGCGGCGGCCACGAGGAAGGTCACCGCCGCGGCCGGCTGGGCCAGCATCAGATTGGCCCAGGCGGGCAGGAAGAGCAGCGCCAGGGGCGCGGATAGCAGGGGTGCCAGCCGGCGCACAGGGCCACGGGCGTCCTGTAGCTCGGTCTGGACGATCAGCCAGGCCGCGGCCGGGAGCAGCAGCAGGACCAGCCACAGCCACACCCCCAGGGCCAGGTGATAGGGGAGCCAGGCCAGCGGCAGCAGGAACAGGGCGCCGGGCATGGGGTAGAGGAAGCCATAGATCGTCTCCAGCGGCGTCGCTGGCCCGACCTCCGGCGAGCTGACCTGTCCCTGAAAGAACCAGATCTGGGCGGCGATCTCCCGCGAGACGTCGTCGCCGTACGGGTTGCGCCCGTGCAGCAGCTGGCGCAGGGCATACCACCGTGGAAAGAGGTCCGTCTCCCGCCCGCGCAGGTCGGCCAGCCGGCCCACCAGCATGAGCAGGATGGCGCCGGAGAGCAGGCAGGCCAGCACGATAAGGTTGCTTTCCAGGAACGGGCTGCTTCGACGCTGGCTCCTGAGCACGGCCGCGGTCTGATCATACGCCCTGCGCCGCGCGAGCGTCACCCAACGCGGAGTGCGGGCATACGTCAACGTTCCGGATAGCGCCAGGCCATGGCCGCCCTTCCCCTCGCCCACGCCGGAACGGGCGGGGCCAAGCCGCACGGCGATGGCCTTCGTTGCCCCTCGCCCGCGTGCGGGAGAGGGGGCCGGGGGTGACGGCTCCTCCCCGCGTTGGCCGTGGCGGCCGGCGCTCCCGCGCTGGGACCGTATACTAGCGCCACTTTCACCAGGGATGGGTTCGGGTCGCTCCAGCCGCCGCCGTCTGTTGGCGCTTGCGGCGCTTCTCTCGCTCTCTCGCGCAGTCCCGCAGCCGGCGGCCGCCGACGGGCCGACCGCGCTGGAGCGGGCGCTGGCCGGCCTACCCGACGACTACGTGGGGTACGTCGAGATCCCCCGCTACTTCCCCCAGACGCGGCACAACGTGGATGGAGCGTTCCTGGCCTACTTCCGCGCCAACGGCGGGATCGACACCTTCGGCTACCCGCTCACGGAGGAGTTCTGGGAGCCGGACGGCCCTGACGAGCCGCCGCCAGCCCCCGCCCCCGATGCCCCTGAAGGGCGAAAGGGCGGCGCGGGCAAGATGGTGCAGTATTTTCAGCGCGCGCGGCTGGAGTACCCACTGGATGCGGGGGTCGTGCGCCGCAGCCCGCTGGGTGAGGCGCTGGGCAAGCAGCAGCCGGCCGTGCCCCCGCTTCCGGGGCTTCGCTACTTTCCGGAGACGGGGCACAACGTCGGCAACGCCTTCCTTCGCTTCTTCGTCGATGCAGGGGGTGTGGAGGCGCTGGGCCTGCCGCTCTCGGAAGAGGTGGAAGAGCACGGCCGCACGGTGCAATGGTTCCAGCACGCCCGGCTGGAATGGTGGCCGGAGCATCCGGCCGGCCGCCGCGTGCAGTACGGGCTGATCGGCGAGGAGCACCTGCGCCAGGTCGCCACCACCGTGCCGGCCGCTGCCCTGCGCCCGGCGGCGCCCCTGGCGCCCTTGCGGGAGTGGGTCCTGCCGCCGCCTCCGCCGCCCCCCGCGGCGCGCATCGCCCCGCTGGAGGTGCCCGTGCTGTACTACCACCAGGTGCCTGCGCCGGAGGCGCTGCGCCGCCAGGTCCAGGCCTTTAAGGAGGCCGGCCGCACGATCATCCCGCTGGGCCAGCTGGTGGATGCGCTCCGCGCCGAGGGCCGGCTGCCCGAGCAGCCGCTGGTCCTGACCTTTGACGACGGGTGGGCATCCCAGTTTGCTAATGCCCTGCCCGTGCTCCAGGCGGAGCAGATCCGCGCCACCTTCTTCGTCATCACGCGCTACCTGGGGACGCTGCCGGGCTACATGACCTGGGACCAGGTCCGCGTGCTGAAGGAGCTGGGCCATGAGGTGGAGTCGCACACACAGAACCACGCCGACGTGGTGGATCTGGCCGCCCGCGACGAGGGGGCGGCGCTGGCGGAGATCTGGGAGTCGCTGGCCGTTCTGGAGAGCCGGCTCGGCCGCTCACGGCGCCTGTTCGCCTACCCGAACGGCAGCTGGTCGCCGGCGGTGGCCGCCGTAGTCGCGCGCGTCTACCGCGGGGCGGCCGCCACCGGCGGGGGCACGCTGCAGTCTCAGGATCGCCTGTACGCGTTGCGCCGGATCAAGGCGGAGCCGGCCTACGAGCCGGAACGCCTGCTGAAGCAGCTCGCCCGCGCGGGCAACCAGTGACGCCCGTCCACGGCGACGCCGGCCTTCACTCTTGGTTTCCTTGGTTACACTTGTGCGGGTGCCATTGATGACTCGACCAGACCTGCGCCCGCGCGCAGCGTTGCCCGCTCCTGACCAGACGTCCGCGCCTGAGAGGGGCCCATGGGCGTAACGGCGGTGGTTGGCTGTGGCTGGGGCGATGAGGGCAAGGGCAAGATCGTTGATGCCCTGGCGGCGGAGCGCCGCGCCCACCTGGTGATCCGCTTCAACGGTGGCCCGAACGCCGGCCATACCGTCGTCCCCGAGGTCGAAACGGGGGAGGCGCCGCTCTGGAACAAGGTCGTCTTCCGCCTGCACCAGGTCCCCTCGGGGGTCTTTACGCCCGGCTGCATCAGCCTCATCGGCACGGGGACGGTGGTCGACCCCGATGGGCTGCTGCAGGAGCTGGCGGAGCTAGAGGCACACGGCGTGGACACGGCCAACGTGCTGGTGTCCGACCGCGCCCACCTGATCCTGCCGGTACACCGCGAGCGGGACCGGCTGCTTGAGGCGGCGCGGGAGAACCTCAAGCAGGGCACCACGCTGCGGGGCATCGGGCCGGCCTACGAGGACAAGGCCGCCCGCATCGGCCTCCGGGTTGGCGACCTGCTCGATCCGGCCTACTTGGACGAGTACCTCCCCTTTCTGGCGGAGGAGCACTCGCGCCGCCTCGGCGCCCTCGGCGGGCCACCCGTCGACGCCAAGGACCTGCGCCTGCTCTGTGAACGCTGGGCCGACCTCCTACACTGCCGCATCATCGATAGCTACCCGCTGGTGCAGCGCGTCCTGCAGTCAGGGGGGGAGATCATCCTGGAGGGGCAGCTGGGGGCCTGCCGCGAGATCGACTGGGGGATCTACCCCTACGTCACGTCCTCCGGCGCCACCGCCGGCGCAGGGGCCACGGGCGCCGGCGTGCCGGTGACGGCCATCCGCGAGATCATCGGTGTGGTGAAGGCGTTTGCCACCACGGTCGGTGAAGGGCCCTTCGTCACCGAACTCTTTGGCGCCGACGCCGAGCGCCTGCGCTATGCCGGCGAGTCGGAGTCGGAGCACGAGTTCGGCGCGACGACGCGCCGCGCGCGGCGCTGCGGCTGGTTCGACGCGGTGGCCGCCCGCCAGGCGGCGGCCTTGAACGGCTGTACCGGTCTGGCCCTGACCAAGCTGGATGCCCTCGATGCGCTCCTGCCGGAGATCAAGATCGCCACCGCCTACCGGCTCGACGGAGAGACGCTCGACCACGTGCCCAGCAGCACCCGTCGCCTGGCGCGCGTCACGCCGGTGTACGAGACGCTGCCCTGCTGGCAACGGCCGGCCAGAGGCGTGCGGGCGTGGGACCAGCTGCCGGACGAGGCGCGGGCCTACGCCGTCCGCATCGAGTCGCTCGTGGGCGTGCCGGTGGCGATGGCGGGCACCGGCCCGTCTCGCCTGGCGCTGGCCCGTCGCCGGTAGGGGCCGGCAGTTAGGCGGGAGGATGGTCGGCTCAGGTGGCCCATGGCTGCAGCAGCCATTTTCGCTTGAATGAAGTGATGTCGTAGCTGATGCGCGCTGTCGGCGCAGAGCCGGCAGCGCTCGGGGAGAGACGGCACCATGCCACTAGTACCAATGAAGCAGATCCTGGACGAGGCTGAGCGCGGGGGCTACGGCGTCGGCGCGTTCAACGTGAACAACATGGAGCAGATCCAGGCCATCATGCGCGCTGCGCGGGAGGCCCGCTCGCCCGTGATCGTCCAGGCGTCGCGGGGCGCGCTGCGCTACACCAATCTCGTCTACCTGCGCCACCTGATGGCGGCTGCGGTGGAGGACAACCCGACGATCAAGATCGCCCTGCACCTGGATCACGGCAACGACCTGGACGTCGTCAAGCAAGCCATCGAGCTCGGCTTCACCTCCGTGATGATCGACGGCTCGCTGGAGCCGGATGGGAAGACCCCCCGCTCGTTCGAGAGCAATGTGGAGATCACCCGCGCGGCGGTGGAGATCGCCCACCGCTACGGCGTCACCGTGGAGGGAGAGCTGGGCACGCTGGGCGGGATCGAGGAGCACGTGCAGGCCAGCCGCGTGATCCTCACCGACCCCGAGGAGGCGGTGGAGTTCGTGCGCCTAACGGGCGTGGACGCGCTGGCCGTCGCCATCGGGACCTCGCACGGGGCGTACAAGTTCAAGGCGACGCCTACGCTGGCCATCGATCGCGTGCGCAAGATCCACGAGCTCATCCCGCACGTGCGGCTGGTGATGCACGGCTCATCGAGCGTGCCCCAGGAGCTGGTGGAGCAGATCAACCGTTACGGGGGCCGGATGCCGAACGCCATGGGCGTGCCGATCGAGGCCATCCAGGAGGCGATCCGGTGCGGCATTCGCAAGATCAACGTCGATACGGATACGCGCCTGGCGGCCACGGCCACCATACGCAAGATCTTCCACGAGCACCCCGAGGTATTCGACCCGCGCGAATATCTCGGGCCGGCGCGGGACGCCATCGCCCAGGTCGTCCAGGCCCGCATGGAGGCCTTTGGCTCCGCCGGCCACAACGACGACTATGAGCCGATGACGCTCGAAGACGCGCGGCGGCTCTACGCCCAGCCGGCTGGGGCGCGGTAGCGCGCCGAATGGTCGGGCCTAGTGCGTCCTCTGCCATGCCGATTGCCATTCCACTCGGGGAGCCAATGGCCACGGCCATGCTAAGTGATCCACTAGTTGTGCCGCCCCATCAGCCGCCAGAGCTGGTCGGCCGCGTCACCGATCTCTTGCACGTCCGGCCAGCCCTCGGCCAGGCGGGCGTGCAGCTTCAGATCGAACCAGGCTGGCCCGAGAAACTGGTGGGCCCGCGTGAGCAGGTAGAAGGCGGCGTCGCGGTCCACCCGCTGCAGCGCCGCCGCCCGCTCCAGCGCCTGCAGTCCCAGCCCGCGCAGGATCAGGCCCCGGTCGCGCACCTGGTCAATGGACGGGGCCACCACCAGGATGCGCTCCACGGCCGCCAGGGCCTTGAGGAATTCCGGCGGCCGGCTGCGTAGATAGAATAATTTGAGGTTCTGGAGCATCCGCGCCAGGATCTGCTTCTTGGACGCCACCGGTAGCTGGTCCGCGGAGACCCCGGCCGGCAGCGCGTCGTTCGGGAGGCGCGCCCCGCGGTTGAACGGATCCACCAGCACGCTGGTATGCTGACCGCGGAACTGGGCGACGAAGTGCAGCGGCAGATTGATCCCGACCGCCTCGAGCCCCGCGCGCCGCGCCACCTCGCAGTAGATCACCGAGAGGACGATCGGCAGGCCCCGCTTGCGGTCTAGAGCGCCGCTGAGGAAGTAGTCCTGG
The DNA here is from genome assembly GCA_034437795.1 of Chloroflexota bacterium. Taxonomy (GTDB): domain Bacteria; phylum Chloroflexota; class UBA11872; order UBA12225; family UBA12225; genus DAOTTI01. The sequence continues at coordinate 17,300 of DAOTTI010000110.1, read as the reverse complement.
TGCTGGTAGCCCTCACTCGTGTCAGGGCCGTGGAACCCCTCTTCCTCGAAGAGCACGTCGTGAAGGGCGCGCAGTGCCGCCTCGTCGGCGTCGGGCGGCGCTGGTTGGGCCATCGTGCGCCGCAGCCGGTGGCGCACCCGCGCGGCCAGGCGGTCCAGCGCGTTGAGGTACCCCTCCACGTGCAGCCCCGGGTACTCCTCGGCGGCGATGAGCAGGGCGGCTTCGGCCAGGTCGATCTCCCGCTCCGGCCGGCGGGCCAGGGCCACAAAGCGCTCCCGCGCCGCTGCGGCCTGCGCTGCCCGCACGTCCTCGTCGTCCGGTTCGGGCGCATTGCTGCGGTGCCCGCCTGTCTCAGCCATGCCGGTCTTGCTCAGCACTGGCGCCCGTCCGGGACGCGTGCAGATTGCGTGCCGGCCACCCTGGCGCGCTGCCCGCCGATCGCGGCCGCAGGCACCAAGCTGCTCGCTCCCCCGCCAGTGGTAGGGTGACGGAGCACTAGAAGGGCTCCTTCAGGAGCGGGGCGATCTCCTGGCACGCCGTCTCCATCGCCTGCCGCGGCGTCTTCTCGCCGCGGTGGGCCAGGTTCTCTTCGCGGTTGAAGATCGCGGTTACCTCGGGGAACTTGGGCGTTACGGGGAAGACCTCTGTACGCTGCAGCCCCTTAAAGTACATCTCGCCGTCCTCCCATGGGTGGAGCACCTGCTTGAGGATATTCTGATTGCGTGCGATGGAGCGACGGGCGGTGTAGCTGCGGTTCGACTTGAGGACGATGAGCTGCCCTTCCTCGGAGCTCCACAGCTTGGCGTAGGCCCAGGCCGCGTCCAACACCTTGGTGCTCTTGAGGATACTGGCCGCCAGGTCATCGCCCCGCGTGGTGTCCTTCTTGGGACCGCGCGGCGCGACGATCATGCCCGGATCTAGCACGCCCGCCTGGAGCGACGGCACGATCGACGGCAGCAGGAAGCGACCGGCCTGCTCCATCGCCACAGTGTGCTTGGTGCGGAAGTCCGGCGCATCGGGATCATCGGGGCGGGGCGTGACCTGGTGCTTGAGGATGAGATCGGTCACCCACTGGATCGCCCCCACCGATTCGGGCGTGGTGAGCAGGCATTGCGTGCGGTCTTCGGAGAAGGGCGTGCCGCCGTTCTGCCAGATGTACTGCACCGTCAGCACGATGCCGCTGGGGCGCAGGAAGCCCCACAGCTTCTTGCCCGTGGAGTCGACGCGGGTCAGCCGCCGCGCCGACTCCACCAGCGTATCCCAGTTCCAGCGGCCCTGCTTCTCCAGCTCGTCGGGGAATGGGATGCCGACCTGCCGGAAGTGCTCCTTGTTGTAGTAGATGGCATTGGAGCTGGCCGAGGTGGGCAGGCCGTAGTAGCCCCCCTTGTAAGAGTAGGCCTTCACGGCACTGGGCCAGAAGTCGTCCTGCGTCAGCTTGTCCCGCTTCATCAGGGGCAGCAGGTCGACCAGCGAGCCCTCCCGCCGGATCAGCACCTGCGAGGTGCGCACGCGGTTCCAGAACACGTCCGGCGGCGTGCCGGCCGCCATCAGCGCCAGCAGCTTCTCAATCTCACTGTCGGCCAGCAGCAGCTCCAGCTTGTACTTGGGATACTGCCGCTCGTACGCCTCCTTGAGTGCCCGGTAGAGCTGCTCCTCGGGCGTGCCCCCGCTGAAGTAGAACTGCACCGTGGCCGGCGCCTCCTCCGGCCTCGGCGCCGTGCCCGCGGGTAGCGGGCTGCAGGCGCTCAGCAGCGCCGGCGCGGCGCCCGCTCCCAGTGATCCCAATGACAGCGTGCCTAGCCAAACGCGGCGCGTCAGGCGCGCCGGCTGCTGTGTTGCGAACATGCGACACCTCTCCAGCTCATGCGCCTCGGCTACCCCACGCAGGGTAGCCTCCCCCAAGCCCCCCGCCTCCATTATCCAGCCCCCGCGGAAGAAATCAAGCCGGCCGGAAGGGAGCGGTCAAGCGGGCGTAATGAGCGGCGCGGCGGCCCTTGGCCCGAGCACGATCCCCGGCGCCAGCGCCCCATCCGATTGCTCCGGCCCCGGCACACTGCCGGCGCCTGGATCCCCGATGCGGCAGGCCTCAAATAGGATCCCCTGGGTCTCGCCGTCGATGCGGATCTCGGCGCCGTCCCCGTCCGGCGCCTGGGCGCCGTTGCCGGCGAAGGTACAGCGCACGAAGCGATTCCGGTGGCCGGCCATCGGCGCCGTCTCGTCACGGAAGTACACGCCGTAGCGGCCGTTGGCCGTGGCGATGTTCTCCACGAAGAGATTGTCGGTGTCCTTGTGCCCGATGGAGATCCCATACCGGCCGTTGGCCTCCAGCCGGTTCCGCGCGAAGTATCCGTGGCGCACCCGCCAGCACAGATAGAGCCCGATGGCGCCGTTATGGTGGCTGTAGCAATCGACCACCACCGGCCGCTGGCTGCCGGAACCGGGATGAATGCCGAGCTGGGCGCAGCCGGAGACCTCGCACCGCTCCAGGCGCACGTCGTCCGACTGCTGAAAGCTCACCCCGTCCCCGTGATAGTCGTGCACGACGCACTCCGTGATGACGGCGCCGTGGCAGCGATACAGGAAGATGCCGCCCCCGCGGCAGCCGGTGAGGGAAACGTTGCGCTCGCGGTTGCCGTCGATGGCCAGGCGCTCGATCCGCACGCCTTCGGCGTAGTAGCCGCTGATCACCGGAAAGACGGTCGCCGCTGTGGCGTTCCTGGAAACGAGGTAATCGGAGAGCAGCGGCCCGTTCAGGCGGAAGGTGAACCCGGCAGCCTCCTCCGGCACGGCCGGTGGGACGGGGCCTGCGAGGATGGTGCGCACGACGGTGTGGAACCCGCCCGAGCGATCGTCCCACACCGCCACACCGCATCCCGGCGCGAACCCTTCGGCCGATGCCACGGTGATCTGCTCTTCGCCGTAGTCGCCGTCCAGCACCAGCCGGCTAACGGCCGCGTCGCACTTGCGCAGCACGGTCTCTGGGCCGCTGCCGCGAACGGTGACCCGTGGGCGGAGGTGGAGCGAGTCGCGCATGAGGTAGACGCCCGGGCCGATCAAGACGGTGCCACCGCCGAGGTGCGCCACGCGATCCACCGCCGCCTGCAGGGCCACGTGATCCGTGCCGCACAGGTCGCCCTCGCCGGGGTGCTGGCCGACGAGAACGACGACGCCGGTCCCGCCTGCGGCGCCATCCTGCCCCTGCCGGCGCTCCCTGGTTGTTACGTCATCGGCGCTCGAGCTCATAGATCGTGGGCGTCGAGCCCTACTATAACGCAGACGGTGGCGCCGTCACGGCAGCCGCAAGATGTGCAGCCAACTCCTCTCGGCGCGCAGTCTGGAGTTCCCTCTCCCTGTGGGAGAAGGTCAGGGTGAGGGCTCCGCGATGCGGCAAAACCGGATGCACCCCAGCCGCACGGCAGCAGACGGTGTGCCGTAACGCGGGCGGCGCCCGATGACCTAACCGTAGGGGGACCGGCCTCCTTTAGCAGCGCCCGCGGTGAGCGGGCTGCGGCCACTGCTATCTTCTCCGCTGGCGCAGGTGCGCCGGTACCCGACCCTCACCCTCCTCATCCCGAGATAGCATGGCTCGCGGCGCGAGGGAACGCGAACCATGAGCGCCACCCGCCAGTGATGTTACGATGCACGCGCAGCAATGCTCGTTGTCGTCACGGGGACCAGGAGGGAGGACTATGCCTATGGATTGCAAGACGATCACCAGACGCCAGGCCACACGCCTGGCCGGCGCCCTCGGGAGCGGCACCTTCCTGGGGGCAATAGCCAGCGCCTGTGGCCGTGACGGCGCCACCGGTACTGCTCCAATCGCTCCCAAGCCAGGCGCCGTTCCCGCCACCATCAGCTTCTCGCACTGGGGGACGGAGAGCGGCCTCGGCCAGATGAACCGTGAGGCCGCGCGGCAGTTCATGGCCGAGTACCCCAACATCAAGGTCGACCTGATCTTCAAGCCGAGCGACTACTACACGCACCTGCGCACGATGTTCGCCGGGGGCAGCCCGCCGGACGTGTTTGACATCAGCACGCCCTACTTCCCCGCATGGGCCAAGGAGGGCACCATGCTGGAGGTGGACGCTTACGTCAAGCGCGATCAGGGGAAGGGCTTCGACTGGAATGATCTGTGGCCCCGCCACCGCGATTCGGGCAAGTACAAAGGGAAGATCCTGGGCGTCCTGGCCCGCGTCTCCCCCTTCGTGCTCTACTACAACCCTAGCCTCTTCCAGCGGGCTGGCGTGAAGCCACCGGACGTGACCTGGGGCTTCGCCGAGTTTCTGGACGCCGCGCGGAAGCTCACGGCGCAGCCTGGTCCCGCGGGCAAGATCGACCTGTTCGGGTATGCCCTGGTGAACACCCACCACTGGATCTGGCGCAACGGCGGCGACTACCTCGTTCAGCGCGGTGAAGACAAGTGGAAGCCAACCATCAATACGCCGCCCGTGATCGAGGCGGTGCAGCTGCTGGCCGATCTGCGCCACAAGCACCGCGTAGTGGCCACGACCGATGACCTGGGAAACCCTGGCGGGATGCCGTACGCCGTGTGGTTCCAGGAAGGGCAGGTGGCGATGCACGACGCGCTCGTCGCCCGTGTGACCGATTATCGTGCTAACCCCAGGATGACCTTCGACCGCTTCGATGTCGCCCACCTGCCCAAGCTCGCCGCGGCGCGGGCCACCGACATGGACCGCGTCGTGCGCCCTATCGCCAAACCGACCAAGCATCCGGAGGAGGCGTGGCTGTGGATCAAGTTTCTGCTGCAACGGCCGGCTATTACTGCCGTGTCCATGCCGGCGGTCGTGTCCTGGGTCAGGTCGAACGAGTTCCTGCGCCCCGACCTGCCGCCGCGGAACATGAAGGTCTTCATCGAGGCGCTGGAGTACGCGCGGACTGTGCCCGAGCACCCGCGCTGGGACGAGCTAAACCAGCTCATCAGCAAGCAGCTCAACGACGCCTATAACGGCAGGCAATCGCCCAAACTGGCGTGCGAACAGGCCGACCGTGACGTGGCGGCTCAGCTCCAGCAATGGGGCGAGCTGGCGCAGTAAGGCGGCAGGCAGGACACAGCCGGACAGCAGGCGGGCACAGGTGCGTCACTTGGCCGGCTCCTGGCAGTCGTTTTCTGGCCATCGGCTCCCTTGGCGGAATGACAGCACGCTTGGCAAATGACCCCCGAGGGCGCGGGCAACCGACACTCACGAAGGTCAGCGCAGAACGAGGCGCGGCACAATGGCAGCTATCCAGCGGGCCGCCCAATACCAGCTCACGAAGGGGAGCGGGAAATGGGGCGCGGTACACTGGCGCGCCATGGCAAAAGAAGGAGACGTTGCGATGATCACTCGACGAGACGTCATAGCGGTCTTCGGCGCTTCGGCGGCCGGCACGCTCGCCGCCTGCGGGCCGTCGGCCGGCCAGCCCGCGGTGGTGAAGCCGGGGTCGCGTTCGGCCCAGCTGCGCCTCCACGTCCGCACCGGCGCGGAGGCGGACACCCTGGACGAACGGCTCCCTGCCTTCACCGCCAGGTTCCCATCGGTCAAGGTGACGCTGGAGCCGTTTCCGGGCGGCGAGTATCAGACGAAGATCGTGGCCCTCATGGCGGCGAACTCGCTCGGCGATACCCTGTGGGGCGGTAACGCCCAGAGCCAGTCCTCCAAGTGGGCCTACCTCGGCGGCCTGCTGCCGCTCGATGAGTTCGTCCGGCGCGAGAAGTTCGACCTCAACCAGTACTACAAGGCCACGGTGGACGGCGGGAAGCTGGATGGCAAGCTCTACGGCCTGCCTTTCAAGCTACACCCCAGCTTCTGCGTCATCTACTACAACGTCAACGCGGTGAGCGAGACTGGCCAGCGCCCGCCGGACGCCTCCTGGACCTGGGAGCAGGTCATCGACCTCAGCCGCCGGCTGAAGAAGTCGGACGGCGCCACGGTGAGCCGGTGGGGCCTGCTGCTGCCGGTAACGGGACAGGCGGCGCAGTTCTGGTTCACCTGGGGGCGCTCGTGGGGGATCGATCTGTACTCCGCCGATGGGAAGCGGGCGCAGCTCGAGGATCCGAAGTTCATCGCCGCCATCCAGTTTATCCACGACCTGATCTTCAAGCATCAGGTGGCGCCGAACGGGCAGCAGCTGAGCGCCATCCAGGGCGCCGGCACCGGCTTCGAGAACGGCTTCGGCGGGCTGATGCAAGGCTCCTCGTCGCAGAAGAGCATGCCCACGCGGGTCCAGGGTAAGTTCCAGATCGCGAACTTCCGCTGGCCCAAGGGCCCGTCTGGCCAGCGGGGGAGCATCGCCATCTCCGACTACATCCACGTGGCGCGGCAGAGCGCCTTCCCCGAGGAGGCGTGGGAATTGACCAAGCACCTGACCGATAAGGAGACGGGCATCCGCCTGGGCGAGGGCACGGGTGGGGCCTCGGGCACCTGCGGCGGCCGGCCGGACGTCTACAAGCACGAGCGCCTCCTGGCCAACCCGTTGCACAAGGCCTGGCTGGAGGCAGTGGAGGAGGTGATGCCCTTCCGCGAGCCGTGGAACTTCCGCGGCCAGGACATCGAAGACAAGGTGCTCAAGCCGGAGATGGACAAGCTCTGGAGGGGTGAGCAAGCCCCCACTCCGGGGTTCTTTAAGCAGCTCAACGGCCTGGTGCAGCAGATCCTGGACCAGCCGCGGGGAGCGTGATGAGGGTGATCCGCTCGGCTGCGCCTCGCCGTGATCAAGTGGCGGTCCGCTCGCCCGCCTGATCACTACTTGACCACCTCTTGATCACAGCGAGCGTAGCGAGCGGATCACCGCCTGACCACCGGAGAATGCCATGAAAGTCACAGATGTCAAGACCTTTATCGTCCAGCCCCCGCGAGCCAAGACGGTGCTCTTCGTCAAGGTGGAGACCGATGAAGGGCTATACGGCTGGGGGGAGGTCTACACCGTCACCGCGCGGGAGCAGGCCCTGGAACGGCTGACGCTGGACCTGGGCCAGTACCTGATCGGCCGCGATCCGTTGCACATCAAGCACTTCACCCAGGCCGTGTACCGCGACGTGGCCATCAAGCGGGGGAGCATGGACTTCTACTGCGCCATCAGCGGGCTAGAGATCGCGCTGTGGGACATCGCCGGCAAGCGCTTCAACACCCCTGTGTACAACCTCCTGGGCGGCCCGTGCCGGGGCAGCGTGCGCGTGTACGGCCAGCCGATGGGTGATGCCGGCGGCGCCACGGGGATCGCGGCGCTGGCGCGGCGCGCGGCCAACACCGTCGCCGCCGGCTACACCGCCCTCAAGTTCGACCCCTTCCCCGGCCCCTGGCAGTCGATCATTGACTACGCCGCTGAGCAGGAGGCCGTGGAGCGGGTCGCCGCCGTGCGCGAGGCGGTCGGGCCCCAGGTGGACGTCTTGATCGAGGTGCACCGTCGCCTAGCGCCGCGCCACGCCATCAGCGTGGCCTGCCAGATCGAGCGCTACCGGCCGTTCTGGTACGAGGAGCCCACGCCGGCCGAGAACCTGGACGCCACGGTGGACGTGCGCCGCAAGATCACCATCCCGGTGGTCGTCGGCGAGGCGCTCTACACCAAGTACGAATTCCGCGAGGTCTTCGAGAAGCAGGCGGCCGACATCATCAATCCGGACATCTGCAACGTGGGCGGCCTGCTGGAGCTGAAGGAGATCGCGGCCATGGCCGAGCCGTACGCCGTTGCCGTCGCGCCTCACGGGAACAACAGCACCACCGTCGGCCTGGCGGCCAGCCTGCAGGTCGCAGCCTGCATCCCCAACTTCCTGATCATGGAGTATCCTGTCGCCTGGGAGCCATACGCCAACGAGCTGGCCAAGAACCCGCTCCGCGTCGAGCAGGGACGGATCGCGCTGCCCACCGCGCCCGGGATCGGGATCGATCTGGATGAGGCGGCCCTGGCCAGGTACCCCTATCGCGGGCCGGCGCGGCGCGCCCTCCTCAGCCCGGCGGACGAGCGCCCGTAACGCGGCGCCGGTCAGGAATTGCCCCCACCTGGCGGTGATGTCGTCCCACGGTCATCGCCTCGGCCTGGCGGCGATGTCGTCCTCCCATCCGTCCTGCGCAGGGCGTGGGGTACGGCGGCGGCCCAGATCACGGGCGTGGGCAAGCCGGCGGAAACAGGCCCCGCTCCTGCCAGTCCGCCAGGAAGGTACGGCGGCGGTCCGGATCATGGGCGTGCGCAGACGTTCCGCATGGCGCCAGGGGCGAGGTGTGCTCCCCGCGTCTCCCTGTCCCTGCGTCCCCGCGTCGGAGCGGGGGTCGGATGTGTGGCGCGGACCCCAGAACCGCCTTGACTTGGCGGTACCAGCGTGCATATAGTGGCCGTAGTGGACCAGGTCGGGTAGGGGTGGGCCGTCGAGCCGCCGGGCACGAGCGGCCGGCGGCGTGTCTCCTCCCGCCTGGCGGCATGCTCGCCGGCACGGCCTCGCCAGCGGCGCCGCGGCGGCGACACGGGGAGCGCCATGCAGCTTGAAGGCCAGCACGTCTTCCCTGCGCCAGTGGGGCGGGTCTGGGATTTGCTGACCGACCCCGCTGTCCTCGCAAGCTGCCTGCCCGGCTGCGAGCGCTTCGAGCGCCGCGCTCCGGCCGAGGCCGCCCCTGCCGGCGCCGGGGCAGGAGCGGGCCCGACTGAAAGCGGTGCGGGGACCGACCAAGAGGTCTACGACGTGACCATGGCCATCGGCATCGCCGCGGTCAAAGGGCGCTACCAGGGCCAGGTCCGCGTCTCCGACAAGGTGCCGCACCAGCGCTACGTGCTCAGCGTGGAAGGGGGTGGTCGGCCAGGATTTGTCCGAGGCCAGGGCACGATCCAGCTACGAGAAGAAGGGGGGCAGACGGCGGTCGTCTATCGCGGCGAGGCCCAGGTCGGCGGGACCATCGCCGCCGTCGGCCAGCGGATGCTGACCGCCGTCGCCCGCATGCTTGCCGGCCAGTTTTTCGGCTGCCTCGAGCGACAGCTCGCCGCGCAAGGGACGCCACCGGCCGGCGCCGATGGCCCCGCCTAACGGCGTCCAGGGCCCGCGGGTGCTCGCCGGCGGCCTTTCAGGGGAACGGAGCAAGCGACCCAACCCAGGCAACCATAGTAGCCACAGTAAGCACAGCAAGGAGGCATGGCATGGCGCAGATCGAGCTCCAGGCGCCGCAACTGCAGTGCCAGCTGACGGTGACGGTGAACGGCCAGAAGCACCAGGACGTGGTCGAGCCACGGCTGCTCCTGGTGCACTACCTGCGTGACAATCTGGGCCTCACCGGCACCCACATCGGCTGCGACACCAGCCAGTGCGGCGCCTGTACCGTGCTGCTCGATGGGAAAGCAGTGAAGTCCTGCACCGTCCTGGCGGTGCAGGCCAATGGCGCGGAGGTGACCACCATCGAGGCCCTGGCGCCGCAGGCCGGCGCTGCCGGCGACGGGAAGCTGCACCCCCTCCAGGAGGCGTTCTGGGAGGAGCACGGCCTGCAATGCGGCTTCTGCACGCCGGGCATGATCATGGCCGCCTATGACCTGCTGCAACGCCGCCCTGACCCTTCCGAGGATGAGATCCGCCACGGGCTGGAGGGCAACCTCTGCCGCTGCACCGGCTACCAGAATATCGTGAAGGCGGTGCAGCGTGCGGCGCGGGTGATGCGGGGGGCGTAAGGCGAAATGCGTAATGCGTAATTGGGGAGGACGCATGGCGTGACGGGGGGCAGACGCCCCGCTCGCCACGCAGCAGGGAGCCAAAGGAGGTGAGGACCCATGGCCGTCACGCGACTGTTTGGCGCCTCGGTTCGTAGGCGCGAGGACCCGCGCCTGATCACCGGGCGCGCCACGTATGTGGACGACATTACCCTCCCGGGCATGTGCTACGCGGCCATCCTGCGTAGCCCGCACGCCCACGCCCGCATCCGGCGCATCGACGTGGAGCAGGCGCGGCGCGCGCCCGGGGTGGTCGCCGTCTATACCGGACGGGACCTCCAGGGCCAGGTGGGCAGCATCCCCTGCGCCTGGCTCATTCCCGGCTCGGACCTCAAGACGCCGCCCCATCCGCCACTGGCCGTCGACACCGTACGCTACGTCGGCGACGGGGTGGCGGTGGTCGTGGCCGAGAGCCGCGCCGCCGCGCGCGACGCGCTGGACCTGATCCAGGTCGATTACGAGCCGCTGCCGGTGGTGGTGAACGCCGAGCAGGCCACCCAGCCCGGCGCGCCCCAGCTCCATCCGGACGTCCCGAACAACATCGCCTTCCACTGGAAGGTAGCCGGCGGCGACGTGGACGCCGCCTTGCAGCGCCCCGACGTGGTCGTGGTCAGGCAGCGCCTGCTCAACCAGCGCCTGATCCCCAATGCCATGGAGCCGCGGGGCGCGGTGGCCCAGTATGCGCCGGCCACAGGGGAGATGACGATCTACGTCACGTCGCAGAACCCGCACATTCACCGTGTGCTGCTCTCCGGCGTACTGGGCATCCCCGAGCACAAGCTGCGCATCGTCGCACCAGAGATCGGCGGTGGCTTCGGCAGCAAGATCCACTGCTACCCCGATGAGGCCATCGTCGCCTTCTGCGCCCGCGCCACCGGCCGGCCGGTCAAGTGGGTGGAGGACCGGCGCGAGAACTACATCGCCTCCATCCACGGGCGCGACCACATCCAGGACGTGGAGATCGCCGCCACGCGTGACGGCACCATCGTCGGGCTGCGGGCACGGGTCTACGCCAACCTCGGCGCCTACCTCTCCACGGCCGCGCCGGGCGTCCCCACCATCCTGTTCGGGCTGATGCTCTCTGGCGCCTACGCCATCCCCAACATCGCCTGCGACGTCTTCGGCGTCTTCACCAACACTACGCCGGTGGACGCCTACCGCGGCGCGGGCCGCCCCGAGGCTACCTACATCATGGAGCGCATGGTCGACCTGCTGGCGCGCGAGCTCCAGATGGACCCAGTGGACCTGCGGCGCAAGAACTTCATCCCGCCGGACAAGTTCCCCTATACCGTCGCCACGGGGCTGACCTACGACAGCGGGAACTATGCCGCGACGCTGGACAAGGCGCTGGCGATGGTCGACTACCCCCGGTTCCGGCAGGAGCAGGCGGCGGCCCGCCAGCAAGGGAGGCTGCTTGGCATCGGGTTCTCCACCTACGTCGAGATCTGTGGCCTGGGGCCATCCCAGGTGGCGGGCGCCGTCGGCTTCCAGGGCGGCCTATGGGAGAGCGCCACCGTGCGCGTCCACCCCACCGGCAAGGTGACCGCCTTTACGGGCACGAAACCGCACGGCCAGGGGGAGGAGACCACCTTCGCCCAGATCATCGCCGATGAGTTCGGCATCCCCATCGAGGACGTGGAGGTCGTGGCCGGCGATACGGCCAAGATCGCCATGGGCTGGGGGACGTACGGCAGCCGCACCACCGCCGTGGGAGGGACGGCGATCGCGCTGGCGGCGCGCAAGGTCAAGGAGAAGGCCCGCCGCATCGCGGCCCACCTGCTGGAGGCCTCGGTCGAGGACGTGGACTTTGAACATGGCCGCTTCTTCGTCCGCGGCGCGCCGGATCGCGCCAAGACCTTCCAGGAAGTGGCGCTCCAGGCCTACCTGGCCTGGAGCCTGCCCAAGGACATCGAGCCGGCGCTGGAAGAGACCAGCTTCTACGACCCGTCCAACTTCGTCTACCCCTTTGGCGCCCACGTGGCCATCGTGGAGGTGGAGCGAGAGACGGGGCAGGTGCACCTGCGGCGGTACGTCGCGGTGGACGATTGCGGCCATGTGATCAACCCCATGATCGTCGATGGTCAGGTGCACGGAGGCGTGGCGCAGGGGATCGGCCAGGCGCTGTACGAGTTCGCCCACTACGACGAAAATGGCCAGCTTCTGACCGGCTCCATGGCCGACTACGTCGTTCCTAAGGCGACCCAGCTGCCGCGCGTCGAAACGGACCGGACCGTCACGCCGTCGCCAACGAACGTCCTGGGCGTGAAGGGCGTCGGGGAGACCGGCACCATCGCCGCCAGCGCGGCCATCGTCAACGCCGTGGTGGATGCGCTGGCGCCCCTGGGCATCCGGCACCTGGACATGCCCCTGACCCCGGAACGGGTGTGGCGGGCGATACGGAGCGCGTAATGCGTAATACGTGACGGGTAATGCGTAATCGAGTGTGAGGGTGCGGGATGGCAGGCGCTGGAGGGCGAGGTCCGGCTAGCGGGTCTGCCCCCACGCCGGCCACACCCGCCGCGTGGCGGATGGCAGGCAATGGAGGGGTGATTTCGGTGACGCTACGTGCAGCACACGACGGAGGGAGGTTAGCCAGGTGATACCGAGCGCATTTCAATACGTCGCGGCGCGGACGGTGGACGAGGCGGTGGCCTTGCTTTCCCAGCACGGGGATGAGGCCAAGCTACTCGCGGGCGGCCAGAGCCTGATCCCGCTGCTGAAGCTCCGGCTGGCGTCGCCGTCGATCTTGATCGACATCGGGCGCATCCCCGGCCTTGACGGCACGTCGCGCCAGAACGGCATGATCACGATCGGCGCGCGCACCACGCACAGCGCCATCGAGGCTTCGGCCTCACTGAGGGAGTTGTGTCCGCTGCTGCCGGAAGCGGCGGCCGTCATCGGGGACCGCCAGGTACGCAACCGGGGCACGATCGGCGGCAACCTGTCGCACGCCGACCCGGCGTCGGACCTGCCGGCCGCCATCCTGGCGCTGGGCGGGGAGCTGGTGGCCACGTCCCGCTCCGGCCAGCGGACCATCGCCGCGGACGACTTCTTCGTGGACCTGTTCACCACCGCCCTGCGGCCGGACGAGCTCCTGACGCAGGTGCGTGTGCCCGCCCGCGGGGCGCGCACTGGCACGGCGTACGTGAAGTTCCCGCACCCCGCCTCCGGCTACGCCATCGTCGGTGTGGCGGCCGTGCTGGCGCTGGGGGAGGACGGCCGGTGTCGCGAGGCGCGCATCGCCATCACCGGCGCGGGGACCAAGGCCACCCGCGCGCGGGCTGTCGAGCAGGGCCTGGTGGGGCAGGAGCTCACCGAGCCGATCGTGGCGCAGGCCGCCGAGCGCGCCGCTGACGGGCTGGACCTGATGGGCGACATTCACGCCTCTGAGGAGTACCGCGCGCACCTGTGCCGCGTCTCCACGCGGCGGGCGGTCCTGACCGCCGCCCAACGGGCGCGCGGGGCGTGAGGCAGGGTGGCCCTGACCCGCGTCGGCTTTGCGCCAATCCACAGCAGGGCCGGCCGCCAGGGCGGGCTGGCCCAGAGTGGCTCCGGAGCGAGGCGACCGAACGAATCACACCCTGAGCGGGAGTTGAGCAGTATGGCAGTAGTGCCTAAGCTTGTTGGCCAGGCGGTGAAGCGGCGGGAGGATCCCCGCCTGATTACGGGTGGCGCGACGTACACCGACGACGTGCAGCTCCCGGGTATGCTGCACGTGGCGCTGGTCCGCAGCCCCCACGCGCACGCTCGCATCCGGCGCATCGACGCCGGCGCCGCCAGGCAGGCGCAGGGCGTGGTGGCCGTTTTCACCGGCGAAGAGATCCGGGGCCGCCTGGCCGCGCCGCTGCCGGTGGCGTCCAAGCCGGAGGGGATCCGGCTGCCGGCGCTCTATCCCCTGGCGGTGGACCGCGTGCGCCACGTGGGGGAGCCGGTGGCGGCGGTCGTGGCCGCCACCCGCTACCAGGCCCGTGACGCCGCCGAGCTGGTGGACGTCGACTATGAGCCGTTGCCTGCCGTCACCGACCCCGAGGCCGCGCTGGCGCTGGGGGCGCCCAGGCTCTACGACGAGTTCCCCGACAACGTCGCCTTCACCAAGACGGTCCGCGAAGGAGACATCGAGCGCGCCTTCCGCGAGGCCGACCGCGTCGTCCGCCTGCGCCTGGTCAACCAGCGCGTGATCCCCCTGGCGATGGAGGCCCGCGCCGTGGCGGCGCAGTACGAGCGCGGGCCCGGCCGGCTCACGGTGTGGGCCTCCACCCAGGCGCCCCACCTGCTGCGCACCTGGATTGCGGAGACGCTGGGCGTGCCGGAGCATCAGGTGCGGGTGATCGCGCCCGAGGTCGGCGGGGGCTTCGGCAGCAAGATCACGATGTACGGCGAGGACGCGCTGGTCCCGCTGCTGGCCATGCTACTGGGCCGGCCGGTGAAGTGGACCGAAGACCGGCGGGAGAACTTCGCCGGCACGACCCAGGGGCGCGGGCAGGTCGATGAAGTGGAGGTGGCGGTCAAGCACGACGGCACCATCCTGGGGCTGCGCCTCAAGGTGATCGCCGACCTGGGGGCCTATTTGCGCATGTTCACCGCTGGCGTGCCGCAGCTCACTCCCCAGCTCGCGCCGGGCTGCTACAAGTTCCGCCACTTTGCCGCCGACCTCACCGGCGTCTACACCAACAAGACGCCGACCGACGCCTATCGAGGCGCCGGCCGGCCGGAGGCCACCTACCTCATTGAGCGCACGATGGACCGCATCGCCGACGAGCTGGGGCTCGATCCGGTGGAGGTACGCCGGCGGAACTTCATCCCGCCGGACGCCTTCCCCTATGAGAGCCCGGGCGGGTCGACCTACGACAGCGGCAATTACGAGCTGACCCTCAACCGGCTGCTGGAGCTGGTGGACTACGAGCGCTTCCAGCGGGAGCAGGACGCGGCGCGCCGCCAGGGCCGCTATCTGGGCATTGGCTTCTCCACCTACGTCGAGATCTGCGGCATGGGGCCGTCCAAGGACATGCAGCCCTTTGGGGGCTGGGAGAGCGCCACTGTCCGCGTGGAGCCGACGGGCACGGTGACCGTGCTCACCGGCGCCTCGCCCCACGGCCAGGGTCAGGAGACGACCTTTGCCCAGATCGTGGCCGACCAGCTAGGCGTACCTCTGGAGGACATCGTCGTCGTCCACGGCGACACGGCGGCCGTCCAGTACGGGCTCGGGACGTACGGCAGCCGTGGCCTGGCCGTCGGCGGCGCCGCCGTGGTGCGGGCGGCGGAGAAGGTACGCGAGAAGGCCCGCCGCATCGCGGCCCATCTCCTGGAGGCGGCCGTGGACGACATCGAGGTCCAGCCGGGCCGGCTCGCCGTGCGGGGCGTGCCGGAGCGGGCCGTGACGTTCAAGGAGGTGGCGCGCCAGGCCTACACGCTGGCTTCGCTGCCCCCGGAGATCGAGCCCGGCCTCGAGGCCCAGCACTTCTTTGAGCCCCCGAACTTCACCTATCCCTTCGGCGCTCACGCCTGCATCGTCGAGGTCGATGCTGAGACCGGCCAGGTGCACATCCTGCGATACGTCGCCGTCGACGACTGCGGGCGGGTGATCAACCCCATGCTGGTGGATGGCCAGGTGCACGGCGGCATTGCCCAGGGCATCGCCCAGGCCCTGTATGAAGAAGTCGTGTACGACGCCAGCGGCCAGCTGATCACCGGCACGCTCATGGACTACGCCGCGCCCAGGGCGTCGATGCTGCCCCGCTTCGAGACCGACCGCACCGAGACGCCGACGCCGGTCAATCCGCTGGGCGCGAAGGGGATCGGCGAGGCAGGGACGATCGCCTCCAGCGCGGCGGTGGTCAACGCCGTGGTGGACGCGCTGAGCCCGCTGGGTGTAAGCCACATCGACATGCCCCTCCGTCCGGAAAAGGTGTGGCGCGCGATGCAGCAAGCCAGGGAGGCGGGCCGGCGCGCGCCGGCGTAAGATTGAGAGGATGAGGGAACTCGTCCCCGATCTCGATCGCTGGCTGCTGGAGCGTGCTGAGCCGGTGGCCCTGGCGACGGTGGTGCGCGTCTTTCGCTCGGCGCCGCGGCCAGAGGGGGCCAAGCTGGCCATCTCCGCGCGAGGGGAGCTCTCTGGGTCCGTGAGCGGGGGTTGCGTCGAGGCCGGCGTGGCGGAGGAGGCGCAGGCCGTCCTGGAGACCGGCCGGCCCAAGCTCCTACGCTTCGGCATCCAGGACGACGTCGCCTGGGACGCGGGGCTCACCTGCGGCGGGGCCATCGAGGTCTTTGTGGAGCGGCTGGAGCCAACGTTCTATCGCCGCCTGCGCGAGCTCATCCTGGCCGACCAGTCGGCCGTCGTCGCTACCGTCGTGAGCGGTCCTGCCGCTGGGACCGGCGGCGCTCCGTCCAGAGCGTCCACAGCGCCGCCCGTCGGCGCCAGGCTGGTGGTGACCGAAGGCTCGGTGGTGACCGAAGGTTCGGCGGTGACCGAAGGCTCAGCCGCGGGCGAGGGGCTGAGCGGTGAGCTGGCCGCGCAGGTCGTCGCGGACGCTCGCGCGTTGCTGTGCCTGGGGCACGCGGCGCAAGCGGAGCTACGAACGTATGCTGTGGCCCCTCATCACGCGGTAGAACCGGAGAGAGGCAACGAGGTCCAGATTTTCCTCGACGTGATCCACCGTCGCCCGCACCTGGTGATCTTCGGCGCGGTGCACGTGGCCATCTCGCTAGTGCGGTTTGCCCGCGAGGTGGGCTTCCGCACCACCGTCGTCGATCCCCGCTCGGCCTTTGCCACGCCGGAGCGGCTGGGCCATGCCGATGCGCTCATCCGCGCCTGGCCGCAGGATGCGGTGGCCTCCGGCCAGCTACGGCTAGACCAGGCCAGCTACGTCGCAGTGCTGACGCATGACCCGAAGCTGGATGAGCCGGCGATCCGCTACGCCCTAGCGGCCGGTGTGCCGTATGTGGGGGCCATCGGCAGCCGGCGCACGCAGGCCGACCGGGCCGCGCGCCTGCGGGCCGCCGGATTCACCGAGGAGCAGATCCGGCGCATCCGCGGGCCGATCGGCATCGACATCGGCGCCCGCACGCCGGAAGAGATTGCCCTCGCCATCATGAGCGAGATCGTGGCGGCCGCCCGTGGCGTGCAGGTGTGACCCTGCGGCGCCCGCGGCGCTCGCGTCACCCGCCTACCAGCGCCAGCACCTGATCGACCGGCAACGCCGGCACGTCACCGACCGGCTCGGCGCAGCACAGGGCGTTGAGAATAGCCTCCTCAGTGGCCTCCACCGCGGCCTGAAAGAGCGGCCCCAGGGCCGCGTCATGCAGCACGCTGGTGGCGAGCAGCGGCGGCTCCGGCGGGCTGTGCGGCACGCGCCAGGCGGTGGTCCAGGCCAGAACGAAGTCGCCGGAGCCGTGGCCGGCCGTCGCCCCAGTGCGGGCCATCCCCAGCGGGGCGCGTCGCGCCAGGCGCCCGAGCTGGCGGGCGTCCAGCGGCGCATCGGTGGCCAGGAGCATGATGATGGACCCTTCCGCTCCTTGCTCCGCCGCCGGCGGCTGGGCCGGCGGCGCGCCGGCCGGCCGCGAGAGGCGCTGTCCGACGGGGACGCCCAGCACCTGGAGCTGGCGCCACTCGCCCATGTTCG
>DAOTTI010000109.1:0-8554 GCA_034437795.1 Chloroflexota bacterium | reverse complement strand
CGCGTCGCCGGCCACCGCCAGCGCCCGCGCCAGCCACCGGCGCCCCTCGCTGACGTGCCCGCGCAGCCGCCAGAACCGCGGCAGCGCGCCCGCCAGCCGCAGCGCCGCCGTCTCCGCCGACCGCTGCCCCTGCGCCAGCGACCAACTCAACGCGGCCCGCAGGTTGTCGTGCTCCCGCTCCTACCGCGCCCGCCACGCCGGCTCGTGCCGGCCGCCGTACGCCGCGTTCGCCTCCTGCGCCAGTGCGAGGCACCAGTCGAGGTGCCGCGCGCGCACGGCGGCGGCTTCGCCCGCCTGGTCGAGCTGCTCTTCGGCGTACTGGCGCACCGTCTCCAGCAGCCGGTAGCGCACCGCGCCCCCGTGCTCCTCCGCGAGCACGAGGGACTTGCCCACCAGTTGGGCCAGCAGGTCGAGCACGTCGTGCTCCGCGATGACCGACGGCGGACGACCGCCGACCGCCGGATCGTGCCGCGTGCTGCGGTCGTCAGTGGTCGGTGGCCGGTCGTCGGCGCCGGAGGCGCACACTGCCTCCGCCGCCTCCAGGGTGAAGCCGCCGGCGAAGACAGCGAGCCGCCGCAGCAGCGCCTGCTCGGCTGCGAACAAGAGGTCGTGGCTCCAGTCTAGTGCCGCGCGTAGCGTCTGGTGGCGGGGCAGCGCGGTGCGGCCGCCACCCGTCAGCAGGCGGAACCGGTCATGCAGGCGCGCCGCAATCTGCGGCACCGAGAGCACGCTGAGGCGCGCCGCCGCCAGCTCGATCGCCAGCGGGATGCCGTCTAGCCGCCGGCAGATCTCGGCCACGGCCGGCGCGTTGCCGGCGGTTAGCGTAAAGTCCGGCCGCTGCAGCCGGGCGCGCTCGACGAACAGCCGTACTGCGTCGTACCGGAGCAATGCCGCCGCGTCGGCCTCGCCGCCGTGCCTAGCCGTCCGCTGGTCACCGCTCGCCCCCGGCCGCCCGCACTCCGGTACGGACAGCGGCGGCACGCGCCATACCACCTCGCCGCTGACGCCGAGGGGTTCTCGACTGGTGGCCACTATTTCCAGATGGGGGCAGGCGAGGAGCAGCGCTTCCACCACCACAGCGCACGCCGGCAGGAGCTGTTCGCAATTGTCCAGCACCAGCAGCAGCTGCCGTTCGCGAAGCGCCGCGGCCAGCGCCGCGGTGAGCGGCACCGGCGGCCCGGCCGGCCGGAGCCCCAGCGCTGAGGCCACCACCCGGGGCACCAGCGCTGGATCCGTGACCGACGCCAGATTGACGAGCCAGACGCCGTGCGCATACGCCCACAGCAACTCCTCCGCCAGCGCGAGGGCGAGGCGCGTCTTGCCGCCGCCACCTGGGCCCGTCAGCGTCAGCAGCCGCGTGCCCGCCTGTACCCGCCGAACCGCCGCCAGTTCCCACTCTCGCCCGACGAAGCTCGTCAGCGGCGCCGGCAGGTTGGTCGGCACGGCCAGGGCTTGCCCGGGAGCATCCGGCGGGTGACGTGCGGCGGGGGCGTTCTGGGGCGCGGCGTCAGGCGGCGGACTGCCTGACCGGCGGTCGGGGAGCGCTGGGGCTGGTCCACTGGCGGGCCCGGCGCTCACACGCCAGCGTGCCTCGGCGCACAGTTCTTGCAAACGCTCCGCCGTGAGGGTGAGGCCGGCCAGCGGACCCCGATCGAACGGACGGAGCAACCCGGCTTCGCGGCAGTAGGCGAGGATCGCCGCTTCCGCACCCGGGTCCGGTGCGCGCTCGCCGCGCTCCCAGCGCTGCACCGTCGCCCGGCTGACGCCGAGGCGCGCGGCCCAGCCGGCCTGGGTGGCGCCCCGTGCCGCCCGCAGCGACCGCAGGACGTCGTTCCACCGCGGCCGGCCGTCGCCAAGGGAGGCTCCACCGGAGGCTGGCGCGCGGTGCGCGGCCGGAGGCCGAACAGATGCAATTCGGATGCCGCGCGGGCGCCCCACGCTCGCCACCTTCGCCTAGGATGGTCTCATGAGCGGGCTCTACCGGCACCATCATACACCGACCGACGGCAATCAGCCAGGTAGCCGTCGGTACAGGGGGACCGGATGAGCGGCGAAGGCTCACCGGCGATCACGGAGGCGGTCGTGCGGACGCTCGCCGCCAAGCTGAAGGGGCTGCACGCGCTGCTCACGCCAGCGGAGCAGACCCTGCTGTGCCTGGTGCTCCAGCGGGCGGCCGGGCGCGCCGACGATGTCGAGGCGCCTCCAGCGCCGCCGGACGCCGCGGGCCAGACCTGGGCGGTGAGCTCCAATCCGTTCACCTACCTCGATGCGATTGTGGGCGCCCCGCCGACACCGGCGCCGGAGGCGCCGCGCGTGCGCCCCGTCAGGGCGGCCCACGGTAACCAGACCTGCGGCAGCGGGGGGGCCATACCCAGGGCCGTGCTCATACGCTTCGGCTCATCGAATAACACGATTGCGGCCAACCTGATCGCCAACTCCGGCTCAGACGGGCTCGTGATCCGCGCCGGCAACGACAACATCGTGCGCGGCAACTACATTGGCACGAACGTGACCGGCCCGGCCGTGAAGCGCAACGACGGCGCCGGCGTCCTCCTGGAAGGCAGGGACTTCGAGACGGTGCGCAACGTGATCGGCGGCGGAATGCGGGATGAAGGCAACGTCATCTCCGGAAACCGCGACGGGATCGCCATCGACGGCAAGCTGGCGGGCCGGACCCTTGTTCAGAACAACGCCATCGGCCTGAAGGCCAATGGGACCGAGGGGCTGCCAAACTGGCGCCACGGCGTCTGGATCGTGAACTCGTCGGCCTACACGCTCGGCGGCACGGACCCGGGCCTGGGCAACACCATCGCCTTCAACGGTCGGACCGGTGTCCGTGTCCAGTCACTCTTCGACGATCCGACCACGGGGAACGCGATCCTCGGCAACGCCATCTACGCGAACGGAGCCCTTTGTATCGACCTCGGCACCGACTCCGGCATAACGAAGAACGACCCCCTCGACGAGGACACGGGCGCGAACATCCTCCAGAACTTCCCGGAGCTGACGGCGTGATCCAGATGAGGGGCCGGCTCCGGAGCGCGCCGAACACCGCCTACCGCCTCGAGTTCTTCAAGAACCAGAAGTGTGACCCGACCTTTCACGGCCCAGGCGGAGAGACCCTCGGCTTCACGATGGTCACGACCGACGGGGGCGACGCGGCCTTCTTCGAGGTGACGTCTGACGCTGCCAGCCTGACCCCGCCCAGCGACAGCGCGACCTATGTGAACCCGTTCGATCCGGCGGGCCAGGCACTCTCGGCCGGCGACTGGGTGCGCGCCAGCCCGGGCGTCGTCAATAGCGCCACTATCCGCAACGCGCTCGACCGGCTCAAGGCCGTGGAGATCACCGTGCCGGTATGGGATAGCGCGCAGTCACCCGGCGGGGCGGCAGCGACGCACCACATCGTCGCGTTCGCGCGGGTACGCCTGGTGTGGTACCTGTTACCGGGCCAGAACCAGATCTCGGTCGCCTTCCTCGGCTTCGCCGGCTGCGGCGAGGGGGCTCCGCCATCCACACCAACATTCTCAACGAACCAGGTGAACCCGAAACCCGAAGTGGACCACCAGCGCTGGGCCACGATCTCTGGCGATGAGCGACGCGTGATCCTGAGGCAGGAGGCCTTGCGCGCGGTCTGATGCCGCGGCAGGATGTGGGGCCGGAACGCTTCGGGTTCGCTCCGTGGCGTCGCCAGAGCAGACACCTGTGCCGTCACCGCTTGACGAAGCAAGTCAACAGACTGGAGGGTACCGATGACGCCGGACACCATTCGTGAAACGACCCGCCTCTGGCAGGAGCAGCCGGACAAGGCAAGGAGCGCGCCGACCGTCAGGGCACGGGCCGAGGGCAGCCAGGCCGTGCTGGAGGCCGGGCCGTTCTCGTGGCGCGCCGACCTGCCCCCGCCACTGGGCGGCACGAACCAAGCCCCCAGCCCGACAGCGCTGCTGCTGGGCGCGCTGGCCGGCTGCGCGGTCGTGTTCATCCGCGACACCCTAGCACCCCAGCTCGGCATTCGCGTGGACGCGGTGGAAGCCACGGCTCAGTGCGACGCGGACGCTCGCGGCCTGCTCGGCCTGGACGGCGTCGCACCGGACCTGCGGAACCTCCGGCTTGACATCCAGGTCCAGTCGCCCGACGGCGATGGCAACGTGCAGCAGCTCTTCCAGACCTGGCAAGAGCGCTGTCCGATTTACCTCGCCCTCGTCAAAGCGATAGACGTCTCCCTCACGATGCGGTCAACGACGTCGTAGCGAAGTCTTAGCGACATCCTAGCACCTGGCCACGGTGTTTCTGCTGAGTTCCGCAATCTGGCCCGCATCCAGCAGGATCACCGTGGCGGAGTACTAACGAAGCTGCGCCTCAAACCGACGGGTCGGCACGGGCACGGCGAGCAAGGCGTCCAATGGGTGTGGTCCGCGTGGTTCGTCTCCTTGGACCGCCACCTCCGTGGGCATGCCATGCCCAACGTCGCCAAGGTCATCCGCGACCACGTGACCCTCACGATCGAGTGCGTCGATCGGCTGTATCTCAACGGCTACGTGCCGCGGCTGCAGGGCTCCGGCGGAGTGATCATCTTCCTCTACCATCGGGGGCGGACGATCGCCTCGCCAGCCCTGTTCGGGGAGATCACCACCGCCTTCAAGGCCAAGCTGCAAGCGTTCTGCCAGGCGCACCGCATCCCCTGGATCGAGTTCCAGAAGGGGGAGTGCAAGGACGACAAGGACGACGTGGGGCAACCGTCTCGCGAGCGGTTCCCGTCGGACGAGGGCGTGGTGCCGGTGGGGGTCGCCCAGGAGCGGGCGAAGGCCGGGCGGGCGACCAAGCAGGTGCGCGGGCGGCTGGTGGACTTCACCTGCTCCTGGACCAGCGTCTATGTCAACCGCTACTACATCTACTACATCTCCCTGCTCGACTGGAGTGGGGGCCGGCGTGCATCACGGTCGGCGGCGACGCCCCGTACGCCATCACGGTCTGCCTCAACGGCCACAAGTGGGCCAAGCGCCAGGCCGCCCGCCGCGGCAGCCAGGACGAGGCGTTAGACCATGGCTTCCTGGTGTGCACGGACCCGGCTGGCCTGCAAGCCCTCTGCGACGGACCCAGCGCGGCGGCCATCCAGGCCTGCTTCGACCGCTGGCTGGCGCGCCTGCCGCTGCCGCTGACGGCCGACGACGCGGCCGCGGGCTTCGGCTCTCGCCTGTCCCTGCTCCAGCTGGAGGTCAGCCGCACCCAGGTCTTCGACTGCCCGCAGCGCGGGCGGGAGTGCTTCGAGGAGGTGCTCCGCGACAACCTCGAGCTTGGCCACGCGGACCGCATCCAGCTGTTGGTAGACCGCCGGGGCCGCGCGGACCCGCCCGGCCGGTTCGAGACCCGCGTCCTGCTGGACGGCATCATCCCCAGCCTGCACGGGGCGTACACGCGCTGCCACATCAAGCAGTCCTTCAAGGAGGGGCGCGCCCTGCGCACCGCGACCACCTGCAACGACCCGCACGACTTCCGGGTCGGCAGGAGCCTGCAGAACTTCGCCCACCTCCGTGCGCTCGGCCAGGGGATCAACCGGCGCCTGCTGGAGCTGGAGCGCACCGCTCACGACTGCGGGCTGAGCCACGCCCAGACCACCACGCTGACCACCCCGGGCCGCACCCCCGCGGGGCAGCCGGCGCCGGCCCTCCAGCTCGGCGACCCCCGCGTGACGGCCCTGCTGGCGGCCGTGTGCACCTGGGCCCTCCCGCCCGAAGGGATCACGAACTCGTATCCGGTGGCTGGACGTAGGAGCCCCCTGGGCCCTCCCGCCCGACGGGATCACCACCAGACGGCTCCGCCCGCTGGTGGCCCAGGTCCTCGGCGTCCCGCACGGGCAGTACACCGCGCGGCAGATGGGCGACGACGGCCGACGGCTCGCGCGCAAAGGGCTCATCCGGCCGGTCAGGGGCAAGCGTCGCTACAGCCTGACCCCCTACGGCCGCCGGGTGGTGCTCTTCCGCATCAAGGTCCAAGCCCGCATCCTACGGTGCGGGCTCCAGGCGCTCGATCTCTGGCTGGTAGCACAGGCACCCCCGCCCCTACGGGCAGCCTGCGCCGCCCTGGATGCCGCCGTCCAGGATCTCGTGGCCGACGCCCACCTCGCCGCCTGACACAAACGGCGACACATTCGTGCAGATTTTGCCCGCACAAGCGGGCTAGTGGGTCAGATGCCACTGGTCACGTCGTGGCCGTCGCGGCAGGTTTGGGAACAACCACGGCCATGACCAGTGACCCACAATGGGGCCGCCAGGCGCACCACGGTGGGGAGGCGTGCGAGCCCGTCGCCCAGGTGAGCCAGCCAGACACGGAGCAGATACTGAGCACGACCTCCGGTAGGGGGCAAGACACTCCCAGAAAGGCTAATGCCATGAACCCCATGAAACTGATCCGCATCCTCACGCTCGTCCTCGCGGCGCTGGCGCTCCGGCCGGCGTCCGTATGGGGCCAGGAGCTGCCGCCGGGGCCGGCAACGCTTGCTCCGCTCAGCCGGATGGCCATCGAGGGCGGCACCGGCCCCTTCGACGAGGCCCAGACCCTCATCCTGGATTTCGCGCCCGGGACGTGGAGCCCGCCCCACTCGCACGGCGGTCTCACGCTGGTGCGCGTGCTGGAGGGCGAGATGACCCGCCGCATGGGGGACGCCGAGGACGTCTTCCGCGCTGGCGAGGGCTGGGTCGAGGCGCCCCGTGATGTCCACGCCGCCGGCAACGCTGGCACGGCGCCAGCGCGCGTGCAGGTGACGTTCCTGTTGCCCCGGGGGGCCCCGCTCACCACTGTCGCCGGCACGCCTTCGCCGGGCGCGCCGCCCGGCCCGACCGTCGCCTACCAGTCCGCCAGGGTCCCCGCCGCCTCGACGGCCCCATTCGACGAGGCCGCCACCACCGTGCTCGGGTTTGCGCCGGGCGCCTGGACGCCCCTCCACTCGCACGGCGGCATCACGCTCGTCGCCGTGGTCGAGGGCGAGATGCGAGTGCGCAGCGGCGGGCGCGAGACCGTCTATCGCGCGGGTGACCTCTGGGTCGAAGGCCCAGGTGACGTCCACGCCGCCGGCAACGCGGCGGTGGCCGAGGCGCTCGTCGCCGTGACCTTCGTCCTGCGGCGGGGCGCCCCCGTGACGACCGTGGTGCAGCCCGCGGGGCCCATCTCCGGTCCGATCGCCCTGCCGCGCACCGGCGCGGGGACGAGGGCAACCGTCCCGCCGCTGGCGATCATGGGGCTCACGGTGCTGGGGGTGGCGGGAGCCCTCGTCGGCCGTGGCCACCTCCTGCGCCGCCGGACCAGGGGCGCCTGAAGGTGCGACCAATACCTTCCCAGTTCAAACCTCCACAGATTTGAGAAGCAGGATCGATGATGACTTTTGACCGTCTTGACGCAACCGCCGGCGTGCCCGGACTACGCGGCGATTAAGGCCCGCCAGCAGCAGACCTGGGCCTCCAGCGATTACCAGATGATCGCGGCGCTCATCGCTCCCGTCAGCGAGCGGCTGTGCGATGCCGTCGACCTGCGGGCCGGCGAGCGCGTGCTGGACGTGGTCACCGGCAGCGGCAAAACGGCCATCGCGGACGCGCGCTGCCTGGGCCAGGTGACCGGCGTGGACTACGTGCCGGCCCTCGCGGAGCGGGGGCGCGCCCGCGCCGCCGCCGAGGGGCTCCCCGTCACCTTCCAAGGGGGAGACGCCGAGACGCTGCCCGTTGCGGACGCCGCCGACGACGTGGTGCTCTCCACCTACGGCGCGATATTCGCGCCCAACCAGGAGCAGGCGGCGCGCGAGCTGCTGCGTGCCTGCCGGCCCGGGGGCCGGATCGGTCTCGCCAGCTGGACCCCGCACGGCTGGATCGGCGAGATGCTGCGCATCGTCGGCCGCCACGTCGGGCCGGCGCCGGGCCTGGGGCCCCCCACCCGCTGGCGGATCGAGGCCGGGCTGCGCGAACGGTTTGGCCACGAGATCACGGCCCTGCGGGCGGCCCGGCAGTCGTTCGCCGGGCGCTTCGCGTCGGCGCAGCCGTACCTCGACCTCTTCCGCACGTACTACGGCCCGGTGCTCAAGGCCTTCGGGGCCCTGGACCGGACCGGCCAGGAGGCCCTCGCCCCTGACCTGCTGGACGCGGTGGAGCGCTTCAACTGCTCGGATGACGGCACGCTGGTGGTGCCGGCCGACTACCCAGGTCGGCAATCGTGCGCGCCAGCTTGAGCACGCGGTGATAGGCCCGCGCCGACAGGTGCAGGCGCTGCATCGCCGCCCGCAGCAGCCCCTCCGCCTCGGGCGCGGTGCGACAGAAGCGCCGCACCTCGGCCGGGCCCAGCTCCGCGTTGCAGGCCAGCCCCGTGCCGGCCAGGCGCCCCCGCTGGCGCTCCCGCGCCCGCAGCACCCGCGCCCGCACCACGGCCGAGGTCTCCACCCCCGGGGCACCCGCCTGCCCCGCCGGACGCGCCGTCCCTGGGCGGGTGGCATCGGCGCTGGTGGCCCCCGGCCCGTCGGCGCCCACGGTGGGCACGGCGATCTGGTGGTAGGGCACGCGCGGCACCTCCAGAT
>DAOTTI010000108.1:0-18157 GCA_034437795.1 Chloroflexota bacterium | reverse complement strand
GTGTTAAGGTGCCTGCTTGATTATAGGTGCAATAGGTGGAGAATGCCTGAGCCACTGCGTGAGATCGTCAACACCGCCATCATCGCGGCGCCCGCCGAGAAGATCTTCGACTACATCGCAAGCGCGGAGCGGAATGTGGAGTGGGTCCCCGACCTTACCGCCAGCGAGCGTGTCACGCCGGGACCGACCCGCAAGGGAACACGCTTCCGCTTCGTGATGAAAGTCGCCGGCATCCCCGTGGAGTCGGTTGACGAGGTGGTCCAGTTCGAGCCGGGCCGGCTGATCCGCTTTGCCGGCGTGCGGGGCCCGAAGCACACCGGCTACTGGCGGATGGAGCCGCTCGATCCTGATACGGAGGGCCGGCCGCGGACGCGCGTCACCTACGCCATGACCTTCGACCTGCCGCCCGCTCTGGGCGCGCTGGTCAGCCGCCTGTTCAACCTGTCGCAACGGCTGGACGAGCAGTCGCGGGCCTGCCTGGCCAACCTCAAGCGCATCCTGGAATGACGGCGCCCGTCCACGGCGCAGAGGCACGCCAGCTAGCCTGGATTTGCGTGATCACGGGGGATAACGGCCGGCTTTCCATGCAGTCGCTGGTGCCCAGAGGGCCATGGCCCGTCATTCTCGGGGCGGAGCCCTCACTGTCACCCTCTCCCTGTGGGAGAGGGAGGTGAGCCAGCAGGCCCTCACCACCGGCTTCACCCCTTACGCTCTCCCATAGGGAATAGGGAGAGGGAACTCGTCGCCGGCCGTGAACAATCCAGGCTGGGCCTGGCGCGCGCAGGGGCGCCCTGGAAGCGGGGGGCACCGTGGTACCATTCGGCGCATGGTCGCCCCGCCGGTGGCGCCGCGCGAGGCGCCCCGCCTCCCGTTAGTCGACACCCACGCTCACCTGAACGACCGGCGCTTCATGGCCGACGTGGACGCCGTGGTGGCCCGCGCCCGCGCGGCCGGGGTCGGGGCGATGGTAGTCGTCGGCTACGACCTCCCCACCAGCCGGCGGGCGGTCGCGCTGGCGCAGCAGTACCCGTGCCTGTGGGCCACCGTTGGCCTCCACCCGCATTACGCCAGCGCCTGCTCTCCTTCCATCCTGAGCGAGCTGGCTGCGCTGGCGCAGGAGCCGCGGGTGGTCGCCATCGGGGAATGCGGGCTGGACTACTACCGCAATCTCTCGCCCCGCTCACAGCAGGTGCAGGCGTTCGAGGCGCAGCTCTCACTGGCCAACCGGCTGGGGCTGCCGGTGGTGGTCCACAGCCGGCAGGCGATGTCGGAGACGCTGCAGACGCTGTCGCGGACCCCGCCCGCGGCCGGCGGCGTGCTGCACTGCTTCGACGGCGCCTTGCGGGACGCCGAGCAGGCCATGGATCTGGGCCTGTTCATCTCCTGCGCGGGCAACATCACCTACCGCCCCGGGCCGGAGCTGATCCGCGCCCTTGAGTCCGTCCCCGCCGGCCGCGTCGTGATCGAAACGGACTGCCCCTGGCTCAGCCCGCAGGGCCACCGCGGGGAGCGAAATGAGCCGGCGCACCTGGCGCTGGTGGCGCAGGCGCTGGCCCAGATCCGGCGCGTGGACGCGCGCGCCCTGGCCGCCCAGACTAGCGAGAACGCGGCGCGCCTGTTCCGCACGCCCGAGATCGCCACCCTGGCCTACGCGGTGGCCGGGGCCACTGAGGTAGCGCTGTGAGGGCGACGAGCACTGCCACCGAGTCCATCTTCGCCACCATCGCCGGCGATCTGGCCGCGGTGGAGGCGGCGATCCAGCAGGTCTGCCACGTCGATAACCCGTGGCTGCAGCAGACCCTGCGCCTGGTGCTGTCGGCCGGGGGTAAGCGCCTGCGTCCGGCCCTGGCCCTGCTGGCGGCGCGCCTGCACGAGACGGCCCTGGAGCGGCGCGTCGACCTGGCTGTGGCGGCGGAGCTGCTCCACACCGCCACCCTGATCCACGACGACGTCATCGACCTGGCCGGTTCGCGCCGGGGCCATCCGACCATCAATGCGGCCTTCAGCAACACCCTGGCCGTCCTCACCGGCGACTTCCTCTTTGGCAAGTCCGGCGAGCTGGTGGCCGGCCTGGGCAGCACCGAGATCATGGGCGTGTTCTCGTGGGCGGTGATGGAACTGGTGCGGGGCGAGATGCTGCGCCCCGCCCTGAACGGCGAGCTGGCCGCCACCGAGCGCGACTACCTGGCCAAGATCAGGGGCAAGACGGCATCGCTCTTCGCCATGTGCTGCCAGACCGGCGCCATGCTCGACGCCGACGATCCGCACCTGGTGGCCAGCCTGCGCGCCTACGGCCTGAACCTGGGCATGGCCTTCCAGATCGTGGATGACGTGCTGGACTACACCGCCACCGAGCAGCAGCTCGGCAAGCCGGTCGGCAGCGACCTGCGCCACGGGACCATCACCCTTCCGGCCATCTACTTTCTCCGCCAGCACCCGGACCACGAGGTGGTGCGGGGATTGCTGGCCGGTGACAGTCGCTATCAGGCCCTGGCGGACGAGGCCGTCAACGCCATTCGCGCCTCAGGCGCGGTGGAAGCCGCGCTGGCGCGTGCCCGCGCCTACGCCGACGCCGCCGCGGCGGAGCTGGAACGGGCGCCGGCTGGTGACGTGACCGACGCGCTGAGGCGCCTCACGGTGTACGTCGTCGAACGGCGGGAATAGGGCGTAGGGTGCAGGCCAGTGCGCGAAGTGGACGTGGTTCTCCCGCCAGGCCAGCCGAAAGAGCGTTTCGTGCGGGCGATGTTCGACGCCATCGCCGCCCGCTACGACCTGATGAACCGGCTGATGACCGGCTGGCAGGATGAG
This sequence comes from Chloroflexota bacterium, assembly GCA_034437795.1. Lineage (GTDB taxonomy): Bacteria > Chloroflexota > UBA11872 > UBA12225 > UBA12225 > DAOTTI01. The sequence goes on along the minus strand of DAOTTI010000108.1, from coordinate 15,349 downwards.
CGGTGGCGCCGGCTCTGCGCCGACGCGGTCTATCCCGAGCAGGTGCGCACGGCGATCGACCTCGGCGCCGGCACCGGCGACCTCTCCTTCGCCCTGGCGCGACTGGCGCCCCGCGCGCGCGTCGTCGCCCTGGACTTCGCCGTGGAGATGCTGCGCCTGGCAGACGTGAAACGACATCGCCTTGGCCTTGAGGCGCGTGTCCTGCCGGTGCAGGGCGACGCCATGCGCCTGCCGGCGGCCGGCGACAGCGTCGACGCCATCGTCAGCGCCTTTACCCTGCGCAACGTGAACGACGTCGCCACTGTCTTCGACGAGGCCTTTCGCGCGCTGCGCCCGGGCGGACGCCTGGCGGTGCTCGAGCTCACGCCGGTCCAGACGCCCATCTTTCGCGACCTGTTCCACGCCTACTTCCACCGCCTGGTGCCCTTGCTGGGCCGGCTCGTCACCGGCCATCGCTTCGCCTACCGCTACTTGCCGGAATCGGTGCGCCACTTCCCTGCCGCGCCGGAGCTGCAGGCGATGCTCTGCCGTGCCGGCTTCTCCGGCGCGTCGTACCGCAAGCTGGCCCTGGGCACGGTGGCCCTGCATCTAGCGGAAAAGCCAGCGCCGATGTCCCAAGCCTCCGCGGCCCGCGCCGCGGCGCCGGCTCAGGCGCTAACAGTGCGTGAGGTCACCAGCCAGCAGGAGTGGAACGACCTGCTGCGGAGCCTGCCCAACGCCCACGGCATGCAGAGCTGGGAGTGGGGCGAGCTGCGCCGCGAGACCGGCTGGACCACCCGCCGGCTGGCCTTCTATCGCGGGGGCGCCGCTGTCGCGGCCGCCGCCGTGCAGCGGCGCGGGCTCCCCGGGCCGGGCTGGGGCGTGTGGTAGTGCCCCAAGGGCCCCGCGCTGGACCATGCGGACCTGGAGCTCTTTGAGGCCGTCCTGCGCCGGCTGGGGCAGGAGGCCCGCCGCGACCACTGCATCTTTCTCACCGTCGAGCCGGAGGTGGAACTTGACGCCCCGGGCGCAATCGCCGCCCTGCGCCGCGCCGGGTACCGCCCAGCGCGGGGGCAGTATCAGGCCGCGGCCACGGTGCTGGTCGACGTCCGCGCTACCGACGACGAGCTGCTGGCGCGGATGAGCGCCACCTGGCGCCGCTACGTGCGTAAGGCGGCGCGGGAAGGGGTCACGGTGCGGGCCGGCGGGGCGGAGGACCTCGACCGGTTCTACTCCCTGTATGAGGAGACAGGCCAGCGCGACGGGTTCGTCGTGCGGCCGCGGCACTACCTCCAGCGCCTGTGGGAGCGCCTCTCGCCCACCGGCCACGTGGCGCTATTCCTCGCAGAGGCGGACGGCCGCGCGGAGGCGGCCCTGCTGCTCCTGATCTTCGGCCGGCGGGCGTGGTACCTCTATGGCGCCTCGTCGGAGCGGGGCCAGCAGGTCCACGCCCCCTACCTGCTGCAGTGGCACGCCATGCGCTGGGCGCGCGACCAGGGCTGCGAGAGCTACGACCTGTGGGGCGCGCCAGAGGACCCTGCCGATAAGAACGACCCGCTGGCCGGCGTCTACTACTTCAAGCGCGGGTTCGGCGGGCGCTACGTGCGCTGGGCCGGCCCCTACGACTACGTCGCCGCTCCGGCCCTCTACGCGCTGTGGCATCGTGCCCTGCCCCGCGCCTTTCAGGCGCTCCGTGCCATCAGGGGCGAGCGGGGCGCGCCCCTCCTCAGCCGGCCACCGGCGACGTAATGGCCGGCGGGGGGCGTGGCCGCCTTGCCTCAACGCCCTGGGGTCCGGCCGCCCTGATGCGTCACCGCCAGTGAGGCGTTCCGTCTCCCACAGGGAGCGGGTGAGGGCTCCGCTCATGACGAACCCGGGCCAGCGGGTCGGGGGCGCGGCCGCGCTACGGCCCCGGCCGCGGCCGCCACGGGACCGGCGCGTCCCAGATAAGAGCGGGGCGCGGGGACGCGGTTCTGCTAGACTCTCGACTGGGCCGACACGTACGTCGCCCCCGGACTAGACGTTAGTTCCGGCATGGATGTCATCTGGCTCGGCGGTTCCTGTCTTCGCCTGCAAGCAGGCAACGTCAGCATCCTCACCGACCCGTTCGATCTCCCTCCTGGCACGGGTCCCCTCACCGCCGACATTGTCACCCTGAGTGACCGCACCGCTCGCGGCCGCCTCCAGGCCGGCGGTCGCTACCGGCTGGTGGACGGGCCAGGTGAGTACGAGATCAAAGGCATCCCCATCACGGGGATCGCCACGCGCCGCCAGGGGGCCGACGCCGGCCCCCTTCCCGCTCGCAATGTGGTGTACACGCTGCTGGCGGATGGGGTAGCGGTCTGCCATCTGGGGCGGATGAACCTGCCGCCGTCGGCGCAGGAGGTGCAGGAGATGGGCTCGCCCGACGTCCTGATTATTCCGGTGGGAGAGAGCACCGGCCTGCCGGTGGCGCAGGCGGTGGCCCTGGCTAGCCAGCTCGAAGCGCGCCTGCTGATCCCTGTGGTGCTCGGCCCAGCGGAAGGCACGGGGGCGGTGGAACGCTTCTGCCGCGAGCTGGGGAGCGATCCATCCGCCCGCGAGCCGCGTCTGCAGGTGAGCAGCAGCACCCTGCCGGCGACCGCGCGCGTGGTCCTGCTCGAGCCGAGGGCGCCGGCCGCGGCGGGCGCCCCACCACAGTAGCCGGCCGCGACAGCACCGGGATCAGACGGTCGACGAGAACGGTTGAGGACACAGGAGCGCGAGGTATGCCCAAGTTCATCTTTGTGACCGGCGGTGTGGTCTCCTCGGTAGGGAAGGGGATTACGGTAGCGTCGATCGGGTGCATCCTCAAGAGCCGCGGCCTGCACGTGTCCATCCAGAAGCTGGACCCCTACCTCAACGTCGACCCCGGCACCATGAGCCCCTACCAGCACGGCGAGGTGTTCGTTACCGACGACGGCGCCGAGACCGACCTCGATCTGGGCCACTATGAGCGCTTCACCGACGAGAACCTGACCCGTGACAACACTGTCACCAGCGGCCAGATCTTCTACGACGTGATCCGTAAGGAGCGTCGCGGCGACTATCTCGGTGGCACGATCCAGTTCGTCCCGCACATCACGAACGAGATTAAGGAGCGGATCATGCGCGTCGGCCGCGTCACCAACGCCGACGTCGTGATCGTGGAGGTAGGGGGCACGGTGGGGGACATCGAGAGCCTGGCCTTTCTGGAGGCCATCCGCCAGATGCGGAAGGACGTGGGCCGGCGCAACGTCTACTACGTGCACGTCACGCTGGTGCCGCACCTGGAGGCGACCGGGGAGCTCAAGACCAAGCCGACGCAGCACTCGGTGCAGGAGCTGCGGCGCGTGGGCATCCAGCCGGACGCGATCGTCTGCCGCTCGGACCTCCCCCTGAGCGCCGACCTGCGGGAGAAGATCGCGCTGTACTGCGACGTGGCGCCCCAGGCGGTCGTCTCCCTGCCCACGTTAAACGAGATCTACGAGGTGCCGCTGGTCCTGGAGCAGGGCGGCCTGGGCGATGCTATCGTGGAGGAGCTGGACCTGCCGGCGCGCGAACCCGATCTGCGCCAGTGGTGCGAGATGCTGCGCCGGCTGCAGAAGCCGAGCCCGTGCCTGCGCGTGGCCCTGGTCGGGAAGTACGTCCAGCTCCACGACGCCTACCTGAGCGTGACCGAGGCGCTGCGCCACGCGGCCGCGTTCCACGACCGGCAGCTCGATCTGAAGTGGATCAACTCGGAAGAGCTGGAGGAGGAGGTGCGGCAGCGGGGCGAGGAGGCGCTGTGGCGCGCCCTGGGCGACGTACGGGGCGTGGTCGTGCCCGGCGGGTTCGGCAGCCGCGGCATCGAAGGCAAGATCGCGGCCATCCGCTTCGCCCGCGAGCAGGAGATCCCCTTCCTCGGGCTCTGTCTGGGCATGCAATGCGCGGTGATCGAGTTTGCGCGCCATGTCCTCAACTCAGACCTGCCCAACAGCACCGAGTTCGCGCCGGCCACGCCGCATCCGGTGATCGATTACATGGCCGATCAGGCGGCGGATGGGATCAAAGGAGGCACCATGCGCCTGGGGCTCTATCCCTGCCGGCTGGTACCGGGCACGCGCGCCGCCGAGGCCTATGGGGTGCCGGAGGTCTATGAGCGCCATCGCCACCGGCTGGAGTTCAACAACGCCTACCGCGACCTGCTTCAGGCTCACGGGATGGTCTTCAGCGGGCTCTCGCCCGACGGGCGGCTGGTCGAGATCATTGAGCTGGCCAACCATCCCTGGTTTGTGGGCACGCAGTTCCATCCGGAGTTCAAGTCGCGCCCCAACAACCCGCACCCGCTGTTCCGCGCCTTCGTCGCCGCCTGCCGCGAGCGCCCGATCGAAGGCGACCAGCGCCCGCTGCCCCTGCAGGAAATCCTGGTGGCGTAGGCCGGCTGCACGCGCCGGCTACGCGTAAACCCCCGTCACATGAGCGGAGCCCATTACTTGTCCCACTTCCATAAGTTTGGAGAACAGTCCCCGCTCGCCGGCAACATCACAGGCGCGGCGCGGGTGGGGCGCTCGCTACTCGTTACTCGCTACTCGCCGAGAGTGCCAGAGCACGGGGGACGTGGCCCGTTTGGGACAGGCTATTGACGGATAGAAGCGCACGGTGCTAGAGTTGTCGTGGACCCAAGTATCCTGGAGCCACCGACTGGCCCGGATGCCCTCCCCGACGTGCCACGCCTCCACCCGCTGCCGACAGGATTCGTCCTGTGAACGATGCGAGGCGCCATCGGCCTGATTGGGAGCGGAGCCTCGATAGTGCCGACCCGCCAGGGACGGCTCGGGGCGTAGCCGTAGAGCCGCCATAGACGCGACAGACTCGATTGATCAGGATCTTGCCGGCGCCGCACATAGCCTGGCCGGAGCCGCCGGAGCAATGACCCTCCAGGTCCTTCTCGCCACGGGAGCGCCCGCTGGGACGCAATGCCTGCCATGCGGCGGCCCCCGCGGACGCCAGCCAGGCTCACTGTGGCCGCCACGATGGCCGGCGCGCCCAGCGGTGCGCTTCACTCCAGTCCACGCCAATCTGCGCTAGCGCGCAGGAGAACCAACAGTGCAATTGCAATACGCCGATCTAGAAACCAAGACCATTGACGAGCTTCGTGAACTGGCGCGGGAGGTCGACATCCCCGACTCCGGCAGCCTGAAGAAACAGGAGCTCATCTTCCGGCTCCTGCAGGCGCAGCAGCCGGACCAGCAGGCGGCCATGACCCGCACCGGCGTGCTGGAGATCATGGATGATGGCTACGGCCTCCTGCGGGTCGGACGCCACTGGATGCCGTCCCCCGAGGACGTCTACGTCTCCCAGCCGCAGATCCGGCGCTTCGGCTTGCGCACGGGCGACCTGGTGAGCGGGCAGATCCGCTTCCCCAAGGACAACGAGCGGTTCCTGAACCTGGTCCGGGTCGACTCCGTCAACGGCATGGACCCCGAGCTGGCGCGCCGCCGGCCGTGGTTCGAGAGCCTGACGGCCATCTTCCCCACCGAGAAGTTCAATCTGGAGCTGAAAGACGTCGGCGGCTCGCGCGAGCTGCAGCAGCTCAACCTCTCCAACCGCGTGATCGAGCTCTTTGCGCCGATCGGCAAGGGCCAGCGCGGTCTGGTCGTCTCGCCGCCGAAGGCAGGGAAGACGACGGTGCTCAAGGGCATCGCCCACGGCATCCTGCGTAACCACCCCGAGTGCCACGTCATGGTGGCCCTGATCGGTGAGCGTCCGGAGGAGGTCACCGACTGGGAGAAGACAGTCCGTGGCGCGGAGGTGATCTCCTCGACCTTCGACGAGCCGCCCGAGAGCCACACGCGCGTGGCCGAGATGTGCCTGGAGCGGGCCAAGCGCCTGGTTGAGGTGGGCCGTGACGTGGTGATCCTGCTGGACAGCATCACTCGCCTGGCCCGCGCCTACAACTACGTCGTCCCATCGAGCGGCCGGACCCTGTCCGGCGGGATGGATCCGGCCGCGCTGTACCCGCCCAAGCGGTTCATCGGCGCGGCGCGGAACGTGGAGGAAGGCGGTAGCCTGACCATCATCGCCACCTGCCTGGTGGAGACGGACAGCCGGCTCGACGAGGTGATCTTTGAGGAGTTCAAGGGAACGGCGAACATGGAGCTGCGCCTGGACCGCCGGCTGCAGGAGAAGCGCATCTTCCCGGCGATCAATGCGCCGGCCTCCGGCACGCGCCGCGAGGAGCTCCTGCTCGATGAGACCACGCTCAAGCAGGTCACGACCTTGCGCCGCATGCTGGCGGCTGCGGGGCAGACGGAGGACGTCATCCAGGCGATGCTCTTCCGCCTGGCGAAGACCTCCTCGAACCAGGAGTTCTTCGCCACCCTGAGCAAGGACATGGTGTAAGGCGAGCGCCGCTCTCGCGGCGGCGCTCCCCCTTCCGCTCCCCTCCCCGACGCGCAGACGCGGGGACGCGGGGTGACTTCGCACTCGTCCGGCAGTGTGGCGTGCCCCCGACGCGCAGACGCGGGGACGCGGGGAAGGACCTCACCCCCTAGCCCCCTCGCCGATACGGCGAGGGGGTAACGGGGGCAAGGCTCTGGCGTCATCCGGACCGTTGCGCCCGCGAGCAATTGGGCGCGCCGCAGGTCCGGACGCCATCACGTCGTGGCGGTCTTTTCCCCGCTCCGAACCGGGCGCGCTCGCCGGTGGGGGAGGTCCGTCTCCGCGCCTCCGCGTCCCCCCGTATCCCCGCGTCGGTGCGGGGGGATGGCGTAACGGGCCACTGCTGGTAAACGGGCGCGCGCAATGGTTCCCGAGACGGCGCACCTACGGCCGGCGTTCCCCGTCTCCGTGTCGCAGCGGGTGCGGCGCGGCCCCGGCCGAAGGGGGTGAGGCCCGCATCCCATGCCACATTCGGATGCGTTGCGCGCACCCTGGCAAACGGAAGCATGGCTCAAGGCCGTCTGGTATACTTGTGGTGCCCGCTGCCGAAGTGGCGGAATTGGTAGACGCGCTACGTTCAGGGCGTAGTGGGGTTCTCCCCATGTGGGTTCGAGTCCCACCTTCGGCACCCCTCCCTCCAGGAGAGCGACCTGCAACGGCCTGCAGGTCGTTTTTTGTTGGCGCCCTGTGCGCCCTCTGCCCCTGCTGGTGCGTTACGTCCCCCCGGAGGAGAGCCCGCAGGATCTGCGCCCGTTGCAGCCACAGGTGCTCCGCGTCGGCGCCGACGGGGCCAAGCTACACAACGGTGATCGTCGTTCCCCATCTCCCGCGTGCGGGAGATGGGGCGCGGGGGCCAAGCCGCACGGCAGGGATGGGTCGGGCAGGGGGTGCGGCGCGGCCCCGGTCGAAGGGGGTGAGGTCTGCTCCCCTCTCCCGCACGCGGGAGAGGGGCCGGGGGTGAGGGCTCTTCCCCCGTCTCCGCATCCCCTCGTCCCCGCGTCGGGGCAGGGGGTGAGGTCCGCCCCGGCCAAGCCGGAGCTGTGGCACAGGCCCACCGGTACGGGCGCGCTTGCCGCTGCCGTCACAAGCAGCTACAATGAGTTTGTGAATGAATTCACGATCCCCGACGCCGGCGGGCGCGGGTGTCTCAGGAGGGGGCGCCCGCATCTCTGGTATACTGGCTGGCCGGTGCGGGCTGAGTGCTCGACTGGAGCCTGGCCGCTGATCAATGGGAGCGTGGCGCGCCGCCGTACTGGCCGCGGAGTTCGGGTTCTCCGTTGTCGGCTCGTTCGTCGGGGGCCTGCTGGTCGGGCTCTACCTCGACCGGCAGCTGGGGACAGCCCCGCTCTTCTTCCTGTTCGGCATCGCCGGCGGCTTCATCTTCAGCATCTACCTAATCTACGTCATCTATCGGCTACAACTACAGCCAGGGCGCGGGCTGCGTAGCCGCCGGCGCGCCAGCGGGACCCAACGACAGGAGCGGGACGACTGGGAGGAGAGACCGACCTGACGCACGGCGCAGGGCGCCAGCGGTGAGCGCCGGGCCGGCGATGGCCGGCGATGGTGCCCGACCAGCAGGGCGGGACTGAGGGAAGAGCACATGGGCGACATTCTGCACAGCATCTTCAAGCTGGAGGTGCACGCCAGCCTGCGGGCCGAGGACATCGCGTATCTGGGGCCGCTGGCGATCACCAACTCGATGCTCATGTCCTGGGCGGCCGTGATCCTGCTCTCGGTGGTGGGGTACTTTGCTGGGCGGAACCCGCAGGAGATTCCCCGCGGCCTGCAGAACTTCTTCGAGGCTATCCTGGAAACGCTGCTCACCGTCGTGGAGACCACCGCAGGGCACTACGCGCGGCGCGTCTTCCCGCTCGTGGCCACGCTGTTTATCTTCATCATTACCGCCAACTACATGGGCCTCCTGCCCGGCGTAGGGACCATCTTGATCCGCAACCCCAAGCTGCACCAGGAGGCGACCACCAAGCACACCTTCGCTGGGGTCGCCGAGGCCAGCGGGCTAAGCGCCGACGTCCATGGGGGCGGGCCAGCGGCCGCGGCGCCGGCGCCGAAGGCGGCTAAGGCGGAGGAGAAGCACGAGCCGGAGTACATTCCCTTGCTGCGCGCCGCCAACGCGGACGTGAACCAGACGCTCGGCATGGGCCTGATCGCCTTTTTCTTCATCCACGCCTCGGGGGTGATCGTGCACGGCTTGACCGGCTACTGGAAAAATGATCTCGCCAACCCCCCGATGATGGCGCCGGTGAAGATCATCATCGAGATGTTCGTGCCGGTGTCACTCTCCATGCGTCTGTTTGGCAACATCTTCGGCGGCGAGATGCTGCTCACCGTCATGGCTTTCCCCATCGTGGCGGTACCCTTCATGGTGATGGAGCTGCTCTTTGGCTTCATCCAGGCCGTCATCTTCTCCATGCTCACCTTGATCTTCACCAGCCTGGCCTCGCACCTGCCCGCCGGCCACGCGGGGCATGAGCCGGAAGGGGCTGCGGGGGCCCATGGCGAGCCGGGCCGGCCTGTCGAGGCAGGGCACGCCAGCGCGCAGGCCGCGCACGCGTAAGTGGCGAAGCACCGGACCACCAACGCAGGCAGCGTTGAGCGCGTAGCGTTACGAAGCACCAGCACAAGCAGCGGGAGGACAGAACGGATGTTCCTAAACTTTCAGGGTCTGGAACTCGATGCCATCCGGCGGATTGCCGCCGCCATGGCTATCGGCTTTGGCGGCCTGGGGCCGGCGATCGCCATCGGCGTCGGCGTGCGGGCAGCGATGGAGGCCATCGGCCGGAACCCCGAAGCGGAGAACGCGGTTCGCACCACGATGATCATCGGCCTAGGTCTGGCCGAGGCGGTGGCGATCTACTGCTTCGTCGTGGCATTGATCATCGCCTTCGTCTAGCGCCGCAGTTCGGCTCTCCCGCCTGTGCGGCGCGGGGGAGTACCGCCGCGAGCGGCAGGACGCGACCGCAACGCGACACGGGTATCGAAGATGTTTGAGCAACTGGGCGTCGACTGGGGCAAGCTGGCGGTTCAGGCCTTCAACTTTCTGCTGCTGTTGCTGCTGCTCAGAAAGTTCGCCTACCAGCCTCTGCTGCGCATCATGGACCAGCGCGCCGCCCGCATTCGCAACGACCTGGATGAGGCGCGCCGCCTGCGCCAGGAGGCCGAGCGGGACCGGGAGACCTATCGCGCGCAGCTCAGCCGCGCGCGCGACGAGGCGCGGGCTATCTTGGACGAGGCCAACACCGTGGCCGCGCGCATCCGCGAGCAGGCCCTGGCCGACGCGGAGGGGCAGAACGCGGCCATGCTACAGCGCGCGCGCGATGAGATCGCGCGAGAAAAAGAGGCGGCCATCGCCGAGCTGCGCCGCGAGGTGGCGGACCTGGCCATCCTGGCGGCCACCCAGGTCATCCGGCGCAGCCTGGACGATGCCGACCGGCGCCGCCTGGTCGAGGAGGCCCTGGCGGAGGTGCGGGTGCGCTAAGATGCCCCAGCGAAGCAGCGCCGCCAAGCGTTATGCCGAAGCGATCGCCGCCATCGCCCGCGAAACCGGCTCGTGGGAACAGTGGCGGCAGGATCTGGCCGCCATCCGGCAGGCGATGTACGACCCTGCCCTGCGCCTGGCGCTGGAGAATCCCAGGCTGGCGCCCGAGCGTAAACAGGAGCTGCTGCACCGCGCGCTCCAGGATGGCGTGGCGGACGAGGCGATCAATCTGATCGCGGTCATGGTGCGGCGGGGCCGGCTGGAGCTCCTGCCGGACGTCGTGCAATGGTTCGACGAGTTGGCGGACCGCGCCCTGGGCATCCGGCACGTGACGGTCACCACCGCCACGCCCCTGACCGATGACCTGCGCCAGCGGATCAAGGAGCGCCTGGGTGCCGGCGCCGCCCAGATCCAGCTGCGGGAGAAGGTGGACCCGGACATCCTGGGCGGCCTGGTGGTCCAGGAAGGTGACATCATACGCGATTACAGCGTGCGCGCTCGGTTGGAGTCGCTGCGAGAACGCCTGAACTGAGCGCGCCGGCGGCCTTGGCGGCCCGGATACTGAACCACTGAGTGATGACTGTGTGACGGGATAGCTATTACCGCGAGCACCACGCGAGAACAGCGAAGGAACGAACTATGGCCATCCGCTCTGAGGACATCGTCCGCGCCCTGCGGGACCAGATCCAGCACGGCGACATGCCGGCTCGCCTGGCGAACGTCGGGACGGTCATTGAGGTAGGCGACGGGATCGCACGGGTCTATGGCCTCTCCCAGGCGATGGCCAGCGAGCTGCTGGCCTTCCCCGCGCCCGCGCCCGACGCCCCGCCGACGCTCGGTATTGCCCTCAACCTGGAGGAAGACACCGTTGGCGCCATCATTCTGGGCGAGTACAGCCACATCCACGAGGGGGATGAGGTGCGCACTACCGGGCGCATCGTGCAGGTGCCGGTGGGGGACGCGCTGCTGGGGCGGGTGGTCAACCCCGTCGGCCAGCCCCTGGACGGGAAGGGGCCGATCCACGCCACCGAGTACCGTCCGGTGGAGGTGGTCGCCCCGGGCGTGATCAAGCGCCAGGAGGTGCGCACGCCCCTGCAGACGGGGATCAAGGCCATCGACACCATGATCCCCATCGGCCGCGGCCAGCGGGAGCTGATCATCGGCGACCGCTCCACCGGCAAGACGGCGATTATCGTGGACACGATCATTAACCAGGCGCGCCAGAGAACGGGCGTCATCTGCATCTACGTGGCCATCGGCCAGAAGGAGGCCAAGGTCGCGCAGCTGGCCCGCGTGCTCGAGGAGAACGGCGCCCTGGATAACACCATCATCGTGGTGGCGGCGGCCTCCGATCCGGCAGCGCTCCAGTACCTGGCGCCCTACGCCGGCTGCGCCATGGGCGAGTATTACCGCGACACCGGTCGTGACGCCTTCATCGCCTACGACGACCTGACGAAGCACGCCTGGGCCTACCGCCAGGTCTCGCTCCTGCTCCGGCGCCCACCCGGGCGTGAGGCCTACCCGGGCGACGTCTTCTACCTGCATTCGCGCCTGCTGGAGCGGGCGGCGAAGCTCTCCGATGAGTACGGCGGCGGGTCGCTCACGGCCTTCCCCGTGATCGAGACGCAGCTGGGCGACATCTCCACTTACATCCCGACCAACGTCATCTCCATCACGGACGGGCAGATCTTCCTGCAGAGCGACCTGTTCAACGCCGGTATCCGGCCGGCGATCAACGTCGGGCTGTCCGTCTCCCGCGTCGGCGGAAGCGCCCAGCTCCGGCCGATGCGCGCCGTGGCCGGCCGGCTGCGCCTGGACATGGCCCGCTACCGCGAGCTGGCGGCCTTCGCCCAGTTCGGCTCGGATCTCGACCGCGCCACTCAGGCCCAGCTGACCCGCGGGCAGCGCCTGCAGGAGCTGCTGAAGCAGCCCCAGTACCAGCCGGTGCCCGTGGAGGAGCAGATCGTGGCCATCTTCGCCGGCGTGACGGGGCGGCTGGACAAGATCCCCGTGGAGGAGGTGACGCGGTACGAGCGCGAGCTGGTGCAGTTCTTCCGCAGCGCTCACCCCGAGCTTCTGGAGCGGATCCTGACTGAGCGCCAGGAGTCGACGCGGGAGCTGAACCGCGACCTGGCCGAGGCCCTCAATGCGGCGATCGACGAGTTCGAGCAGCGGGTGTGGGCGACCACGGCCGAGCCCGCAGCGGCGGCCGGCTGATCCATTCCGATACGAACGGCTGCTGCTCACGGCAATGCCGCTAGATGCGTCCGGGCTTCAGAGGCGGCCAGGCGCCCGGCCCTGCGGGGAGGTGGCAGATAGGGCCGTGCGAGCCGGCTTGAGGCGGCGGGTGATCGAGGATCGCGTACCGCTGAACGTGGGACGACTGAACGATTGACAAGCAACGGATAACCAACGATGGCTACCGCACGGGAGATCCGGCGCCGGATCAATTCGGTGGGCAAGATCAGCCAGGTCACGCGGGCCATGGAGCTGATCGCCGCCACGCGCCTGCGGCGGGCGCAGCAGCGGGTCCTGGCTTCGCGGCCGTACGCCGACAAGATGCGCCAGGTGCTCTCTGAGCTGGAGCGCCGCATGGCCACGCCGGCCGACGAGCGGGAGGAGGGGGCAGAGGCGCTGCACCCTTTGCTCGAGCGCCGGCCGGTGCAGCGCGTGGGGATCGTCCTGCTCACCACCGATCGTGGCCTGTGCGGCGCGCTGAACAGCAACGTGATCCGCGTGGGACTGCAATATGCCTTTGAGCAGATCAACCAGCGCCGTGCCGTCGACTTCATCGTCGTGGGCCGCAAGGGAGTACAGGCCCTGCGCCGCCAGCCGGTGGACGTGGTCGCTGAGTTCACCCGGCTCGGCGACTATCCCGGCCTGACCCGCGTCACGCCGATCGCGCGCGTGGCGATGGACGCCTTTACCGGCCGCCAACTCGACGAGGTGGTCCTGGTCTATCCGCGGTTCGTGAGCACGCTACGGCAGGAGCCGGCAGTGGTCCCGATGCTCCCCATCGAGCCCGCCGGCCAGGCGGCGGGCATGCCGCGTGCGCCCGGCGCGCGCCGGCCCGTCGCGAGCGTCGATTTCATCTACGAGCCCGACCCGCGCCAGGTGCTGGCCGCCCTCCTGCCTCGCTACCTGGAGGTGCAGGTGTACCAGGCGGTGCTCGAGCTGATCGCCAGCGAGTTCAGCGCGCGGATGATCGCGATGCGCAATGCGACCGATAACGCGATGGAGCTGGTGCGAGATCTGCAACTGGGCTTGAACAAGGCCCGCCAGGCCACGATTACACGCGAGATCATCGAGGTTTCAACCGGCGCGGCGGCCCAGATGAGGTGACCAGTCCGGCCAGATGATGGTGCCAGATGATGGTGAAGGAGGCACTGCTATGGCAGCAGGCGCAGTAGGAAAGATCGTTCAGGTGCTCGGCGCGGTGGTGGACTGCGAGTTCCCGCCCGACCAGATGCCGGCGGTATTCAACGCGCTGGAGGTCTACCGCGACGGGAGCCCTTCCAGCGCCGCGCCAGCGCAGGCGGGCGGCAATGGCCGGCCGAGCGTGTCATCGCTCGCCAACCGGCTGGTGCTGGAGGTGGAGCAGCACATCGGCAACAACTGGGTGCGCTGTGTGGCGATGGACACGACCGACGGGCTGCGGCGGGGCATGGACGTCATCGACACGGGCGCGCCGATCAGCGTGCCGGTCGGCCGCGCCACCCTGGGCCGGCTGTTCAACGTCACCGGCGACCCGGCCGACGAGGGGCCGCCGGTGCAGGCGGAGAAGAAGTACCCCATTCACCGCCCGCCGCCCAGCTTTCGGGACCAATCGACCAAGGTGGAGCAGTTCGAGACGGGGATCAAGGTCATCGATCTGATCGCCCCGTTCACCAAGGGCGGTAAGACGGGGGTGTTCGGTGGCGCTGGCGTGGGCAAGACGGTGATGATCATGGAGCTGATCAACAACGTCGCGCGTCAGCACGGCGGGTTCTCCGTCTTCTGCGGCGTGGGGGAGCGCAGCCGCGAGGGGACCGATCTCTACAATGAGTTCAAGGCCTCAGGGGTGCTGGATAAGGCAGTGCTGGTCTATGGCCAGATGAACGAGCCCCCCGGCGCGCGCCTGCGGGTCGGCCTGACGGGGCTGACCATGGCGGAGTACTTCCGCGACGAGGAAGAGCAGGACCTGCTCCTGTTCATCGACAACATCTTCCGCTTCACCCAGGCCGGCTCGGAGGTGTCGGCGTTGCTCGGGCGTATGCCGTCCGCCGTGGGCTACCAGCCGACGCTGGGCACGGAGATGGGGGAGCTCCAGGAGCGGATCACGTCCACGAACCGTGGGTCGATCACCTCCGTCCAGGCCATCTACGTGCCGGCTGACGACTACTCCGACCCGGCGCCGGTCACGACCTTCGTCCACCTCGACGCCACGATCGTGCTGGAGCGGTCCATCTTCGAGCGCGCCATCTACCCCGCGGTGGACCCGCTGGCGTCCACGTCTCGCATCCTCGAGCCCGGCGTGGTCGGCCAGGAGCACTACGACGTGGCCCAGGGCGTGAAGCGCCTGCTGCAGCGCTACAAGGACCTCCAGGACATCATTGCCATTCTGGGCGTCGAGGAGCTGTCCGAGGAGGACAAGATCATCGTGAACCGCGCGCGGCGGGTGGAGCAGTTCCTCTCGCAGCCGTTCTTTGTGGGCGAGGTCTTCACCAACGTGCCGGGGCGTTATGTCCCCGTGGCGGAGACAGTGCGCAGCTTCAAGGAGGTGCTCGAGGGCAAGTGGGATCACCTGCCGGAGCAGGCCTTCTACCTGGTAGGGAACATTGACGACGCGGTCGAGAAGGCCCGCCAGCTTGGGGCAACGGTCTGACGGCGCGGCGGCACCTGTCAGTCTGAGGCTTGGGGCACGGTCCCCGGCGACGTCGCCCGTGACTCCCAGTAGTGCACCCGGTAACTCCACGCCACTTCCTGCCGCGGAGCTTCAGCAACCAGGTGTCTGGCGGAGGCGCCATGACACCGGCGGGCCGGAAAGGTCCGGCTCAAGCGCGCTGGCTCGAACACCTTGAACCCAGGAACAGAGAGATGCCACTGCACGTTGACGTGATTGCGGCCGAACGGCCGGTGCTGAGCGAAGACGTCGATGAGGTGCTGGCGACGACCCTTGACGGCCAGATCGGCATCCTGCCGCGCCACGCGCCGCTGCTCACCTTGCTTGCCCCCGGCGAGCTCATCTTGAAAAAGGGTGGGGATGAGATCGTGGTGGCGGTGGGGGGCGGGTTTCTGGAG
Source organism: Chloroflexota bacterium (assembly GCA_034437795.1). Taxonomy (GTDB): domain Bacteria; phylum Chloroflexota; class UBA11872; order UBA12225; family UBA12225; genus DAOTTI01. Next base: position 174 of record DAOTTI010000108.1, on the reverse strand, counting down.
GTAGCGAACAATCGGGTGGTGGTGCTGGCTGATTCGGCCGAGCGGGCGGAGGAGATCGACCTGGCGCGTGCTGAAGAGGCGCGCCGGCGCGCGGTGGAGCGACTGGCCTCCCGGGCGTCGGAGATCGACGTCGAGCGGGCGCGCGCCGCCCTGGCCCGCTCGCTGGCGCGCCTG
>DAOTTI010000107.1:0-7833 GCA_034437795.1 Chloroflexota bacterium | reverse complement strand
GCTGCGTTGTCCTGGCCAGCGAGACGTGAACCGGCTCATTGCCCCCGCCCAGGTGGTGCGGATCTGGACCGGGTGGAGCGTACCCTGTGCCAGCGTGACCGTCAGCAGCACCAGCGGCTGGGAGACCAACTTCGATACCCTGGCGCTGGACGACGGACCATAGCATTCGGAGCGGGACGGTGCCCGCTGGTGGCTGCTGACCCCCGCCCACCTGGTCTTGCCCCGTCACGCCATACCAAGCCGCGCCGGCTTGCCGGCTGTAGCGTCTCAACCGGTTCTCAACAATAGGGCCACTGGCCGACCAACGTACTCGCCCTATTGTTTCCCCTGAGCGCGTGAGGCGGCGTTCGCACGTACGCCTATGTGCTCTGGAGAACCGGTTTGATGATTTTGTCAGAGGATCTGGCGCGTGCCCGCGGGGCTGCTCTGCTCTCGCCGGGAGCGCCAGCAATGCCCACCAAGGCGGCCCCGGAGTTCGGATTACGGCGCCTGGATTGGGACACGGCGTTTTTCGGCGCCACCATGGGTGTCATTACCCTGCTCAGCGATGCCACGCCGCGTGAACCGGAGGCCCGTGCCGTCGCCTTCGAGCAGGCGCTTCGGCGTGTGCTGGGGGAGGCGAAGCAGGCAGGATACGCTCACGTGATCTTCCGCGTGCCGGCTGGCGATCTCGCGCCGGCCTGGGCGGCCGAGCGGGCCGGCCTGCGGCTCGTGGACATCGGCCTGGATTCGAGCATTGACCTGGGGGGAGCGGCGTTGCCGCCAGCGGCGGCTTCAGCCACCGTGCGCCCCGCGGCAGAGAACGACCTGCCGGCCCTGCAGGAACTGGCCGCCGGCGCCTTCGTCCTGAGCCGCTTCTCGGCAGATCCATTCTTCTCGGCCGCCCAGGTGGCCGCCTTTCACCGGCAGTGGATGACCAACCTCTATCGGGGCCTCGCCGACGCTGTCCTGGTGTGCGAGGTGGAGGGGCAGCTCGCAGGGTTCGTGTCCTGCGCCGTGAGCAATGGTGAGGGACGCATCCCGCTCATCGCCACGGATCCCTCCTTCCGCCGGCGTGGTGTGGGGCGGGCGCTGCTCGGCGCTGCGCTGCGCTGGTTTGCCGGCGCCGGGGCGAGCGTCGTGCACGTGAAGACCCAGGCCCATAACTACCCCGCGCTCGCGCTGTATCACCGCGCCGGTTTCACCGTCACTAAGACCGAGCTGACCTTTAGCGCCATGCTTGCCCCGGCGCCCGCGGCGCGCCCTCATGCTGCCATCCACACAGGGTAAGGAGACATATCATGTCCAAACGCGTGCTGGTGACCGGTGGAGCCGGCTATCTCGGGTCCGTGCTGGTCCCGATGCTGCTCGACGAAGGCTATCAGGTTGACGTCTTCGACCGGCTCCTCTTTGGGCGTGAGCCGCTCGCCGCCGTCCTGGAGCACCCGCGGTTTCGCTTGATCGAAGGCGACGTGACCGAGCTCGCCAAATACAACGGCTTCCTGGACGGTGTGGATGCCGTCATCCATCTGGCTGCGCTCTCCAACGACCCATCTTGTGACCTGAAGCCGGAGTTGACGCAGCGCGTGAACTTTGAGGCCACCACCGAACTGGCGCGACGCAGCGCCCGCGCGGGAGTTCGGCGGTTCATCTATGCCTCGTCATGCAGCGTCTATGGCTCCAATCCAAGCCCGCTGGTGGACGAGCAGTCAGAGCTCCATCCGGTGTCGCTGTACGCCCAGAAGAAGGCGGAGGCGGAGCAAGCCCTGTTCGCGCTGCCGGTGCCGGGGATGGCGGTCACCGCCTTGCGCATGGCTACGCTGTACGGCCTCTCGCCGCGGATGCGCTTCGACCTGGCGATCAATCTCATGGTCATGCATGCGGTCACGCGGCGCGCCATCTACGTGCTCGGCGGCGGGCGCCAGTGGCGCCCATTCGTGCATGTCGCTGACGCTGCCCAGGCGTACCTCACGGTGCTGCAGGCGCATCCTGAAGCGATCGATCGCCAGGTCTTCAACATTGGCGCGGATCACCACAACTTCCAGATCCAGGATCTGGCCAGTCACGTACGTGAGGCGCTGCCTCACCTGGACATCACCGTGACGACGGTGCCGGACGACGCGGACAAGCGTAGCTATCGCGTCTCCTTCCGAAAGGCTGCGGAACAGCTGGGCTTCGTCCCACGCTGTGACCTGACCGAGAGCATCGTCGAGATGGCGCGGGCGATCCAGTCGGGACGGCTGGGCGATCTCTCGGATACGCGCTTCTATACGGTCAAGCACGTGCGGGCGCGCAGCGAGCGCCCGGCGATGGACGGCGGCGATCCCGTCCGGCCTGACTTCCTCCCCTTCGCCCTGCCGCTCATTGGTCGCGACGAGGAGGAGGAGGTACTTGAGTGCATGCGCTCCGGTTGGATGACGACCGGGCCGCGCACCAAGCGCTTTGAGCAGATGCTGGCAACGTACGCCGGCGCCAAGCATGCCATCGCGGTGAATAGCTGTACCGCGGCGCTTCACGTCTCGCTCGCCGCCCTCGGGGTCGGCCCGGGCGACGAAGTGATCACCACGGCCATCACGTTTCCGGCGACGGCCAACGTGATCGTGCACCAGGGTGCCACGCCGGTGCTGGTGGACGTGGACCCGACGACCCTCAACATGGATCCGCAGGCCGTGGCGGCGGCCGTCACGGCGCGCACCAAGGCCATCATTCCCGTGCACATGGCCGGCCAGCCGGTGGAGATGGATGCCATCTATGCCATCGCGCGGCGCCATGGGCTGGCCGTCATTGAGGATGCCGCCCATGGGATTGGAGCGGAGTACCATGGCGAGAAGATCGGTAATCTGCCCGGCACGCTGGCCACGTGCTACAGCTTCTACCCCATCAAGAACATGACCACCATTGAGGGCGGGGCCATTTTGACTAACGATGACGCCTTCGCTGAGCAGTGCCGGCTCTATAGCCTGCACGGTATCAGCAAGGACGCCTGGAAGCGCTACTCCAACGCTGGGTACCAGCACTGGGAGACCTTGCTCCCCGGCTTCAAGTACAACATGACCGACATTCAGGCTGCCGTGGGCATTCACCAGCTCCCCAAGCTCGATGGGTTTATCCAGATCCGGGAGCGCTACGCGCGGATCTACCAGGAGGCGTTGGCCGACCTGCCGGAGATTGAGACCCTGCGGCGGGTGGAGGGGGTGCGCCACGCCTGGCATCTGTTCATCATCCTGCTCCGCCTTGATCGTCTGCGCCTGGACCGCGATGGGTTCATGGAGGCGCTGCGGCGGGAGAACATCGGGACGGGGGTCCACTTCCGCTCGCTGCACCTCCAGCCCTACTACCGGCAGGCCCTGGGCTTGCGCCCAGAAGATCTGCCCCAGGCGGCGGCGGTCAGCGACCGGCTGCTCTCGCTCCCGCTGTATCCCAAGATGACCGAACGCGACGTGCTGGACGTGGTGGAGGCGGTGCGCAAACTGGTGGCGGCGTACCGCGTCTCGGGAGGTGATGGCCGCAAGGTACCGCTGGAACACAACCTCACTGCCCGGCCTGCGGTCCTTGTCTAACGGCGCGGCCGGAAGCCGGTCGACGCTGGCGCCAGTGGTGGGCGTGTCAAAGAACCTGCGGGCATCCGCGTAGACTGACCGGTCGCTCGGTCCGGCGCGGATCAAACCTGGCATCGGACGGCGAGAGGGATTTGTTGACCATGGTGCGTCGTTGCCTGCTGGCTCTGGTGGCGGTGTCGCTGCTATTCGGTCTGGGCGGTGTGGGACGGCCTCGCCAAGCGGACGCGCAACGCGTGCCGCCCGGGGGCGCCCCTCCGGCCGGCGGCGGTCCCCTGGATACGACGTCGTCTATCCGCGTGATCGACGGCGATACCATCGAAACCTGGCTCCTTGGCCAGCAGACGGGTATTGGCCTGCTCGGCATCACAGCCCCGCAGGGGAACACCGCGTGTGGCCAGGCAGCTATTGGCCTGATGTGGGCCCTGACCAAGGGCGGGCTACGGTTGGAGGACGACGCGGACATCGTCTTCGACGCGCGCGGCCGGCGCATGTATCACGCTACAACCCGCGACGGGCGCCTGCTGGCGGAGGAACTCGTCAAGGCCGGGCTAGCAAAGGTGAGTGCGGCCAAGGATCGCAGGACCGGGCAGGAGCATTACGGCAAGCACCACCAACGCCTGCTCGCAGCGGAGGCGGATGCCCATGCTGCTGGCCGGGGATGTGTGCGGTACGATGGCCAGCCGGCCGGACCGCCATCGAACGAGGCGCGACTGGCCAGGAACGGCGCAGGCAGCGGCGAGGCGCAGTCTGCGCCGGGCCGCCTGGCCAGTGACGCCGCCGCCCTGGTCAGCGCGCTGCGAGCCAGCGACCCGTTGCGCCCTCGCCCGGCCATGGCTGCCCCGCTGGCGGCCCCCACCATGCCGGCAGGGTTCGCGCTGGAGGTGGTGGCGCAGCTGGACCTCCAGAAGGATGGGCAGCCTACCGCCTTCGTGTTTCTGCCTGACGGGCGGATCCTGATCGCCATGAAGCAGGGCGTCGTCCGGATCGTGAAGGATGGAGCGCTCCTGCCTGCTCCGTTCATCGACCTGCGCGATCGGGTCAACGACTACTGGGATCACGGTCTCCTTGGCATTGCCGTCGATCCGAACTTCGCGAGCAACGGCTACGTCTACCTGGCGTACACCTACGAGAACAACGCTGCCCTCTACGCTGGCCTCAAGACGGCACGGGTGGCCCGTTACACCGCCGTCGGCGATGCCGCGTCCCCAAGTAGCGAGCTGGTGCTGCTGGGAACGGTCGTCGGCAACAGTTGTAACGACTTCCCGCTGGGGAGTGACTGCATCCCGTCGGACTCCCCATCCCACTCCGTGGGCAACCTGAAGTTCGCCGCCGATGGCACGCTTTTCGTCACGCTCGGCGACGGCGCGCACTTCAACTTCGTGGACGAGAATGCCCTGCGCGCCCAGAACCTGGATTCGCTGGCCGGCAAGGTCCTGCGCATCACCACGACTGGCCAGGGCGTTCCGAGCAATCCGTTCTGGAACGGCGATCCGAACGCCAATCGCTCCAAAGTATGGGCCTATGGTCTGCGTAACGCCTATCGCTTCAACCTTCGTCCAGGGAGCGGGATCCCTTACTTAGGAGACGTCGGCTGGAACACGTGGGAGAAGGTCAGCGCCGTACCGGCCGGCACTAATCTTGGCTGGCCCTGTTACGAAGGCTACGTTCGTCAGGCAGGATACGAGCCATATCCCGTGTGCCAGACGCTCTACGCCCGCGGGACCGGCGCCGTATGGTTTCCGCTCGTCGCCTGGGACCACAATGGCGGGAGCTCCGCGGCCACCGGGGGAGCCTTCTACACGGGGACTGCTTATCCATCACAGTACCAGGGCCGGTACTTCTATGGAGACTACGGTCAGGGCTTCATTAGGACGTTGCAGGTAGACGACGCCAACCGGCTTGTGCCCGGTAGCGTGGCCGACTTTGCAACGGGTGCTGACGCGCCGGTTGACATCGAGGCTGGCCCTGACGGCAACATTTACTACCTTTCCATCACCACCGGCCAGATCCGGCGCATTCGCTACACCCCAGGCAATACCCCACCGACCGCCGTTGCCTCGGTTACTCCCGATAGCGGTCTGCTCCCGCTCACCGTGCAATTCTCCAGCGCCGGATCCGTCGATCCAGACGGGGATCCGCTGCAATTTGCGTGGGACTTTGGTGACGGCACGCCGCCGTCGCATGAGGCCAACCCGCAGCACACCTACACGACTTCTGGCACCTACACGGCCACACTCACCGTGAGCGACGGGCGCATGGGCACGGGGACGGCCACGGTGAAGGTGGGCGCCGGCAACCTCTCGCCGGTACCGGTGATCGTGGCGCCCGACGCATCCCTGACCTATAAGGTTGGCGATGTGATCACGCTTTCCGGGTCCGCTACCGACTCCGAGGATGGCTCACTGCCCGCGGCTAGCCTTAGCTGGCAGATCAACATCAAGCACTGCCCGTACGGTGTCTGCCACACCCACTCGTTCACCAGCTTCACCGGCTCAAGCGGCAGCTTCATTGTCCCCGATCACGGTGATGACAGCCATTTCGAGATCGTGCTCACGGCCACCGACAGCGGCGGGCTGACCGCTACGACCTCCGTGAGCGTGTTCCCACAGACGGTCCAGATCACGCTGCTAACGTCGCCGCCCTGGCTGCGGGTGGTCTATGATGGGGAGAGTGGGCTCTCCCCGTTCACACGCACGACCGTCGCGGGCTCAAAGCACACCATCTACGTTCCATCGCCACAGAGCGGCGCTCGGTTCAATTCCTGGTCAGATGGCGGGGCCCAGCAGCACAACGTCACTCTCGGCTCATCCGACGTGACCTTCACAGCCACCTTCGACGTTACGCCCCGCAGCTTGAGCTTGAATGGCACTTCTGCCTATGCTGAGGCGCCGCACCGTGCTGAGCTCAACCTGACCGGTGACTGGACGATTGAGGCGTGGTTCAAGGACGAGACGCCCGGTGGCTTTAATCACCCACCTACCTTTATCGTCTTGAAGGACGACACAGCCATGGAGGGCGAGACGCCCTACCAGATGTGGATTGAGTGGGGCAATCTCTACGTCGGAGCGAAGACTACCTGGAACAACCAGGTTCTCTTTCACTACCTAGGTGGCGTCGACCCGAATTCCTGGCATCACGCGGCGGCTACCCTGCAGGCCTCCACGCGGACGCTGACCTTGTTCCTGGATGGGGTCCAGGTACAGCAAACGAGCTTGCCTGCTATCAGCACGCGCGGCAATCGAGGGCCGCTGCACATTGGGGGGACGCTACTCCAGACCGCTTACTGGAACGGGAAGCTGGACGACGTGCGTATCTGGAACGTCGTGCGCTCCCCCAGCGATATCGCCGCTGCCTTCCGCAGGGAGCTGAATGGGGCGCCCAACGGGCTCGTCGGGTACTGGCGCTTCGATGAAGGAGCCGGGACTACGGCCTTCGACGGTGCAGGTGAGGCTCAGGATGCCGCCTTAGCTGGCGGTGCGCTCTGGTCTGCGAATGCCCCAGGCGTTCCCGACACGTCCCCACCGGTACTCAGCGCTGTGCAAGCCAGTGCCGTGAGCAGCACGGCGGCAATCATCACCTGGACGACCGACGAGCCGGCCGATGGTCAGGTGGAGTACGGCTCAACCACCGCCTATGGTAGTACCACGCCACTAGCGAGCAGTCTCAACAGCAGCCACTCTCTGCAGATCACGGGGCTCGTACCCAATACGACGTACCACTATCGGGTGAAGAGCCGCGACGCGGCCGGCAACCTGGCCGTCTCCGACGACTTCACCTTCACTACGGCTGCGCTGCGCCAGTGCCCTTGCACGATCTGGTCGGGCGCCGCCACCCCGACCGTGGCGTCTCAGGCCGATCCGAATGCCGTGGAACTCGGCGTCAAGTTCCAGGCCGACGTTGACGGTTACATTACGGGGATCCGCTTCTACAAAGGCCCGGCAAACACCGGCCTCCACACCGCCCATCTCTGGACCGGCACCGGCCAGCTGCTGGCCAGCGCTACGTTCAGTAACGAGACGGCCTCCGGTTGGCAGCAGGTGGACTTTGCCCAGCCAGTGGCCATTAGCGCCAACACGACCTACATTGCCGCCTACCATGCGCCCAATGGGGGATACGCTGCCGACCGTGACGCGTTCGCCGGTGCGGGCATCGCCAACGCGCCGTTGCGTGCGCTGGCAGACGCCACCGACGGGCGCAATGGCGTATTCGCCTATGGGCCGGCGGGGAGCTTCCCCACAGGGAGCTATCAGGCCACCAACTACTGGGTAGATGTCGTCTTCACCACCGCAGCGCC
>DAOTTI010000106.1:0-20083 GCA_034437795.1 Chloroflexota bacterium | reverse complement strand
CCAGCCGCCTCAACGTCCTCCTGCTCGGCACCGACCGCCGCCCCCAGGAGGCGGCCGCCCGCCCCTGGGGCAATAGCGACACCATCCTGCTGGTCAGCGTGGATCCCGGCCTCCAGGGCGCGGCCATGATCTCGATCCCGCGGGACCTCTACCTCACCATCCCCGGCGTCGGGCCGGAGAAGATCAACGCCGCCTATCGTGAGGGCGGTCCCCCGCTGGCCATCCAGGTGGTGAGCGACCTGCTCGGCCAGCCGATCCATCGCTGGGCGTCCATCGACATCGCCGCCTTTCGCAACGTGATCGACGCCATCGGCGGTGTCGTCGTCGACGTGGAGCGCCCCATTCGCGACGATGAGTACCCCAACGAAGACTACTCCATCCGGCGCATCCACATCCCGGCCGGCCTGCAATGGCTCGACGGCGAGCGCGCGCTCTGGTACGCCCGCTCGCGACACGGCTCCGATGACTTCGATCGTGGGTACCGGCAGCAGCGTCTGCTGCTCAGCCTCAAGGAGCGCCTGCGCGACCCGCGCACCCTCGCCCGGCTGCCGGTGCTGATGAGCACCCTGGCCGACGCCGTGCAGACGGACATCTCCCCGCGGGAAGCGCTGGCCCTGGCCAGGCTGGGCGCCTCCCGCGACGTCGCCGGCGTGCGCAGCCTCGTCCTGCAGCCGCCGGCCTACGGCCGCGTCATCAACCGCCCTGACCTGTACGCCATTGAGCCCAACCTGGCCCGCATCCGCCAGGACGTCGCGACCGTGCTCGCCGATACCTCGGCGGGGGCTACCGTCGCCTCGCCCCCCACCGTCCGCTCGCTGCTCGTGCCGCCGGTCGGCGCCCCCCTCGCCCAGGGAGGGGGCGACGTGTCCGGCGCCGACGACGGCTTCGCGCCCGACACTCCTCCCGCCGATCCCGTCGCGGACGACTGACCGCCGATGCCTGCGCCTCGCCCGGATCATCCGTCGCGGTCAGTCAGTCCCCATCTCCCTCTGGGAGCAGGCTAGGGTGAAAACACCGTGCCCTCTCCCTGTGGGAAAGGGCATGGGAGAGAGCTCCTTCCTTGCTACTCGCTACTCGCTACTGAGCCCGGCTCCCCGGGATAGCGCCAGGGTAATGGCTCCGCTTGCGACTACCCCACGCGCGCGACGGGGGCGCGGTTCGCCCTGGCGTGCGCCCAGGTCCACCCCAGACTACCCCACGCGCGCGACGGGGGCGCGAGGCGCCGGCGGCGGCCGCTCCGTCCCAACGGTGGCATGCTCGAATTTCCCACCTTTGCGCTCGTGGCTGCCATCACCCACGTCGGCCGCTACGCCGTCGTCGCCTATGCCACCGTCGCCACCATTTTGACCACAGCCTGCCTCACGCTCCAAGTACTCACCGCCTTCGACCGCTGGTTCGGGCGCCGGCGACGTGGGCGCGGCACGGCCGCAACGGCGGACCGGGGTCGTCCCGCGCCACGCCCCCTCTTCGTCCGTCTTGACGCCAACCCTTGATCGGCCCGTTGACCGGCGCCGCGGGCTGCGGTTTCAGCCCGGTTACAACCGTGGTTACAACCCGGTTGCAAACTGGGCCGGCTCATGGTAGGCTATGCGACATCTGGCGAGCACGGATGGTGCGGTCCCCGGTGGAGCGAGCGGAAGTCGTAGGACGGCGCCTGGCGGCAGCGAGCCGGCTGCTTGCCGTGCCAGCCATGGCCCTGCTCCTGGCGCTGACCGGTGTCCTGGTCCTGCAGGGAGACCGGCTGGCCGCCGCCCTGGTCAGCCAGGTCGGGGCCGCGGACGAAGGGCCGATCACTCCGGCTGGGGACCAGGGCGCAGCGGGGCCGCCGACCGTCGCGCCGCCGGTGCCGGTACTCCCCGCTCGTGACGTTCAGGTGCCCGCCACGCCGGATCACCCTGGCTACACGCTGTACCTGCCGGAAGGGCCGGATGAGCCCCGCCCTGCGCTCCTGGTCCTGCACGGCATGAACGGCAGCGGGCCCGGCATGGCCTCCTTGCTGCTCCCCTATGCCCGCTCCCAGGGCTGGGCGGTCATTGCGCCCACGATGCCGTATGGGAATGACTGGCGCGACCCGGCCAGCCTGGCCGAAGAGGAGCTCCGCCTGCTGCCGCAGCTGGCCACCCTGCTGGACGCCGTTCCCGCCGAAACGGGCGCCGTCCTGCACAACCGCGTGCTCATCTTCGGCTTCTCCCGTGGCGGGCAGGCCGGCCTGCGCTTTACCATGTTCTCCCCCGAGCGGGTGCAGGCCGTGGCCTCTCTCTCCGCCGGCACTTACACCCTGCCGGCGCCGATCGTGAAGACCGTGGCCGGAGCGATCATGCCGGCGCCGATGCCGTTCGGTGTGGCCGGCCTGGAGCAGCGCCTTGGCCATCCGATCGACCTCCAGGCGCTCTCCACCGTGCGCTTTCTGATCGGCGTGGGTGCCAACGATAACCGCGAAGGCGACGTCCCGCGCCAGTGGGACCCGTACATCGGCAAGACGCGCCTGGAGCGGGCGCAGCGCTTCGCCGACGTCCTGGCCCAGCTGGGCTTCCAGGTGCAGGTGGCCATCGTGCCCGGCGCGGCGCATGAGGTCAACGCGGCCATGCTCGAACCGGTGCTCGCCTTCCTGACGGATGCGGCCCGGCAGCTCCGCGCCGAGCCACCTGCCCCTCAGGGGCCGACGGCTGCGCCGCTCGACGGCGCCGAGGCCGCCGGAGCCGCGCCCGGCGCCCTCTCCGCGCTGGCGCGCCCCGCCGTACCCCGCGGCGTCTAGTACCAACCCAGGCGGCGCCAGGCCACGGCCGTTGTTCCTCCGCTCCCGCACGCCGGAGAGGGGGCAGGGGGTAAGGACCACCCTCCCCTCCCACGCGTCGCGGCCCCCGCGGTTGAGGCCCTCTCCCCGTGGCCGTCGTTCCCCCTCTCCGTGTCGGAGAGGGGGCTAGGGGGTGAGGTCCTTCGCCTCTCTCCCGGCGCGGCCCCGGCCGAAGGAGATGACGTCCTCCGTCCCGGCACCGCCAAGCCGCACGCCCGTGGCCGTCATTCCCCCTCTCCGACATGGAGAGGGGGCTAGGGGGTGACGTCCTCCCTCCCGCTCCGGTGAAGACGGCGGGCTAGCGTGGGATCACGTCAAAGAGCACCTCGCGCTTGACCATGACCCAGATCAGGAGCACGGCCGCCAGCTGCACCGGCGTGTTCTGCCAGGCGGAGAAGCGGTCGAAGCCCGGCACGTACGGGAGCAGCAGGGCGCTCAGGTACACGGCGAAGAGGTGCATGGCGTAGACGTAGAGCGCGTTCTGGCCGAAGGGGATCATTAGCCAGCCCAGCGCCCGCGCCAGGGGCCGCCACAGCTCGGTGAGTGCGAGATACAGCAGGGGAAAGAACACGGCGAAGGCGAGCAGGCGCCCCGGCCGGACCACGTGCTTATCGAAGAGCAGATCCAGGGCGGCCTGGCCTTCCGGCATGCCCATGATCACCGCCAGCGGGGCGCCGTTCGAGAGGCGTAGCGCGACCAGTCCAGCCGCCAGGATCAGGAGGGCCAGGACGGTCGGGAGCCGCGGCAGGCGGCTCAGCGCGGACCAGATGCGCCCGCGGTGATAGCCGATCACCATCCCGCCGAAGAACCACAGCTGCCACGCCGTCACCTGGAACGTGTCGTTGTGCACGATCGGCCAGGGGACCTGCACTGCATCCGGCGCCCACTGGTACAGCGCCCACAGGCCGGCGGAGATGGCGACCACGATCCAGGTGCGTCCGGCATCCAGGAGCAGCACCGCCAGCGGCGCGATCGCCAGCAACAGCGTGTACAGGAGCATCACGTCCACCAGGTAATAGGTGCGGTGGAGCGTGAGCAGGCTGATCACCAGCTGGGGCGTGAACGGCTCCACGTCCTGCAGCCAGGGCATGTCCGCCAGGCGCGAGAGCCCCACGAAGGTAAAGGTCAGCCCCAGCGTGACGAGATAGAGCGTGAAGGCGCGCCGCAGGAGGTGGAGCTGCACCGCCGCTAGGCCATCACGCCGGACGCGCGGGCCGTAGATCAGCCCCACCAGGAGCCCGGAAAGGAAGATGAACCCCTCGGCGGCGGAGACAAAGAACGTGTTGCCGCCGGTGAAGGGATACAGGAAGGACGCGCCGCCCAGATGGTCGACCACCATGGCGAAGGCGCAGAAGCCGCGCAAGAAGTCCAGGCGCAGGTCGCGCCGGCCGGCTTCCTCGTAGCGCCAGTGGGGCCGTGCCCGCCGCTGCGGAGGCGCAGCGTCCACCGGCGGCTGGGGCGGCGGCTTAACCGCTACCGCCGGCGCCGGCGGCTGAGGGTGTGGCTCAGCGCTCATGGCCGGTCTCCGCGCCTGAGGGAGTAGCCGAGCAGGCGCGGCCGGCGCCGGCGGCGCGCCAGGAGGAGCGGTGCCGCCGGCCAGCGGCACCGGCGCATCCTTCACCAGGGTTTGGGTCATGGCTCCCTAGGGGTTCTGCGGGGCTGCGCGGCTCAGGGCTGCGCGGCCTGCGCCAGGATGGGCTGCGCGACCAGCCCCGGCTCGGCAGCCAGGGAGGCTACGCGAGCCAGCAGCGGCTGCCGGAGCACCACCGGCGCGCCCTTTGGCGTCGTGGCGCTGGCGTGCAGCGCCGCCGAGTAGAAATCAAGGTACTCAGGGAGATAATAGGTCCAGTACCAGCCCTCGTGCTCGCCTTCCAGCAGATGGAACTCGACCGCCGCGTTCTTCTGCCGCAGCGCGCGGTACATGACCTCCGCGCCCGGGCGCCACTCGTCGTCCTGGTGGCCGACGTCGATCCAGATGGTCAGCTTGGCCGGCGCATCGGTGTTGCGCGCCAACGAGAGCGGGTCATACTTGGCGAACCACTTCTGGTCGCCAAAGAACTCGGGGGTCGTTTCGAACGGCCGCAGCGTCGGGCTGTGGGCGCCGGCGATGGCGAATACGTCCGGACGGTTCAGGGCCAGCTGTAGCGCGCCGTGCGCGCCCATAGACAGCCCGCCAATGGCCCGCCGCTCGCGCCTGGCCTCGGTGCGGAAGTTCTTGTCCACATCCTTGACCAGGTCATTGGCCACGTAGTCCGCCCAGCGCGGGCCGCCGTTGGCGTGGTTGATCCAGTACCCCTGCTCGCCGTTGGGTAGCACCACGATCATCGGCTCGATCAGTCCCAGGGCCAGCATGCGGTCCAGATCTTCGGTAAGCGCGTAGCCCAGCCATTCCTCCACGCCGAAGCCGTTGGCGCCGCCCACGCCGTGCAGCAGATAGAGAGTGGGATACCGCTGCTTCGACGTCTCATACCCTGGAGGGAGCCAGACGAGGTACGCCTCCTCCCGCCCCAGGGCGGGGCTGAAGAACCGGCGCTCCTGCCATACGCCACGCTCCTCCGGCAGGCCGCCATTGAACAGGGCCTCCAGGCGGTCGGTCGTGAACATCTGGCTGATGGGCGTGTATCCAAGCTCGGCGTAGGTCGAGCCGGAGCCGGCGGAGGTGAGCAGGCTCCCCAACGCGCCGGCGTTGCCGGCGTCGCCGCCGGATGCTCCCGGGGCCATCGCCGCGGCCCCACCCAGGGCCGGCGCCGCGCCCAGGGACGGCAGCGCCGGCAGGCCGGCGGGCGCCGGACCCGTCTGTAGACGCGCCTGGCTGGACTGGCTTTGCGCCTGCGACGGGATCGGCGACGGCTGCCAGGCCGCGCGGCTGCGCGTCCCCGGCTGGGCGGCTGGCGTTGGCAGGAGCGTCCCCTGCTGGGCGGGCTGGCTCGCCGCCGGCTGGCCCGGGATCGGCGATGGCTGCCAGGCCGCGCGATTGCGCACCCCGGGCTGGGCCCCGTCGGGGAGGAGCGTGTCGGCCCGCTCGGCCGATGCCGCCAGCACGGAGGCGGTCTCCTCCGGTGGCGCGAGCCGCACGCCGAACCAGCCGGCGGCGGCTGCGCTGCAGGTAATAACGACGACGACCGTGCTGAAGAAGGAGTGGCGCATGAACCCTGGTTGCTTCTAGCACGAAGCATAGGGTCGCGCCGTTTCAGCCAGGTTCAAACTAGCGTTGCAACCTGGTTACAACCATCGCTGGCGGGTTTCAAGTTGGTTATGGCCGCGGCGGGCTCCCGCTGCCAGGCTGGGCGGTGCTTGCGGCTGAGGCAACATTCAGCGCTGCCTCAGCGTCCTCCAGCAGCTCGCGCAGGGCATAGATGTAATAGGTCGTGGCGGCCTTGAGCTTCTCCCAGCCGTAGCGCCCGCGCGCGCCGAAGTGCGTTTCGATGGAGTAGACGCCCCGATAGCCGTCCTGCTCAAGCGCGCGGATGACCTGGGGCCACGGGATGGCCCCCGTGCCGAGCAGGGCCGGCTGGCGCCGCGGCTGCCCGCCGGCGGCAGCCAGCAGGCGCCGCTCCGACGGCGACAGCGCACGTTCCTTGACATGCACGTTCACCACCCGCCCGCGAAACAGGGCGTAGGCCTCGTCGATGGAGAGGTCGTCCCAGCCGTTGTTCACATCCCAGGCCACGCCCAGATGGGGGCTGTTCACCGCGCCCACGATCCTCGCCACCTCCTGCGGGCTGCCGCTATAGGTGGAGTGCTCCGGCTCGAGCCCCAGCCAGATCCCCTCCCGCTCCGCCAGGGCCACCGCCGGCTGAAGGCGGCGGACGATCTCCGCGAGCGCCGGTTCCAGGTTGGGACGGATCCCGCCCGGCGGTGGCGGATCGTCGCTCATCCGCACCTCGTTCCAGAAGGGGAACACGCGCATCACATCCACGCCGAAGTACTGGGCCTGCTCCACCAGGGTTGGGAAGAACCGCAGGTGCTCGTCATAGCCCGGGCCGGAGAGGGGGCACTTGCCGAAGTTGCTCTGGACCGCGCCGATGCGCAGCCCGGCGTCCGCCAGGATGCGGGCCATCTCCGGCCAGCGCTCCCGCGGCACCTCGTGGGAGAAGACGCCCCAGACCCGCCGGATGTCGACGTAACGCAAGCCGGCCGCCGCGGCCGTGCGGCAGGCGTCGGCGAAGTCCATCGAGATCTCGTCGGTAAAGACGCTGCCCCGCTCACGCAGCGGGGCATCCTTGGGCGCAGGGACGTTTGTCTGCATGACCTCGACGACTGCCATCTGCCGTTCCTCCCGGAGGCGCGCTCGCCGCCGTGGATGATACGGTCTCCGCCACCTTACCCGCCGACGATCTGGACCATCAGCTCGCGCTGGGCAGGGCCATCGAGCTCGACCAGGAAGATGCGCTGCCAGCGCCCCAGCAGTAGCCGGCCCCCGCCGACGGGGATGCACTCGCTGGCCCCGAGCAGCAGGCTCCGGCAATGGGAGTGGCCGTTGATCCGCTCGTTATCGGTGAGATTGACCGTGCGCACCGTAAAGTCGTCGTGCCGGTACCTGGCGTCCTGCGGCGCTAGCTGCTCCAGCATCTGGGCCATGTCTTCCAGGAGCAACGGCTCATGCTCGTTGATCCGGATGCCGGCCGTGGTGTGGCGCGAGAAGACCACGGCAAAGCCCTCGCGGATGCCGGACTCGGCCAGGCAGTGCTCGACGTAATCGGTCACGTCCACGAACTCGAGATGGCGCTCGGTGGCGACCTGGATCAGCCTGGTGGCAACCCGCAGCGGCGGCGCGTACGGTGCCGGAGGTGGAGAGAGTACGGCGTTGGTCCGGCCATGGGCGGCCTTGGGTGCCGGCGCCGCCCATCCATCTTGATTGACTGCCACCACTGCCATTCGGTCTCTTGCCCTCGCTTCGCGGCCGGCAACGCAGGCGCGCAAGCTCCGTCCTGCGCGGGCCACCCTGGATATCGTCTGCAGCACTGATCGGCTGCTGATCTATCGGTTCATCGGCACAATACAAGCCGGTCCTCGGGCGTGGATCGCCCGAAAACCGGCCGTGACGGCTGCACCGTTGCCTCGGCGCCCGGTCAGGCTCCGACCCGTCACACATCAGCGTACCGGCGGGTACTGGGCCCCTGCAATGCCGGCGATGCATGGCACGGCGCTGCCGCACGCTGTATGCTGTCCGTGCGCCGGCTCTCAGCTGGAGCGCTGGGCCGAGCGGGCACGTTAGCTTACCACGGCACCAGACAATTCGCTACGCTTACTACCACGATGGGCGAACGAGACGAAGTGCAGGTCGCTCGGTGGGCAGCCATCCGCGAGCGGGTGGGCGAATGCCTTCGGCAGCTGCGTACCAGCGGCGAGCCGACGAGCCAGGCGCGGCTCTCTGGCGACCTGGAAGACCTCGGCTTCCACGTGACGCAAAGCATGATCTCGCGCTATGAGCAGGGCCAGCTCGATGCCCCGCTGACCTTGGAGCGGCTGGTGGGCTGGGCGCTCTGCTGCGCCAGCCTCTCGGCGCCGGCCTTCCGCGAGCTGATGGAGCTGGCCGGCTTCTACCTCCCGCTCTCGCAGGAGGACCTCGCTCACTTCGACGAGCTGCTGCGCCGCTATCGCGCGCTGCCCCTGCCGGATCAGATCGTCCTGCGCCGCAAGCTCCTGTGGCACGTGCTGGGGCTCAGAGAGCAGGACGAGCCTTTCAGCCGGCTGGCCGGCGCCCCGCAGCACCAGGCGGCCCAGCCGGCAGGCCAGCGCGCCAAGGGACCCAGGCGATGATCCTCGAACCGGAACGCGCGGCACTGCTCCTGGCCGAACGTTTGCGGCGGACGCCGGTGGCGCCAGCGCGGGCCAGCGGCGCTGAGCCCCAGTTCAGCTCCTGCGGGAGCCAGCCCGCGAGCCGCGAGTGGCTGGCGCAGCGTACGCTGGAGGAGCTGGGTATCCACTGCGAGGCCAGCGACGCGCTCCAAGACCTGAAAGGCTTTCTGATCGCCTCGCCGCGCGGGGCGGAGATCGTCGTGTCGGAGCGCCTGGCGCCGGACGAGCGCCTGGCCGTCTACGCCCACCTGCTGGCCCACGCGCTCGTGGAAGAGCTGCCCGGAACGGGCCGCGGCTTCTTCAGCCGCCTGGAGTACGTGGAGGGGCGCGACCCCGGTACCCGCTCGGGCGCCGAGCGGCGCAGCGAGATGGTCGCCGACGCCCTGGCCAAGGCCATCCTGCGCGGGCGCCTCGATGGGGCGCCCCAGTACGCCTACCGGCGCACGCGCGAGCCGGCCCGCAACACCGGCCTGCGCCCCGCCCTGGGACGCCTGGTGATCGACATCTGCCACCGCCTGAGCCTGGCGCTGTTCTGGCACTCGCCAAAGTATCAGAAGCTGCGCTCGCGCCCGGAGGTCTCGCTGCTCGTCCGCCGGCTGGAAGACCTGATGCGGGTCACCTACGCCTGCTAAACCCACCTGACGCCCCACCGCGCCTCCGCGAAAGCGATCCCCTGGGTGAGGATTGTCCCCTCTCCCTGCGGGAGAGGGTCAGGGTGAGGGCTTCTTACTCAGTGAGAGGCTCAGGGTAAGGGCTCAATCAGCCGCGAACACCGGTTGCGCCCGCCCCGTGATCCGCCGCGCTGCTCCTGGCGCGGGCGGTGGATCTCGCCTCGCGTCGCGTTCAGCCCATGAAACGCCCAGTAGACGGCCGCAAGGCAGGCCACGCTGGCGACGATAAGCCTCGCGGTTCGCTCCCCATACTGCAGGGGATATCCCGCCGATCCCGGACGGGCCTCGTACAGCAGGACGACCATGTGCCCAAGGATCAGCAGCGAGATGACGCCGAACGCGCCCAGAGTCACCAGGAGCGCGATGCCTCGCACGATCCGGGTCACGCGCTGGACGGCAGCCGGCGTCGCAACCCTGCCTTTGCCCGCCAGCAGGCATTGGCCAACGAGGCACAGGACAGTAAGCGCGCTCCCAGCGGCGCCACGCCACAGCGCCGTCGCCCCTTCCTCGACGAGAAACGCACGGCAACTCTCCAGGAACACCGCCAATGCGCCAACGAGCAGGCTGCTCTCCAGGAGTGCCAGGACCGCACCCGGCGCAGCCTGCCGTCTGGCGCATGCCCGCGCCGCTTCGGGCGCGGGGGGCGCGGGGCCCTGCGGCCCGCGCAGACCGGCCGCCGCCGGTCCGTGGAGACCGGCGGGGACCTCCCGCCTCCCGTCATTACACTGGGGCGGCGCACCGCCTGCCCGCTCCGAACCGGCGCAACGGCCTGCCCCGGGCGCCTCAGGCGCAGCCGGTGCACCAGTCAGGGGTCCAGGACCGTCAGGGCGCTGGCCCGGTCGAACCGAAGTGGCGGTCGTGCTGCAAAGACGTGGTCGGCGTCTCGTCTGAAAAGGTGCGATCCCTATCCCGTCTCATCCCTTGAGCGCTCCCCAGCTCCACCGCAGCCCGATCAGCACGTACGCGTGGAACTGCCGCCGCGCTCCTGGTATGGACTGTAGGCCGCGGCCGGGCGCCGGTCAATACCGGCGCTCGATAGCGCCTCGATCGCTCCTCGCCGCTGGCCAGTGCCCTTCAACGCCACACGACGCTGCGCGGGCCGGTCCTGGCGTCGAGTTCCTTCGCAAGGACTGGCCCGGCAACCGTCAGCCGTATGGACGCCGGGGTCGCGGGCTTGCGGCCCTGCATGCGCGGTGGCGCCCCTCGGCCGGCACGCCGCCGGCGGGCAGGAGGCGCGCAACGGCGCCCACTTTCGTTATGATCCGGCGCATGCCAAGACCAATCGTCTTTTGCTCGTGGACATTCCCCGAACCGGGGCTAGCGCTCTTGCGCGAGGTGGCGGAGGTGCACGTCTGGCCCGGCCCCGACGCCGCGCCACGCCACGTCCTGCTGGAAGAGCTGCGCCAAGGCGCGGCCGCCGTCTTTGCCGTGCCCCCGACCGACCGGCTGGATAAGGAGGCGCTGGGCCAGGCCCCCCAGCTCAAAGTGATCTCCGGCTTCGGTGTAGGCTACGACTACGTCGACGTGGCGGAGGCGACGCGCCGCGGCATCCTGGTGTGCAACACCCCCGGCACGCTCACCGAGACCACGGCCGACCAGACATGGGCCCTGCTGCTGGCGGCGGCGCGCAACGTGGCCCAGGGCGATCGCTACGTGCGCAGCGGCGCCTGGCGGGGCTACAACCCCGCGCTCCTGCTCGGGGCGGAGGTCCACGGGGCGACGCTCGGCATCATCGGTATGGGCGCCATCGGCAGCGCCGTCGCCCGCCGCGCCACCTGCTTCGGCATGCGCATCCTCTATACCAGCCGGTCACGCAAGCCGGAGATCGAAGCGGCGACCGGAGCGGAGTACCGTTCCCTCCACGACCTCCTCCGCGAGTCCGACTTCGTCAGCATCAATTGCGCCCTGACCCCTGAGACGCGCGGCCTGATCGGGGAGCGAGAGCTGGCCTTGATGAAACCGACGGCGGTGCTGGTGAACACGGCGCGGGGCGCCATCGTCGACCAGCGGGCGCTGGCGCAGGCGCTCCAGCGCCGGCAGATCGCTGCCGCCGGCATCGACGTCTACGAGGTGGAGCCGCTCCCGCCGGACGATCCGCTCCTGGAGTGCGAGAACGCGACGCTCGTGCCCCACCTGGGCAGCGCCACCCACGCGACGCGCGCGCGGATGTCCCGCGTCGCCGCCGAGAACATCGTGGCCGCGCTCCAGGGGAGGCGCCCGCCGTTCCTGGTCAATCCGGAGGCGTGGCGGGGATAGGCCCCGCCGCTAGCCTGGAGCCGTCACGGCCAGCGAGCAGTTCCCTCTCCCTCTGGTAGATGCGCCGCGGTGAGGGCTCCGCTCAGGAATAGTCCAGGCTAACCTGGAGTATCCGCACCCAGCAAGGGGAGACCCCTCTCCCTCCGGGAGAGCGGGGGCCCGCTTCGCGGGCGACGGTGAGGCCTCAGTTCATGCTCCTCCACAGCACCAGCGGGCCAGATCCGGCTACGCCAGTCTCGTGTTTCTGGCACCGCGGTGGCCCCGGCTCAGGGAGCGGCCGGGGGCGTTACAGGCCCCAGCGGTCGTCGATGGGGCGCTGGTATTCGCGCACGCGGCCGGCCAGGACGTCCTCGACGCGCACCACCTGGCCGGTGGTAGCCGACTCGTAGATGGTCATGGCGATCGCCTTCGCCCGTAGCCCTTCCTCGCCGTCGATCTCCGGCGGCCGGCCGTCCCGCACGGCGGTGAGGAAGTCGTAGATCTCCAGGGTGAAGCCGTCGACGAAGCCGTGCGGGAAGAGGCGCTGCCGGCCCGGCTCGCCCAGCGCCTCCAGGTACTCCAGGAAGTAGGCCTCCAGCGGCCGCGAGCTGCCGTCGCGCAGCACGACCTGGCTTTCCAGCCGCGGCCCGTGGAAGGCATCCACCGGCTCGACGATGGCCCCTTCCCGCCCGTAGTAGACCACGGCCAGAAACTGATGGCCCGGTAAGGCGGAACTGACCGACCACGTGCCCACGGCGCCATTGGCGAAGTTGATGGTGGCCATGAAGGTGTCTTCCGTGTCGGGCGTGACCAGCTCGCTGCCCTTCCGTACCCGCCGGTCGCTCAGGTGCAGCACGCGCCCGTAGCAGGACTCCACCTCGCCGTAGAGGTAGCGGATGGTGTCGCAGAAGTGAGCGCCGCTGTCCAGCACCGGACCGCCCCCGCTGAGGGCCCGGTCGCGGCGCCAGGTCCAGGGGGATTCCCCCGGGCGGACGGGGGCCGCCACGGTGACACGCGGGCGGGGCTGGGCCACCCGCTGGGCGTAGAGGGCGATCGGCTGGCCAAGCAGGCCACGCTCATGAAAGAGCCAGTAGGCGGTGCGCGGTCCGGGCATCCGGCGGATGTTCTCCGCCGTGGCCAGGATCTTCCCGTGGCGCTTCGCCGCTTCGATCAGGTGCTGGGTGGCGCGCACGGTCACGCCAATCGGCTTCTCCACTTGCACGTGAATGCCGGCCTGCAAACAGGCCGCGCCCACAGTGTGGTGCAGGTAATGGGGCGTGCACACGTCCGCGGCGTCGATCCGCTCGTTCTGGAGCAGGTGGTCGAGGTCGGTGTACACCCGTGGGCGTCCATCCTGCCAGGCCGCGGCCGCGCCGGCGGCCGCCTCCGCCCGCTGGGGGTCGGCGTCGCACACCGCCACCAGCTCAAACAGGTCAGGCTCCGCCGCCTTGATGGCGGCATACCCGCGCCGGTGCGCCTCCGAGATCCCGCCGCATCCGATCAGTGCCAGCCGTACGGTCATGACGTCCTCCTTCTCCTGGTCCCTCCGAGGGGGGCTCCAGCTACGGCAGGAGTTGTAGCATTCGCCGCCCGAGGGGCGCGTGCCTCACCCTGCCCCGTCGCGGCGCCTCACGCCGTCCCGCATTGGCGCGGGCGCGCGGCGGCCGGCGGGCACGCGCCTTCCAGCAGGTCGCGGATGCAGGCGGCGAGCAGGCGCGGGGCGAGCGGATTGGGGCGATCGTGTGGGATGATCAGGTCGGCGTAGGTCCGCTGGAGGTTGGTGTAGCGCTGGTTGTTGGGGAGCACGTCCCGCCAGTACCAGGCCAGCGAGCGCTCCAGCGATGCCTCGGGCCGGCTCACGTCTCGCTGGATGCGCCGGAGCACGCGCACCTCGACGTCGCAGTCGACGAACACCTTTAGGTCCGCCAGGGCGCGCACGCGCTCATCCACCAGCAGCAGGTGGCCCTCGGCCAGGATCACGGGAGACGGACCGATCCGCACCGGAGGATCGCCCCGCGCGCCTGCCCGAGTCCCCGGGATTGGATGGATCACGGCCTCGCCGCGCTTGAGCGCCTCCAGTTGCGGGACGAGGGCGTCCCAGTTGACGGCTTCCGGCCGGTTGGCGGTGCGGGCCGCCTCCCGCTCCGGCTCCGGTACCTCGGAGAAGTCGCGGAAATACGCGTCCTGGTTCAGGACCACGGGGCGGAGCGGGGCCAGCTCGCCCGCCAGCGCGCGGGTGAGCGTCGTCTTGCCCGACGACGTCCCGCCGGCGATGACGACGAGGACCGGCCGCGACGCTCGCGGTGCGCCATCCACGGTCATCTCTCCAAAGGCCAGACTACGCGAACGGTCCGAAGCGCTGTGGCACGTCCACTCCTCGACACGTCCTGTCCTGCTACAGGTGTCACGTCACTGCCGGCCACGCCCATCGAACCCCCAGGCTTGCTGGCGTTGCACCCTGAGCCTGGCCTAAACGTAGTTCATCCCATACCACAGCGCCGGCAGCGGCAGGGCCCCCGCCAGCAGCGAGGCGATGCGGGGGGAGCCTTCAACGGGCGCCGGCTCGCGCCTGGGCGAGCCGAAGAGGTAGCAGGCGAGCGCGCCCAGGTCAGGCACACGTAGGTACTCGCCTCCACTGCGGATGGTGAACCCGCCCAGCGCGCTGCCCGGACGCTCGTCCGATTCGAAGCGCAGCTCACCGGCGGCGCCGTCACCGATCCGTTCCGCTAGCAGCGGCCGGCAGCGATCCATCAGTTGCCGAAAGTTGATCACCCGCAGGGTGCCGGAGGCGCCGGCCGGCGCGCCAGCCACTCCCGCCTGGCTGAGCAGCCGGTGCAGCGCCAGGTCGCCCCCCTGCACGTGGATGGTCACCCGCTGGGCGCCGTAGTGGTCCAGGAGCTGGGGCAGGGCCGCCGCCACGGCCGCTCGGTCGCCGGCGAACTCGACGACGCGGACCAGGCGCGGATCGGCCGCGCTGCGCCGGCGCACCTTGTCCGGCTGGTGGACGATGGCGTAGGCCACCAGGCCCTCTCCCTCCGTGGCCGCCGTGGCGCCCGCCCCCTCGTACGTCACCCCCCAGAAGTCGGCGGCCACGTTCATCACCACCCCGCAGGCGAAGGCCATCTCCCAGTCTTCGCGCCGGCGCAGGAACCGGACCGGTTCCCGCTGGTAGAGACTTCGCAGCACCGGAATGGCCCCGGCCCCCACGGGCACAATGCGGTAACCCGCCCCACGGGGCTGCAGCGCACGAACCGTATCCGTGTCGAAGGCGAAGTCCCAGTCCTGCCCGACCTGCCGGCAGCCGACGCGGGTGTACAGGCCCCGGCCGCCGGAGATCAGCATGATGTCGATCCCATCAGCCGCCGCCTTGTCGCAGCAGTCCTGGAAGGCCTGGGAGGCGAAGCCCCGGCCCCGATACGCCTCATAAGTCGACACGGCGCCGATGCAGGCGACGTCGATGCGGCAGCCAGCGAGCGTTGCCGCGCGCTCCGTCATGCCGACGTGCGTCACGACCTTTCCGTCTTCGGCCACGACCCGCAGGTTCTGGCGGTTCTGCTCGTTGAAAAGCTGCGGGTAGTCGTGGAACATCTCCGGCCGGAAGACGGCCGACACCAGCTCGTTGAGCTGGCTCCACTCGTCGGGCCTCAAGGCGCGCGGACCATCAGGCATACCTCACCTCTCACCCTTCCACTTCTTCATTCTTCTTCCTGCTCCAGCGCCTGGCGGAGGGCGTCGGCCACCAGGATCTCATCCCCGTCGCGGAGGGTCTGCGGGTTGACGTAGACGCCGTCCGTCCCCGCGGCCGCCAGCTCCACCGGTGGATCGCTGCGCCGGAGGCGCTGGAGCAGCTCGTCGCGGGTCAGGGCGGCGCCGGCGCCCAGGCGGATCAAGGCGCGGGGCATCGGCTGCCCCGCCTCGCTCGGCCAGACCCGCCGCGCCTCCACCCCGGGGAAGGTGGCCACGGCGTCCAGGACGTGCCGGACCTGGCGCTCGTACTGCGCGGCCACCTGCTCGAAGTCCAGGCCGAGGTACCACTCCACGGCCGCCACCAGCCCGCAGATCTCTTCCTTCCCGACCTTCATCGGCCGCCCGATCAGCTGGTGCGGGTTTGCCTGGCGGGCGATGGCGGCAATCAGGTCGGCGCGCCCGAGGATGAGGCCGGTGGATTGCGGGCCGCACAGCCCCTTCCCGCCAGAGAAGATGGCCAGGTCTGCGCCGGCGGACTCGATCCGCTCCGGCGCCGGCGCGGGCGCCTCTGGCACGCCCAGCCTCGCCAGCGCCTGGGCCCAGGGCGCCGGGCCACCGCGGCCGGTGAACCGCCACAGGTTCTCCACCGGCGGGATCTGGGCGGCCGCGTCCACGATCACCGGAATGGCGCGGGCGTGGGCAATCTGCACCACCTGCTCCAGGGGCAGGGCGCCACGGGCGTGGTTCTCTCCAGCGATGAACAGCACCGCCGCCGTCCGCTCATCGAGCGCCGCCTCCAGCTCCTCGGGCTGCGTCGTCCGCTCAGCCGCCTCGGCCCTAGATGGGCCGATCTCGACCAGCTCGACCCCCACCTGGCGGACCGCGAAGTCGTAGCCGATGCGCTGGCAGCGGTGCATGACAACGCGGTAGCGCCCGCCGGCGATCCGCTCCGGCCGCGGCAGCAGCGCCATCTTCTCCGGGTCATCGTGCGTAATACAGGCGGCGGTGGTGAGCACCAGGCCGGCCGCGGCCCCGCTGGTGACGTAGGCCGCTTCGTTATAGGTCAGCTCGGCGAGGCGCCGGCCGGCCGCGGCGAGCAGCTCCTCCAGGGGCACGAAGTGGCGCGCCGCCTCCAGCATCGCCTCCAGCACCGGTGGCGGCATGAGCGATCCGCCCAGGCGCGTCAGCGTCGCCGCGCCGTTCACCACGGGCCGCACACCGAGGCGCTCGTAGATGTCCAGGCATCCCTGCCGGGTTCGCATCGTTGACCCGCTCCTTACGTAAGCCGCCGGCTCGTGTGGTGGTACTCCAAGACGGGCACCGGCTCGTGTAGACGATCGCTGACCATGGCATTCCAACCGCCCATCTGTCAAGCGCGCCCCATCACCCGCGTAGGCGCAAACCGTCCCGATCAGCGGCCGTGGCGGACCTCGGGAGAGGACGGACCTCACCGCCTTCGGTCGGGGTCGCGCCGCACGGAGGGAAGACGGACCTCACCGCCTTCGGTCGGGGTCGCGCCGCACGGAGGGAAGACGGACCTCACCCCTTCGGTCGCGTCCGAGCCGCACCCCTGCCCCACTGCGCCCCACTGTGCGGCGTGGCCCTGCCGCCCCCGCTCCGACACACAGTGGGGGAACGCCGGCCATGGGCTTGTGCCGGCCGGAACGTTTGCGCACGCCCCCATCACCCCGGTGCAACCCCTGCTCGCGGCTGCTTGCGCCCTCACCCTCTCCCATCAGGGAAAGGAAACTCGACCTTGAGCTTGAACCTTGACCTTTGAACCGCTAGTAGGCCGCCAGGCGGCGCAGGGCGTCTGCGACCTCACTCACGTTGGGGATGATGGCCGCCTCCTGGGCGGCGGCGTATGGGACGTGGCAGTCTCGGGCGCCGAGGCGCATGACCGGCGCGTCCAGGGAGTCGAAGAGCTCCTCCGCGAGAAAGGCCGCAATCTCCGCCCCGACGCCAAGCGTCTTGTTCGCCTCATGCAGCAGCAGCGCGCGGTTCGTCTTCTGTACCGTCCGCGCCACCGCCTCGCGGTCGAAGGGGTGAACGGTCCGCAGGTCCAGGATCTCCACTGAGATGCCTTCCGGCTCGACGGCCGCGGCCGCCTCGCGCGCCCAGCGCACGCCAACGCCGTAGGTGATCACGGAAAGGGTGCTGCCCTCCCGCTCCAGCCGCGCCTCGCCGATCGGCACCAGCACGTCCCCGGCGGGGACCTCTTCCCGCTCTCGCCGATAGCTCCCCTTGTGCTCGAAGAAGACGACCGGGTTGTCGTCACGGATGGCGCTCTTGAGCAGCCCTTTGGCGTCGGCTGGATGGAACGGCACGATCACCTTGAGCCCGGGGACGTGCGTGAAGTAGGCCTCCACGCTCTGGGAGTGGTACAGCCCGCCGTGCACTCCCGCGCCGCACGGGGCGCGGAACACCACGGGGCAGGCCCAGGCGCCGCAGGAACGATAGGAGATGGTCGCCGCCTCGTTGACGATCTGATCGAAGGCGGGGTGGATGTAATCGGCGAACTGGAACTCGGCCACCGGCCGCAGCCCGGCGAAGGCCGCGCCGATGGCCATCCCCGCAATCCCGATCTCCGCCAGCGGGGCATCCATGACGCGCAGGGGGCCGAACTCGCGTTGCAGGCCCCGCGTGGCGCCGAAGACCCCACCCTTGCGCCCCACGTCTTCGCCCAGCACCACCACGCGCTCGTCGCGCGCCATCTCCTCGTACAGGGCCAGATTGATAGCTTCGATCAGCGTGAGGGCAGGCATGGCGTCAGGGAGGTCAATGTCCGTACTGCCGGCATGGCGCAGGGAAGGTCGATGATCGTAGCTAGCCGTCACTGGCCATAGTAGAGATGGCGCCTCGCGTCCGCTGGATCGGGGTCTGGAGCCGCCTCGGCCAAGGCCAGGGCGGCTTCCGCCCGCGCCCGGGCCTCCGCTTCCCAGGTGGCGAGGTCGCGCTCCGGCACGCCGGCCTCCAGCAGGCGAGCGCGCAGGCGCGGGAGCGGATCGCGGGCCTGAGCCGCCGCCAGCTCTTCGGGCGAGCGATAGGCCGTCTGGTCGTCGGCGTTGGAGTGGGCGACCAGGCGCACCACCTCCGCCTCGATCAGCGACGGGCCTCCGCCGCCGCGCGCCCGCTCCACGGCTGCGCGCATCGCACGATAAACGGCCAGCGGATCGCAGCCATCCACACACACCCCCGGCATGCCGTAGCCGTCCGCCTTCAAGACGATCGGCGCCGGCGTTTCCAGCTCGACGGGGACGGAGATGGCGTACCCGTTGTTCTCGCAGAAGAAGATCACCGGCAGCTTCCAGATGCCGGCGAAGGTCAGCGCCTCGTGGAACTCCCCCTTGGCAGTGGCGCCGTCGCCGAAGTAGGCGACGGCGACGAAGTCCTGGCCGGTCACCCGCGCCGCCCATCCGGCGCCGGCCGCGTGGGGCAGGTGCGTTGCCACGGAGCTGGAGCCGGTCGGCAGGCGCAGGCGTGGGACGCTGAAGTGGTTCGGTAGCTGCCGGCCCCCGGCAAACGGATCGTCGCGCTTGGCCAGCACGGATAGAAAGATGTCTTCTGGCGTCACCCCGAGCTGCAGGGCGGCCGCCATGGAGCGGTAGTAGGTAAAGACGTAGTCGTAGCCCGCCCGAAGGGCGGCGGCCGAGCCCACCTGGGCCGCCTCGTGGCCTCGGGCCGTCAGGATGAAATGGGCCTTGCCCTGCGCCCCCACGATCCACATTAGCTCGTCCACCGCCCGAGAGAGGGCCATGGTGCGATACCAGCCTTGCAGGAGACCCAGTTCCTCCCCCGTGAGCTGCTCAAGCGTCGCGGTCATGGCGCAGCATCATCCTCGGCGACGGTGCACGGCTTTGTCAAGCCCCGGCGCGCGGCCCGCCCCAGTCTTCCCATGAGCGCGCCGGCACGGCCGCGCTCACCCGCTGCGTCGATCAAGCAAGGCAGAGCGGGCAAATGAGAGCAGAGCGAGAGGCTGATGGGAAGGGCGCGCCGCGCGTGCCGCCACGTGATTGAGCCGGCCCTGCCTACGAGTCGTCGGCCGGTTCGTCCTCGCCAGCGCCTTCGGCCGCCTGCGCGCGCAGGGTGGCGCGCAGGTCCTCCAGGCGGGCCACGCTGCGCCCCGACGGGATCGGGGGCGGCGTCGAGGCGCCGGCCAGCTCGCCCAGACGCGTCTCGGTTGCCCTCAGGCGCTGTTCAAGCGTGTCCAATCGGGCCTGGGCGGCGCCGGCCTGCTCCTCGGCGTCCGTCAGGCGCCGGTCGAGCCCGTCGAGCCGCGCCGCCAGCTCGCGCGCCTCCTCGCGCGCTGCTGCAAGAGATGTCGTGGAGTCGGCCAGGAGCTGGGCGGCACCCCGCGCGGTGGTGGCGGCGTACAGCGCGACGGCCAGCGCGGCCGCGGCCATAAAGAGCGCCAGCAGGACGGCAATGAACAGCAAGTCCATACCCGTCCCAACTGTAGCGAGTCCATCTCGTCGTTCGGTGGAACCGCGCCGCCATCGGCCTCAGAGCCACGGCCGTCGCCCCCCGTTTCCATGTGGCAACAGGGCCAAGCCGCACAACCGTGGCCGTCATTTCCCTCTCTCCGTGTCGGAGCGGGGCCGGCGGGGCCAAGCCGCACGGTGGGGCAGCGTGGGGCAGGGGTGCGGCGCGGCCCCGACCGAAGGGGCTGACCTGCCTCCCAGCGCGGCACGACGAGGCGGGCCCTGGTCGGAACCCGCCTCGCCGTCAGATAGTCTCTTGGCTCGTCTCCCGCCCGGTGCCGCAGGGTGGCCTGCGGTCGGCAGCCACCCTGACGGCTCGGACCTACTGGCGCGCGTCAGACCGGGGTGCGCGGGCCGGAGAGCGCGCGCAGTGCGTAGAGGATGAGCACAGCGCCGAGGAGGGAGACGATCAA
>DAOTTI010000105.1:0-6928 GCA_034437795.1 Chloroflexota bacterium | reverse complement strand
GCAGCTACCAGCCTACGCGCCGGTGGCAGCCCCGAAGCGCGTGGGCGAGCAGGCGCTGCGCGCGCGACAGCAGGAGCTGGCCGAGAGAGGGGTTCGACTGATCATCGTGACCGGCGATCTGATCGAGAGCACCATTACCCCCAGGTTGCTGGAGCGAGCCGCTCCTGGGATGGCCGACCGGCGGGGCGCTGTGGCCGGCTGGCTGCCCACTACGGAGGATATGGGTGAGGCGATTGCGCGCGCGGCGGCCGATCCCTCCCTGCCGAGTGGGCATACGGTGGTCGTGGGTGGCACCTTGGAGTCGGTGGAGCGCGCCCCCGACGCGGTCGGCGGTGCGCGCGGGGGCGCCGGCCGTGCGGCGGCGTCCAGCTAACCCCCGGATCCTTCCCCAGCGGAGGCCGCATCCTGGCCCTCTCCCAGAGGGAGAAGGGCCTGGTAGCGGGTAGCGAGTAGCGAGTGGAGCCCTCACCCTGGCCCGCTCCCAGAGGGAGACGGGACTTCGTCGCGGGCCGTGAATGATCTGGACTAGGGCGGGCGCCGGGTTACGCGGCGGCGCTTACGCGGCTGATCCCGAGGCGGCCCGCTTCCAGGGTGAGGATGCGACGGAGGACGGCCACGGTGGCGGCGTAGGTGGAATCGATGCCTTCGAAGGAGAGGCTGCGCCCGCCCAGGGTCCGCGCCTGGGTGTAGGGCGTGTCGGAGGCGTAGTGGATGATCCCGAAGTCGAAGGGGACGTTGCGGAAGTGGACGTGCTCGCCGGTGGGGTAGCGGTTGGGGTACGACGCCTCGTAGAGCGCCGAGAGCAAGGGGCCTGACTCCATCTCCACCACGGTGTACTGCTCGCGGTAATAGAACTCCAGGTAGTCGCGGTTCTGGAGAAAGGTCCCGCGGACAGTGACCGACTTCTGGTTATCCAGCACGGAGCCCCGCTCGAGGTAGGGAGCGACGTCGTCGTAGGCGAAGGCGTTGTCGAAGACGTAGGTATTGCGGGAGTGCTCATCAAAGACGACGTTCGAGATCATCACGTCCCCGACGGCGCCGTTGAGGGTCGCGGCCTTACCGATGTAGTAGGCGCCCCGCAGGGCCGGCACCTCCGCCACCACCTCGCGCAGGATCTGGTAGGCGGCCAGCCCCAGCGGATAGTCCACGTTCAGGATCACGGCATCCGAGCGCGGGGCGACGGTGGCCAGATCCGCCAGGCGCGGGTCGAAGTCGCCCGGGCGGAGCCGGGCCAGCTCCACCAGCTGGGCTCCAACCTCGTAGCCGGCCACAGGATCGATCTGCACGATGCCCCGCGCTTCCTCCTCGGCGCGGCGCTCTTCCTTGGCCGGGGCCTCCGGATGGGCGCGGTGCCACAGACGGGCCAGGTAGTACAGGACGTTCTCGGCGTTGGCGCGCCCCTTCATCGCCCGCAGCTCGGCCAGCTCCCCGGCCAGCTCGCGGGCCTCGGCGCTCTCCAGGAAATCCCAGAGCATGGCGGCGCGCCGGCGGGCATAGCCGGAGACCAGGTTGACGACGCCGTGCATGTTGGACGAGATGAAGTACAGCGGCCTGCCGTCGAGGGCGCGGGCCCGCAGGGCCGCCCGGATCGGCGCCCACCAGCGACGCACCAGGCGGGTGTAGCCGATGTCGTGGCCTTCCAGCAGACGCACGAACATGTCCTTCTCTTCGGCGGCGATCTGCCGGATGCGCTCCCAGAAGCGCGGGCCCCAGATGGCCTGGAGGCGCCGCCAGTCGTCCGCGCTGAAGCCCAGGCGGGCGCCCAGCGCGGCCAGCGCATCGTCCGGCGGCCGGTCTTGCTGGAGCAGGCGCCGGCCAGTCGGCTCTCTGGCCAGGTCCTGGAGCAGGGCGTGCAGCTTGTTCCACTCGATCTGGTAGGCGACGAGGCACGGGATCACGTCGTCCAGGTCAGACGGGCTGGCCACGTGCACCGTCATGGAGTCGGAGCCATTCCACCGCCACTGGCGGCGGCGGGCCGGCGCTTCCAGGCGCTGCCAGTGCGTCACGTCGCGGCCCAGCACCGCTCGAAAGCGCTCCCCTTCCTGGCCGAGAATGATGCGGCGCACGTGGGCGACAGCGTCCGGCAGGCGCTGGATGGCGTAGATGAAGGCGCCGGCGTCGGGCATGGCCGATCCGGCGCCCGGATGGAGACTGGACCCCACCTGGACGTGCGCGGCGACGAAGGCGCGGAGGCGCACGTCGCCGCTGCTGCGCAGGATGGTGGTGTAGGTGCGGACGTAGAGCTCGACGTCGTCCTTGCCGCCCC
Organism: Chloroflexota bacterium; assembly: GCA_034437795.1. GTDB lineage: Bacteria > Chloroflexota > UBA11872 > UBA12225 > UBA12225 > DAOTTI01. The sequence goes on along the minus strand of DAOTTI010000105.1, from coordinate 4,662 downwards.
GCAGGTGCTCGACTTCTGCGTTACTGCGCGTCATAGCGTGGCTGGCTCGTTGGGCTGTGGAGTGTAGTGGGCCGCGGCTCTTTTTCAACTATTAGCGTATGTGGAGGTCAAGTGGTGAGCAGGTGGTGAGCAGGTGGTGGTCAGGTGCGGAGGGGCCAGGCGGAGAGGCGCACCCAGGCCTGCCAGCGCGCGCCGGGGGCGAGGGGCCAGACGCCGGTAGAGAGGCGGCGGGGGTCGTGCATCAGGGTGAGGGCGTCTGAGACGGCTGAGCGCGGCTCGAGGGAGATGAACGGCTGTCGCGGCGGGCAGAAGAGGGCCAGGCAGCCGAAGGCGGCGCTGGCGTCCAGCTTGACCTCGATGCCAGAGGCGGCGTCCTGGATCCCGCTGGCCACCCCCCCGGCCTCAGCAGGATTGGTGCCGGCGTCCACGCTCCGCAGCGCCGCGCGTTTGCCGTAGAGCAGTACCGGTAGCCGCGGCCCCGCAACGGCCGCGTCGTCGCCAAAGGGGCCGGGCCCGGGCGGCACCCCGAGCGTGCGTTCCAGCTCCGCCACGGGCTTCGGCAGGCGGAGGTCCCAGGCCCCCCGCAGGCGCTCGATGCGGCCGGTGCCCAGCCCCGCCTTCATCTCCCATAGCTCGTCGGCGGCGACCCAGACCAGACAGGTCTCCCGCGCGGCCGCGGCGCCGTCACCGACCAGGTCAGCGGCCGTAGGCAGCGGGGCGCTCAGCGGGCGCGCGGGCGTCAAGCGCAGGGGAAAGTAGGGGTGGAGGCCGAGCAGGTGCGGGATCTCCTCGTCGGCGCGATTGTGGAGCTCCAGCTCCAGGAAGAGCGCGCCCCGCTCCAGGCTATAGGTGGCGGTCAACACGAAGGGCCATGGCCATCGTTCGGCGCGATCGGGGACGGTCTCCGAGTCGAAACGGCAGATGAGGCGCGATGGGCCGGAGTCGATCACCTCCCAGGGCGCGCCAGCGACGAAGCCGTGAATGGCGACCCCCGGCCGGTCGTTGGCTTCGATGGCGTACTGCCGGCCCCGCCAGGAAAACGGCGTGCGGTGCCGGCCCGGGTACGGCGCCAGGATCGGCAGGCCCCAGAACGTCGGCCGCTCCCGTAGGACGCTAGCGGAGGCGGGCGTGGAGAGGATGTGCGCCACCTGGTCCCGCACGGGCGTCTGGAAGGCGATGCAGTTGGCGCCGATGGCCGGCACGACCCACGCCTGCGCGCCGCTGCCGTCCTGGAGGATGAAGGCCCGCTCGCCGGTCCACTCTAGCGTCTGCGTTTCCACGTCCCGCATTGTAAGCTGTTGCAGTGCGAGGCGCCGGATGGGGCGTGAGCACGGGTCCACCGGCTTCCCCGGCTGGTTGAGCCCTCACCCTAGCCCTCTCTCAACGGGAGACGGAACGTAACGGCGCGCCAGCCGCGCCTGGAGCACAGGCCGCGCGACGAGCATGCGTCGGGCAGGATGAGGCGCGCGGGAGCACAGCAGAAGGGAGGACACGATCCATGGTGGCAACGGCCGAGCGAGTACGGGCCAGGGTACGCTGGTTCACCCCCTGCCCGCAGCCGAACGGGCTGCAGGCGGTGGAAGACGGGGTGTGGGTCATCGACCAGAAGGACCTGAACGTCTATCTGCTGGACTGGAGCGATGGGCGCGTGCTCCGGCAGTTTCCGACGGAGACCAATCACTCCAGCGGCATCACCTGGGATGGGGAGGCGATCTGGGTAGCGTCTACGTTTCCGCCCATCGCCTTGTTCCGCTACGCCCTGGACGGGCGGGAGCTGGCCCGCCTGCCGACGCCTGGCGCCAGCGAGCGCAGCGGGGCCCATGGGCTGGAGTGGATCGACGGCAAGCTGTGGGTGACCGTGCCGCCGTCGGCGACGACCTACCAGCTGGACCCGGCCGACGGCAGGGTGCTCCGGCAGTTCCCCGCCCCGGGCAGCCGGCCCCACGGCCTGGCCTGGGACGGCTCACTGCTGTGGGTGGCGGAGACGACGAAGCGGATCATCGCCGGCTACACGCTGGAGGGCGAGCTACGGCGCGTGCTGGAGCTGGAGCCTGGCCCGGCAGAAGGCCCTGACCCGCACGGGCTGACCTTCTCCCGAGGCGAGCTCTGGTACTGCGACGCGGCCACGCGGGCGATGTGCACGATTGCGCTCCCGCGGTAACGGCTGCGCGACCGCGGCGACCGCGGCCACGGCGCCGGCGAGCGGCTCCCTCCCCCTTTGGGAGAAAGGTCGGGAGAGGGAACCGCCGGTGACGGTTCCAGAGGCCAGGCGAGGGCCGGCCGGTGGCGGGGCCCGCTAGCGAGGCAATGGGCATCAGGCGGCGGGCGCCGCCACGAGGGCGAAGGCCGGGCGGGGCAGGACCTCCGGCGCTGCGTCCGCGGCGCGCTCAGGCGCCGGCGCGAGCACGCCCTGGTCCACCAGGAGAGCCAAGAAGGCGTCCACCACCTGTGGATCCCAGTGCGCGCCGCGGTGGCGGCGCAGCTCGGTCGCCGCCTGGGCAGGCGCGAGGCCAGCGCGATAGGGCCGGTCGGTGGTCATGGCGTCGTAGGCGTCGGCCACGGCGATGATACGCGCCCCCAGGGGGATGCGGTCGCCGGCGGCGCCCCGCGGGTAGCCCATGCCGTCGTAGCGCTCGTGGTGGGCTAGCACCAGCTCGCGCCCGCGGGCGTAATCGGGGAACCGCGCCAGCAGGGCGGCGCCGGCCTCGGCGTGGGCGCGCATGTGCACCCACTCGCCGGCGTCGAGCTGGCCGGGCTTGCGCAGCACGTGGTCGGGGACGCCGATCTTGCCCACGTCGTGCACTCGAGCCGCGGAGCGGATCAGCTCCACCTCATCCGCCGGCAGGCGCAGCCGGCGCGCGAGCTGCTCGGACAGGTCGGCCACGCGCCGGCAGTGTCCGGCGGTGTAGGGGTCACGGAGGTCCACCATGTCGGCCAGGGCCTCGACCGCTTCGCGGGTCTGGGTGCGCAGGCGCTGGTTGGCGCGGAAGGAGAAGTAGACCACCGCCGTGGGCAGGGCCACCAGCAGGGGCACCCACGGGTGCTGGGGGGCGTTCAAGGCGGCCAGCAGGCCCAGCAGGTACAACCCAGCGTGCTGCACGGCCACGGCGCGGCCGGTCGCCCAGCAGAGCGACCAGAACGGGGCCCGCAGCGTGATGGCGACGGCGCCATTGATCAGGGCTATGTTGGTCAGGTACATGGCTGCGGCCGCGGCGCCGGCCGGCAGGAGCACCGCGCCCGGGCCGGGCATCCGCTCGCTCACCACCCGCACGACGGTGGCCACCAGGGTGGCGGTGACCGCCGCCTCCGCCGCATTGAGCAGGAGGTCGATCGGGTGGCGGCGCCCGCGCGCCCACAATACGGCGTTATTGATCGCTACGCCCGTGGCGGCCGCCAGCGGGCCCAGGGGCGCGCCGAACAGCAGGACGGCCGCAAACTGGGGGGCGGCGTTGACCGAGACCTTCGTCTTGGGGCCTAGCGGAATGGGGAAGAGCCCCGCCAGCGCCACCAGGGCGGCCATCACCGGCGCCAGCAGCGCGGCCGGCACGGCATCGAGCGGGCCCACCAGCGCGGAGGCCGCGAGCGGCCCCAGGAAGCTGAGGGTGATGGCGCCGGCGGCCGCCGCCGCCAGGGTCCCGGCGTAGGCCAGGAGCGACAGAGGCGGTCTGGGCCGTTCCATTGCCGTCTGGCGCGGCTGGAGGCGCTTCATCTGTCCCATGTGTTCGACCTGGCGCCGCGGCAGCGGTTCGGGCGTGGTCGTTGCGGTTGCAGCACACGTGTGATCGGCAGTCGCCGTCGACGGTGCACTCATCGTCGCTCTCCTGTTCGAGATGTGTTCGAGGTGCTCGCTCTGCCTGGCGGGCCCCGCGCCGTGGGCGGCTGATCGCGCGCCACCGCAGGGAGGCGGCGCCGGATGAGCCGGCCCGAGCGCCGGTGGCCGGCGCTCAGCAGGCGCAGAGCTTGATGACGTTGGAGAGCTCGACGTTGGTGACGCCGCTCACGTTGCCGCTGGTGGCGCCCTGGGAGGGCGCTTCCAGGTAGGTCGTGACGGAGAAGCTCGCCCCGTTCTTGGTGACGATGGTGTACCAGACCATGGTGGCGTACCTGCCCTGGCTATCCGGCTCATCGGCCACGACGGCGCGCATGCTGGCCTTGAGCGCCGGCTGGTCGAGCGTGCCGGTCTTGCCCGCGGGCACGCCGATCCAGAGCTTGACGGCCACCTGCTTGCCGTGCACGTCCACCGTGATCACCGGATCGATGTAGCAGTACTCGATCTTGCCGGCCTGGACCGGCGCCGCGTCCAGCGCTCCCAGCAAGGCGAAGCCCGAGATCGCGGCCGCGCCGGCGGTGACCGATGACCTCAAGAACCCGCGCCGTCCCTGCCGGACCACGGCGCCGGCAGCTACGCCAGCGGGGACTGCCACCGAGACGGCCTGCTTCAGTGATCGTTGCATGCTTGCGGCTCCTGCGTTGTGCGTTGCGTGCTGTGCGTGATGCATTGCGGGGAGCTGGATCAGGCGGTGGCTGCCTCGGGCGGCCGACGCACGGGGCAGCCGATCCGAGGCAGCGCGCCCTTACTCCACCCAGGTGGACTGCCAGGTGCTCTCCGACCAGGTGGAGGTGCTCCAGGTCGACGAGGACCAGGTGGACGACGACCAGGTG
>DAOTTI010000104.1:0-39143 GCA_034437795.1 Chloroflexota bacterium | reverse complement strand
ACATCACGGTGGCCTACTGGCATGCCCACCAGGAGCACTTCCAGCAGGTGTGGCCGAACGTGCTGCCGGTGAGCTGGCGCCAGGTGGCCGACTTCCAGGAGCGGGGCCTGGTCGGCCCCGACTACTGAGCCTCAGCCGGCTGGCTGCCGATGCGGAGAACCCGTTTGATGAGCTCGCGGAGCACGCGCTGGCAGCGTATCGCGTGGGGCGAACACGCAGCCTGCGGGAGATCGCTACTGAGCGGGGGATCGACATCGATCAGGCGGAGGACGGCGCTGGCGTGAGCGATGCTGCCTGAGTGGTGCGAGGTCCAACCCACCCGCCAGGCCGAAAAGGGCCTCCGCGCCTGCCTCCCGCGGGTCATGCGGTCACTCGCGGCGCTCGAGCAGGAACCGTTCAAGGGACATCCACGGACCGGGAGCCTGCGCGAGGTGCGATCCCTCGTATTCTCTCCGCCCGGTGGCGCCCACCGGGCAGCCTATCTTGTGCCGGCGGAGGGCCGTGCCTGCCTCGCGTTCGCCATCGGAGCGCACGAGACCTTCCACCCAGAGACCGAGCGCCGCTGCAGGGCATCGCAGGGCGCTGGCGAGGTCTCATCGTTGGCCCAGTGATATTCACCGCCACAGTGTGGCCGATAGCTGCTCCGTTAAGGATCGTCCCATCAGGCGCCAGCTCGGATACGATACGCGTTCCGACTGATCCGCTCTGAGCGGACCCCCTGCCAGAATGGGCAATATCCGCTGGCGGCCGCAGGTGCGCCAGCGTCGTGCTGCCCCGGGGAGCGCCGGCCGCGCCAGCCCGGCTTGTTCGCGAGCGGAGCCCTCACTTCAGCGCTGGCAGCGCCAGGTGGGGTCAAGGACCGGCTTGTTCGCGAGCGGAGCCCTCACCCTGACCCTCTCCCCATGCAGAGAGGGAATTGACTGCCGGCGATGAAGAGCCCAGACGAGCGGCCGGCGGGGGCGAGCCGCGCCCGCCGGCCGGCCGCGCTGCGGTAGCATGGGGAGCAGATGATGCGCCCGCCCCTTCCGTTCCCGGGCCTGGTACCGCAGGAGCCTCCACCGAAACCGGAACCGGAGCGCCTCTTCACGCCGGCTCGCATCGGCTCCCTGACGCTGCCCAACCGGATCGTGATGGCGGCGATGACCACGGGGTTCGCGTCACGGGCGGGCCTGCCATCGCGCCGCCTGATCGCCTGGTACGAGGCGCGGGCAGCCGGAGGCGCCGCCCTGATCATTGTCGAGAGCACGCTGGTGGGCGGGCCGCCACCGCCCCTGCCCAGGCTGCGCCTGGACCGAGATGAGGCCATTCCGCGGTTCCGCGTTCTGGCGGAGGCGATCCATCGCGCCGGAGCGCGGGCGGCCATCCAGCTCCATTACCCGCCGGTTCCCGACCTGGCCAGCGTGCCGGCCGCAGAGATTGCCGGCGTCGTGGAGGCCTTTGGCGCCGCGGCCGGTCGCGCCCGGCGCGCGGGTTTCGACGCCATCGAGATCCAGGCGTCGCACCGAAGTCTGCTGGCCCAGCTGCTCTCGCCCGCCGCCAACCGGCGCCAGGATCGCTACGGGCGCGGCCCAGCCGGCCGCCTGCGGGCGCTGGTCGACGTCATCCGCGCCGCGCGCCGCCAGACGGACGATTGCCTGCCGGTGCTGGTGAAGTTCAGCGCGGACGAATACCGGCCGAACGGGATCACGCCGGACCAGGCGCGGGAGATCGCCCGCGCACTCGTCGCCAGCGGCGCGGCGGCGCTGGAGGTGATCGCCGGATCGATGGAGTCGGATGGACCGATCCGGCTCAGCGCAGGGGTCGGGGAGGCGACGCAGGCGCACCTGGCGGCGGAGATCAAGGCGGCGGTTGACGTGCCGGTGCTGGCGGCGGGGCGCATCGTGAGCGGGGAGACGGCGGAGCGCGTCGTGCGCGACGGACAGGGCGATCTCGTCTCGCTGGGGCGGGCGCTACTGGCCGACCCCGCCTGGCCGGCGAAGGTGCGCGCCGGCATCGACTCCGAGATCATCCCCTGCATCGGCTGCATGGCCTGCTTCACTCCCGGGCCGGATGGGGCGACGGGGTGTCCGGTGAACGGCGAGGCGGGGCGCGAGTTCCTGCCCCCGCTCCAGGCGCCGGCGCACCCCCGTCGCGTGGTTATTCTGGGCGCAAATCTCCCCGGGCTGGAGGTGGCGCGGGTGGCGGCCATGCGGGGGCACGAGGTGAGCATCGCGACCGCCGGTCTGCCCCTGGGCGGCCTGCTCGGCCTGCGGGCCGGCGTGCCCGGGAACGCGGAGTACGGCCGCGCCTTCCTCTACTTCGCGGAGCGCCTGTACGAGCTGGGCGCGGGCATTACGGACCAGCCGGATCTCGGGGCAGACGTGACGGTGGATTGCCGGCCGCGGCCGGAGGTCCGGCCGGCGTGGGCGCGCGGTCGCGCCGTCCTCCTAGCGGGCGAGCTCCTGGGCAAGGACCTGCACGAGCTGTACGGGATCGGCCGGCGGGTAGCGGTAGTGGGCCCCGGCGCGCTGGCGGCGGAGACGGCCCTGTTCCTCGCGGGCTGGGGGCGGCGTCCCACAGTCATCGTCCCCGGGACAGAGGCCGAGCCTTTCCCCGACGTCCACCCGATGCACGCGGCCCGCCTGCGTGAGCGCTTGGACGGCTACCACGTCCCTCTCGTGACAGGAACGCACGTCCTGGAGTGGATCTACGATGAGGAGCGGCGCAGCAAGCTGCGGGTGGTGCGCGACGGGCGAGAGGAGATCCTGGAGCCGTTCCACAGCGCCGTCTCGGCGGCCGGCTGGCCCCAGGGGCGGGTTCAGGGGGGGCAACTCAGGTCGCCGGCCTCCCGCCTCAGCTTTCGAGGCGCCGGCCTGGCGTCTCGCGCCTCAAAACGCCGGCCGCAGCCGGGCGCAGGGGCAGAGCACGAGGGGTTCGTGCCGTGGCCGGCGCGGGCGCGCCTGCCGCCGCTGCCGGCGACGGTGCCGGACGGCGTGACCATTACCCTGGGAGACACGCCGTACGTGGAGCCCTTACGGGACCTGGTCGCCTACGCGCACCTCGTCGGCCGCAGGCTGTGACGGAATGCGTAGTTACGCCTTACCCCGGCATGCCGGGCTCATCGGGTGGGCGGAGGGAGCCGGTGAAGACGCGCCGACCTTCCACGCGGATGCGGCCTTCGGCGAAGAGGCGCACGGTCTCCAGGAGTAGCCGGTGCTCCTGGCGCAAGACGCGAGCCACCAGGGTATCCACGGTATCGTCGTCGTAGATGGGGACTGCCGCCTGGGCCACGATCGGCCCCGCGTCCACCCCGCTTTCCGTGGTGACGAGGTGGATGGTGCAGCCCGTGATCTTGCAGCCGTGGGCAAGCGCCTCCGCCTGGGGCCGCGGCGCCATCCAGCCGGCGCCGCCAAAGGCGGGCAGGAGCGACGGGTGCATGTTGATGATGCGGTGGGGGAAGGCCTCCACGAACTCAGGGGAAAGGACGCGATCGTAGCCGGCCAGCACGACCAACTCCACGCCGTACCGGCGCAGGCGCTCCACCATCGCTAGATCGCGCTCCCGCAGGCTGGCAAAGCGCTGCTGCGGGAGCGCAAAGGCAGGGACGCCGGCGGCCCTGGCCCGCTCCAGCGCCCGCGCACGGGGCCGGTTGCTGAGCACGACGGCCACCTGGGCCGGGATCTCGCCACGGGCGGAGGCATCCAGCAGCGCCTGCAGGCTGGTCCCGCGGCCCGACGCCAATACGCCAAGCTTGAGTGTCACCAGGCTCTCACCAGCCTAGAGGATAGCCCGAGAGCCGCGATCCGTCGCGCCCCGCACGGATCTCGGCCGCGCCCGGCAGATCTGTAAGGCGCCGGCTCGCGGCCCGCATCCCTCCGCTCTATCTCAGAGTGGGGGCGGTGGGGCCACCGTCCGTGACGCCCTCTTCCTGTGGCCGTCGTTCCCCCGCTCCGTGTCGGAGCGGGGGCTAGGGGGTGAGGTCTTTCTCCCCTCCCTGCACGGCCCCGACCGAAGGGGGTGAGGTTGTCCCTCCCCTCCCGGCGCAGCCAAGCCGCACACCCGTGGCCGTCGTTCCCCCGCTCTGTGTCGGAGAGGGGGCTAGGGGGTGAGGTCTTTCTCCCCTCCCGACCGAAGGGCGTGAGGGCTCTCCCCGCGTCCCCGTGTCTCCGCGTCCCCGCGTCGGGGCTGGGGGCGAAAGGGAGTGAGGGCGTGCGTCCGTCGGGTTACAGCTCGGCCAGGGCCTGCTCCAGGTCGCGGTGGACCTTCCGCGCCTGGAGGCGGAGGAGGCCGAGATTGGCGGCGGCGTCGGTGACGACGACCAGGATGGCGCTCTGGCCCAGGGGCTCGATGACGACCACCCCCTTCTCGTACTCGTAGATGCTCTGCAGCAAGTTGCCCCGCTCAGTCTCCTCGCCAATCTGGCGCGCCGGCAGGAGCCCGCTAGACGCGACGGCCCCCAGGACGTCGGCATCGGCGCCGTCCTGGCCGGGCGCGGTGACGCTCTGGATGACCAGGCCGTCCTGGCCGACGACGAGGGCGGTACTGACGCCGCGAATGCGCGTAAAGCTGGTGAGGAGCTCGGTGAGGTCTGCCATGGCTTCTCCAGTTCCGTTTCGAGTGCGTGGTGTCGAGCTTCAAGCGGGTCCGCAGGCCGAACTCGACGCCCAGACCTCGAAACTCGCAACTACGTGGAACGATCCAGACCGACGTTATAGAACGCGCCACGCCCTGCGTAAGTTGCCTGCTCGCCCAGCTCCTCTTCGATCCGGAGCAGTTGGTTGAACTTGGCGACGCGGTCGGTGCGGCACGGGGCGCCCGTCTTGATCTGGCCCGCGCCCGTGGCCACGGCCAGGTCGGCGATGGTGGTGTCCTCCGTCTCGCCGGAGCGGTGAGAGATCACGGCCGTCCACGAGGCGCGCTTGGCGAGCTCCACAGCCGCGAGCGTCTCCGAAAGCGTGCCGATCTGATTGAGCTTGACCAGGATGGAGTTGGCCGCCCGCTCGCGGATGGCGCGCTGCAGGCGCTGGGTATTGGTGACCAGCAGGTCGTCGCCTACGAGCTGCACGCGGTCGCCCAGGCGCGCGCGCAGGGCCTTCCAGCCGTCCCAATCGTCTTCCGCCAGCCCGTCTTCGATGGAGACGATGGGATAGCGCTGGCACCAGCGGGCCCAGAAGTCGACCATCTCCTGCGAGGTGAGGTCGCGCCCCTCCCTGGCCAGCCGGTAGCGCCCGTTGTCGTACAACTCCGTGGTGGCGGGGTCGAGAGCGATGGCGATCTCGTCGCCGGGACGATACCCCGCGGCTTCGATGGCCCGCAGGATGTATTCGATGGCCGCCTCATTGGTCTTCAGAGAAGGGGCAAAGCCGCCTTCGTCGCCGACGTTGACCGAGTAGCCGGCATCGTGCAGCACCTTGCGCAGAGCCTGGTAGACCTCAACCGCCCAGCGCAGCCCCTCGCGGAAGGTCGGCGCCCCGAGCGGCATGACCATGAACTCCTGGAAGTCGGTGCCGTCGACGGCGTGCTTACCCCCGTTGAGGATGTTGCACATCGGGACCGGCAGGAGCGAGACGCCCGGGCCGCCCAGATAACGGTACAGAGGCAGGCCGGTGGCGCTAGCGGCGGCCTTCGCCACCGCCAGGGAGACGCCGAGGATGGCGTTGGCCCCCAGGCGGGCCTTGTTGGGGGTGCCATCGAGGGCGATCAGGGCGGCGTCGACGGCGCGCTGGTCGACCGCGTCCATCCCCACCAGGTGCTCCGCGATGTCCTTATTGACGTGCTCGACGGCGGTGAGCACGCCCTTGCCGCCGTACCGCTGCTTATCGCCGTCGCGCAGCTCCACCGCCTCATGGGCGCCGGTGGAGGCGCCGGACGGGACGGCCGCGCGCCCGAAGCTCCCGTCCTCCAGGTACACGTCGACCTCTATGGTTGGGTTGCCGCGGGAATCCAGGATCTCGCGTCCCACGATGTGCTCGATGATGGTCGAGGCTCGATTGGCAAAGGGGGACATGGCTACCGGCAGGCTCCTTCCAGGGCTGCTCTGCGCTTCAGCGCGCCCCGCGTTCCAGGCGCGCCAGAATCGTACCGAACCAGGGATGCTCGGCCGAAACCGGCGAGGCTCCCACCGGGGTTCCCCGTGGGCGGAGCCGTCACCGCTCCCAATGCGCCACCGCCGCTCGCGTGAGACGCTGGCAGCAGGGATCCCATGTAGCGGAGCCCTCACCCTAACCCTCTCCCAAAGGGAGAGGAGACTTCATCACTCGCGACCCGCTACTCGGCACTCCTTACCCCGCGCTCTAGCCGTGCGCCAGGCGGAAGACGCGGGGATGGAGGCCTTTGAGGCTCAGGACGGCCAGCGGTGCGAGGCGGAGGCGCGTGGCGCCTGCGGCCCGTTCCAGCGCCTCTACCTGATCGGTAAGCACGATGGCGCAGCCGGTGGGGGTGAGCACGCGCTCCAGCTCGCGGGCGAGGTCGTGGTAGAGCGAGAGGATCGCCTCCGTGGAGAGGATCTGGTGGCCAAAGGGAAGGTTGGTCGCCACCCGATCAATGGAGCCGGCGGCCAGGGGCAGGCGGCGGGCGTCCCAGCGCATGATGGCCGCGCCAGCCTCACCGGCGCGCCCCGCGCTGCCTCCGGCGGTGTCATCCGCGCTAGCCGCGAACAGCGCCAGGTTGTGCCGCGCGGTGGCGGCCGCCTCAGGAGAGCGGTCGCCACCGATGATGCGCCGTGCCGCATAGGCGGCGCGCTCGAGAACGATGGTGCCGGAGCCGCAGCACGGGTCGACGAAGCAGTCCGACGGCTGAGGCGTGGTCAGCCACACCAGGGCGTGGGCCACCGGCGGCCGGAGGGCGGCGCGCGCGAAGAGGCGCTCCTGGCCACGGAACCGAAACGACGGCGGGGTCAGCCGCAGCGAGACGAGCGCCTCGTCGCCGGTAATGTCCAGGCGGAACTCCAGGTCATGGGCCTCAGCGGTGCCGGGCCGCCAGCGACGCTGCCGCGCCAGGATGCCCCCCGTGGCCGCCTCGGCCGCCTCGAACCGGCTGTAGGTGTGGCGGCCGGCGCGACTGGCGTTGACGTAGAACGTGACGCCGGCGCGCGGCGGCACCGTTCCTCCGGCAGGAGCTGCTACTGGCCGTGCAGACGCAGGGACGCTTGGACTTGGAGGCCCAGAGATGCGAAGATGGGGTGCTACGGGGCGGTGGAGGTCCCTGGCTCCTCTCTGACCATCGGGATGCGTCGGAGCGGAGGCGCGGCCGGGCTCCGCGCGCGCGCTGAGCACCTCAGCGGCGGCCGGCGACAGATCGAGGCCGGCGATGGCCGCTGCCAGGTCGGCCAGGTGGGCGCGGTGAGGGCCGACGGGGAAGCGAGCGATGAAGCGATACAGATTATCAACGGTGCGTAGCTGGAGGAGGTCCGCCGGCGGCTGGTGGGCGGAGACAAGGATCTTGCCCCGTAGGGTCTCCACCGTGGCGGCGCCGGGCAGCTTGGCCCGCAACTCGCTCTCGGCGACGAACTCGAGGCCGGGGAGGACGGTGGCGAGGTAGGTGGGAGACAGCATAGCAGGAGGCATGGCCCGCATCGCTCGGCGGAGCCCTCACCCTCGCCTGGATTCTCCCTGAGCAGAGCCTTCACCCTCTCCCTTTGGGAGAGGGTACCGGAGCAACAGCGACGGATGGAAGGGCCGGCCGATCTCCACGGGAACCCGGGCCGGCCACCGCTCTACGTAACGGAGACCGCGACCTTACGTAATGGAGACCGCGACGCCGTCGCCGTCAGGGGAAGGGACGACCTCAATGGCCTGAGCGCGGCTGACGCTACGCAGGTCGGTAATGGCATCCTGCAGGACCCGCGCCAGGTCGGGCGGGGCGGAGATCCGCAGCGCGGCCAGCGGGGCGCCGACGCTGAGCTGGCGATCGGCCTTCCAGCGCCGGACGGCTTCGGTGACTTCGATAATGGCCTGGCCGGCCCGCGCCGCGTCGGGGCTGATCCACGCGGGGTGGACCTGGGGCCAGCGAGAGACGTGGATCGACCGCGCGCCGTCGGTGCGGGCGAACCCGGCCAGATAGATCTCCTCAGTGATGTGGGGCATGAACGGGGCCAGGATCTTCAGCACCGACAGGAGCGAATGGTAGAGGGTGTAGCGCGCGCCCTCGCGCGGGGCGCCCCGGCCGGCCGGGCCGTTCCCGCTGGCGTCGCCGTCTGCCCTGGCCCCGCCGGCGGTCGCTCCCGCTGGGTGGGATGTTGCGGTGGAGGCGCCCCCGCGGACGGAGTCGCCATAGAGGCGGGACTTGGCCAGCTCAATGAAGTTGTCGCACAGGTCGGTCCAGAAGAAGCGCTCCGCCTCGGCCTTAGCCGTGGCGAACTCGTACTCCTCCATAGCGGCGGTCGCGCGCTGGATGACCTCCGCGAGGCGGGCCAGGAGCCAGCGATCGCTGGCGTTGAGGGTAGCCGGCGGGTCGGCCGGGGGCTGGTAGTCCTCCAGGAACTGTAAGGCGAACTTGGCCGAGTTCCAGAGCTTGGTGACCAGGCGCTGGCCGTTCCGGAAGACCTCTTCGTTGAGATTGGTGTCGCCACCGGTGCGGACGGAGGCGGTCCAGTACCGCACGGCATCGGCCGACCACTGCTCGAGGGTAGGCGTGGGATCGTCGGCCGCCTTGAGCTTGCTCTTGGAGATCTTCTTACCGGTCGGGTCAAGGGCGTGGCCGGAGATGAGCACGTCCGTCCAGGGGATCTCGCCGGTGAGGTAGAGGCTGCGGACGATAGTGTAGAAGTCCCAGGTGCGGATGATGTCGTGGGCGTTGGGGCGGAGCGTCATCGGGCGGAACCGCCGGTCGAACTCCTCCTCGCTGATGCCGAGGGGCGCCAGAAGCGTGCCGCAGATCTGGGGCGTGAGCGAGGATGTGGCCCAGGTGTCCAGCACGTCCGTATCGGGGACGAAGTCGCGCCCGCCGCAGTCGGGGCACTCCTGGACGGGCGGGGGCGTCTCCTGGGGATCGACCGGCAGCTGCTCGCGGGCAGCCATGATCGGGCGCCCGCAGGCGCGGCAGTACCAGACGGGGAACGGCACGCCGTAGTACCGCTGGCGGGAGATGTTCCAGTCCCAGTTCAGGCCCTCGATCCAGTTCTCGTAGCGGGCGCGCATGTGCTCGGGGTACCACTTGATGCGACGCCCGGCCTCGATCCAGCGCTGCTTCTGGTCCAGGAGCTTGATGAACCACTGGCCGCGGACGAGGTATTCGAGATCGTGGCCCCCACGCTCGTGGACGCCGACAGTGTGCTCGATCTTCTTCTGATCGCGGATCAGCCCCGCGGCGGCCAAGTCGGCCAGGATCCTGGCCCGCGCTTCGCGGACCGTCAGCCCGGCGTAGGGCCCGGCCCGCTCGTTCATGTGGCCATCTTCAGTGATGGCGATGCGTAAGGGGAGCTGGTGGTCGCGCCACCAGGCGACGTCGGTGACGTCGCCGAAGGTGCAGCACATGACGGCGCCGGTCCCTTTCTCGGGGTCGGCGCGCTCATCGGCCAGGATCGGGACGTGCAGGTCGAAGATGGGCGTTCTGGCCGTCTTACCCACGAGGTGGCGGTAGCGCGCGTCGCCGGGGTGGACGAAGACGGCGACGCAGGCGGCCAGCAGCTCCGGGCGGGTGGTGGCGATCCGCAGCTCGCCGCCGTCGGCAAGGGTGAAGGGGATGGTGGTGAACAGGGACTCCACGCCCGGCTTGTCTTCGACGTCCGCCTGGGCGACGCCGGTCTGGCAGGTGGTGCACCACAGGGTAGGCGCCTCCTGCCGGTAAGCGTGGCCTTTCTCGTAGAGGTCGATGAAGGCGGCCTGGGAGATGCGCCGCGAGCGATCATCGATCGTGGAGTACTTGAGGCGCCAGTCGACGCTGAGGCCGAGGCGCTTCCAGAAACGCTCGAATTGCGCCTCCACCTGCTCGGAGAGGGAGAGGCACTCCTGGATGAACCTGCGCCGGCCGACGTCGCGGGCGCGGATGCCCTTGACCGTCTCCGCGAAGATCTCGGTAGGCAAGCCGTTGTCGTCAAAGCCAAAGGGATAGAAGATCTGCTCGCCCTTCATGCGGTGGTAGCGGATCATCACGTCGGCCTGGGTGTAGGAATAGACGTGGCCGATGTGGATCCGGCCGGAGACGGTCGGCGGCGGGGTATCCACCGTATAGGGCTTCCCCGAGTGGTGGGGATCAAACTCGTAGATGCCGGCCTCCGCCCACAGCTGCTGCAGGCGCGGCTCGGCGGTCTTGAAGTCGTAACGTCCTTCTAGCGCGGCCATCTTACCTTCTTGGTTCCCTTAAGACCCGTCAACGCCAGCACCAAAACGCCAACACCAAAGACTATACGCGGCCTGGAAGGCTCGGCTCAATACGTTCCATCAGCCGTTGCGGGCAGGGCCGCGCCTGCATCTCGCATGCCCCCTGCGGCCTTCATGCAAGCAGTTCGTGCCATCACAGCCGGATTGGTTCTCGAATAGGTGGGTGGCTGGCCAGACTACTCGTGCGACGTGGCCGGTCCAGCCGCCGGCTCAGCGGCCGGCGCGTAGTGCGGCCGTGTAGCGCGATGGAGGCCAGCCCTGGTTGGCGCTCGGCAGCGACACCGGCGCCTGCACCCGCGAGCCAAGGGGGCAGAGAGGCCAGGAGGCCAGGATGGAACTGCTTCTGGAAGGCACGGCCTTCTACTGCTCGGCCTCGTCCGCCGGTTCCGCTGTGGCCCCTTCCGTAGCCGTCTCGGCGCCGCTCGGGCCGGGCTGGGGCGTCCGCCCGCTGGCCACGCCGGACGCGTGGAGCACGACGTTCGCCACGACGGGATAGTGATCCGCGGCCATACGGGTCAGCGCCGTGATGGGCACGGCCGCGCTCATGACGCGGATGTCCCGTGAGACGGCCTCGCAGTAGAAGCGGGCGCGGCTGCGGTCGGCAGGGCGTTCCTCCGGCGGCTCCGGCAGGGCGCAGCACTGGCTCCAGCCATCCCGCGTTGCGCTCTACGCCCGCTCCGCGTTGGCGCGGCGCCGCGCCGCGTCATCGGTGAGGCGGGCGTCGTCGACCAGCGTGCCCAGGACGTCGGGCAGGGCGGCGCTCCGCGCGCTGGCGGGGCGCTTGAGCCAGTTCCACTGCTCAGGCGTGAGGTCAAGCACAGCGTCGCGCTCGACCCGGCCCTTTCTGGCCCGTCCCGTGATAGATCCGACGCTAGCCCCTGGTGCCCTCCGGAGCCCGCCACGGTTCCTGCTCGGGAGCCAGATCAGCCCCCAGGCGGGCTTCACTGGCAGCGCTGGCGTCTCGGATGTCGCGGTCTGGACGTGGTTGGCCCCAGTTGCCCCCGCTCCCGTCTTGCTCATGCTCGCGGTCATTAGCCCTCTCGCAATCATTAGCCGCTCGCGAGGCGGTGGCAGCGCATTGAGGGGCTGAAGGCGGAGCTGGTGGGCGGCGACTTATTCAGCACGGCGGAAGTAGCGGAGATTCTGGATATTCACCCGCGCACGGTCAACGAATACGTGCGCGGCCGATCAGGGGCTCTGCACGCTGGCGCTGGCGGACGCGCGCCTGCGCTCCTTGCGGGCAGTCGCCCCCAGCGGGGACTGGTGGCGGGCAGGGTGAGCGGGGTACGATGAGTCCACGGCACTTGCAGCGAGGCACGTCAGGCTAAGGAGGATGCGATGACCGCGACAGCGACGATGCCGGCGACCATGACGGCAGTACAGTTCGCGGAGAACCCATTTGAGCCCCGACCCGAGCACAAGTTCACCTTCGGATTGTGGACCGTCGGCTGGCGGGGGCGCGATCCGTTCGGCTTCGAGACGCGCCCGGCGCTCTCCCCCGTAGCGGCGGTGCAGTTGCTCGCGGAGGTCGGCGCCTACGGCGTCAACTTCCACGACAACGACCTGGTGCCCATCGACGCGACGGCGGCTGAGCGAGACCGCATCGTACGCGAATTTCGGCGGGCCCTGGATGACACGGGGCTGAAGGTGCCTATGGCCACAACCAACCTCTTCAGCGACCCCGTGTTCAAGGACGGGGCCTTTACCAGCAACGACGCGCGGGTGCGGGCGTATGCGCTCCAGAAGACGATGCGGGCCATGGACCTGGGTAAGGAGTTCGGCGCCGAGGTCTACGTCTTCTGGGGCGGGCGAGAAGGGGCCGAGGTAGATGCGGGGCGCAATCCAATCGACGCCATCAAACGGTTCCGCGATGCCCTGAACTACCTGTGCGAGTACAGCATCGACCAAGGCTACAACTACAAGTTCGCGCTGGAGGCCAAGCCGAACGAGCCACGAGGGGACCTCTACTTCCCCACCACGGGACATTACCTGGCGTTCATCGAGACGCTGGACCATCCCGAGATGGTGGGCGTCAATCCTGAGGTGGCGCACGAGCAGATGTCGGGGCTGGTCTTCCACCACGGCGTGGCGCAGGCGCTGGAGGCGGGCAAGCTCTTCCACATTGACCTGAATGACCAGAAGCCCGGCCGCTACGACCAAGATCTGCGCTTCGGCTCGGAGTCGATCAAGGCGTCGTTCTTCCTGGTGAAGCTCCTGGAGGACAGCGGCTACCAGGGGATGCGCCACTTCGACGCGCACGCCTACCGCACCGAAGATATGGAGGGCGTGAAGGACTTCGCGCGGGGCTGCATGCGCAACTACCTGATCTTCAAGGAGAAGGCGCGCCAGTTCAATGAGGATCCGGAGATCCAGGGGCTGCTCCGCGAGATCGCGGTGGAGGACCCCGAGCTGGAGCGCCTGTGCCGCGGGTACAGCCGCGAGAAGGCGCAGCAGCTCAGCCAGCGGACATTCGACCGCGAGGCGCTGGCCAGACACCGGCTGCAGTATGAGCGCCTGGACCAGCTGGTGATCGACCTGCTGCTGGGGGTGCGGGGGAGGTGACGCCGGTGTAGGAACCCCCTTGTTCGCCCCGCTCCGACGCGGAGACACGGAGACGCGGGGAGAGGAGGGCAGCCCTCACCCCCTTCGGCCGTGGCCGCGCCGCACCCCTGCCCCACTTCGCCCCGCCGTGCGGCTTGGCCCCGCCGCTCTCTCTCCCGCGTGCGGGAGAGGGGAACGAGGGCCAGAGGGAGAGGACGAACGTCACCCTCCGGCTCCCTCTCCGGCACGGAGTGGGGGAACGGTGGGCACGGGGAGACGAGCTCACCCGCAGCGGCCGCGCTGCCCCTGCTCCGCTGTTCGGCGCCGAGCGGGGATCCATCGTGCGGCAGAGGGCCCGTCGGCTGCAGCCAGCATGGGGGTGAACGTTGCCAACACCTCTCCCTTGTGGGGCTGGCGCGGGAACCCCACGGGAGGGAGCTGCAGCCAGCATGGGGATGAACGTTGCCAATGCCTGTCCTTCACCGCCGAGATCTCCAATAACTGGCTGGGCTGCATCCAGCGCGGAGATGAACGATGCTCGACGCTGTGGCGCGTGATAGTGCCCACCCGCAACAGGAACCGGCGCTGCCTTGACCGAGAGATGAACGACTAGGAGAGACCAACGATGCCTCGCGTAATGGGGATCGATCTGGGCACGCAGGGGGTGCGTGTCATCGTGGTGGAGGCCGAGACGGGACAGGTAGTGGCGTCGGCAACGGCGGAGTATCCCCTGCTGACGCCCCAGCCCCAGTGGGCGGAGCAAGACCCGGCGGACTGGTGGGTGGCGTCGCAGGTGGCGATCCGCAACGCGCTGCGGCAGGCGGGCAATCGAGATACGGGGCGCTCAGCCGGCGCGGGGCATGAGTTGGTGGCGCTGGGGCTGACGGGGCAGATGCATGGCCTGGTGCTGCTGGACGAGCAGGATGCGGTCATCCGGCCGGCCATTCTGTGGTGCGACCAGCGGACGGAGCGCCAGTGCGAGGCGATCCACGAACGGGTGGGGCTGGAGCGCTTGAAGCAGATCGCCTGCAATCCCGCGCTCACCGGCTTCACTGCCCCCAAGCTGCTGTGGGTGCGCGAGCACGAGCCGGAGACGTACCGGCGGGCACGGCGTGCGCTGCTGCCGAAGGATTACCTGCGCTTCTTACTCTCTGGCGAGTACGCAACGGACGTGGCCGACGCGTCGGGCACGCTGCTGCTGGACGTGCCGCGGCGCCGGTGGTCGGGCGAGCTGCTCGACCTGCTGGAGATCGACCCCGCCTGGCTGCCGGCAGTGTACGAAGGTCCGGAAGTATGCGCCCGCGTGAGCGCCACGGGGGCCGGCGCCACGGGGCTGCCGGAAGGGCTACCGATCATCGCCGGCGGGGGCGACCAGGCGGCGGGAGGCGTGGGGAACGGGATCGTGCGCCCGGGGCTGGCCTCCTGCACCATCGGCACGTCGGGCGTCCTGTTCGCCGCCACCGAGCGCCCGCAGCCGGACCGGCGGGGCGCGCTGCAGGCCTTCTGCCACAGCGTGCCGGGCATGTGGCATGTGATGGGGGTCACCCAGGGAGCGGGGCTCTCGCTGCGCTGGGTGCGCGATAACCTGGCCGACGGCGAGCTGGCGCTGGCGGCACGCCTGGGGGTCGACGCGTACGAGCTGCTGGTCCAGCAGGCCGGCCAGGCCCCGGCCGGCTGCGAGGGGCTGCTCTACCTGCCCTACTTGATGGGCGAGCGGGCGCCCCACCTGGACCCCGACGCGCGGGGCGGCTGGATCGGCCTGACGGCACGGCACAACCGCGCGGCGCTGCTCCGGTCGGTGCTGGAGGGCGTGGCCTATAGCTTGCGCGACTGCGTGGAGCTCTTCCGCGAGACGGACGTCCCGCTCACCGACGTGCGGGTGTCCGGCGGGGGGGCGCGGAGCGCGCTCTGGCGCCAGATCCAGGCCGACGTCTTTGGCCTGCCGGTGGCGACGCTGGCCATCTCCGAGGGGCCAGCCTACGGGGCGGCCCTGCTGGCGGCCGTCGGGGCGGGCATCTACCCGAGCGTGGCCGCGGCCTGTGATCAGACGCTGCGCGAAGGAAGCCGGATCATGCCGGATCCGGCGCGGCGCCAGACGTACGAGCGGTACTACCAGGTGTACCGCGCGCTGTACCCGGCGCTGAAGGAGCAGTTTGCGGTACTGGCGCGCCTGGCGCGAGGGGACGAGTAGCCCGCCGCGCGTCGGCCAGGCTGCCGGCGGCGATGGCCAGCCAGGGGAGACCGAGGGTGAGGGCGTCCAGGCCGGTGCGCGTGGTGACCAGGAGCCAGGCGGTGTAGAGTGGCGCTCTGGTGGCGCGAGCGGCATACACCAGGGAGAGCGCGAAGACGTGGGCGGCGTACCGGTTGTGGAAGACAGGCAGCGTGAGGACGTGGGTCAGGGAGACGAGCAGCAGGTAGCGTTCCAGCACAGGGTCGCGGCAGAAGACGAGGGTGGCGGCCGCGATGGCGCCGAACATGATCTGGCTGTTATAGGGCCGGATGGCGGCGGGCGTGGCCTCGTCCAGCCCCGCCCCCGGCCAGCGCCAGAGAAAGGGGACGTTCTCCAGCAGCCGCGGGGCGAGGTGCCCGCGCAGGGCGTAGTCGAAGCCGGCAGGATCGCGCAGGATGAAGGGGAGGATGATGGCGCCGGCGACGGCGCCGGCGGCCAGGGCGAACGCGGCGGCGTCCCGCCGGCCGTGGCGCAGGAGAAAGTGCAGGGTCCAGGGGATACCCAGGAAGGCCATCTCACTGCGGGTGGCGAGCGCCAGGCCGTAGCCGATGCCGGCCTGCGCCGGCTGACAGCGGCGCCAGAGCGCAACGAGCAGGAAGGCCGTGGCGATCCAGACGGGGTGCGTATCGATCTTGTTGTCGCGTAGCTGATCGTACTCCAGCCACCAGGGCGTCAGCGGGGCGAGGTAAAAGATGGCCGCCAGAAGGGTTGGGACGACGAGGCCTGACCGCTCAACGCCGGCTGCTGAGGCCGTCTCCGACGGCGCTTCCCCTGTCGCCAGGGAAGACGGGGCCAGGGCGCGCTGGGCGAGGGCGTAGATGAGGACAGCACCGGCGATCTCGAAGATGTAGACGAGCACGCTGACGGCCGCTTCAGACGGGAACCCGAAGAGGGCGGCCAGCCGGAAGGCAGGGGCGGCCAGGATGGGGAACAGGGGCGGGTGATTGTACGGGAACGGGTGCGTGCGCGCGTGATAGTAGTAGGAGAACGGGTCGCGCGAGAGGATGGACGATGCGAACGATTCCCAGACCGGCATGTCCGCGCTGAACTGCTCCCGCACGTGGGGCCAGCGCAGCCACAGGCCAGCGGCCAGGATAGTCAGCAGGGGCCAGTGCACGCTGAGCACCGCCAATCGGCCTAATGCAGATCGCAGCATGGCGGACAAGGGTATACCGGACCGGCGCCGGCAGAGGGCCCACACCTGCTTCGTGGTCGGCGATGGGGTCCTGCTCTCGGCAGGCTAGCAAGCTGAGGGCAACGAGCATTGGCCGGAGCGTGGCGGCCGGTCACAGTCAGAGGGAATTACTGGGCATCTTCCGCAGGCAGGGAGACGATGACGCGCGTGCCGCCGTCCGCCGGGAACTCCGCCTCGATGCGGCCCCCGTGGAGGTCGACGATCTCTCGCGCAAAGTAAAGGCCCAACCCCAAGCCGGAGGCGTGCGAGAGACGATGGCCCTGATAGAAGCGGTCGAAGATGTGGGGGCGGTGCTCCGGTGGAACACCCGCGCCATAGTCGCGCACGCTGAGCTGTATCGTATGCGGGTCTGAGCACCGGAGCGCGACCTCGATCGGGCCCCCGCCGGGCGAGTAGCGGATGGCGTTATCGAGCAGGTTGGCCAGCACCTGCTCCAGGCGCGCGGCATCGACGCTGGCCATGATCCCATCAGGAGCGTCGACGGTGATGGTGTGCCGCTCGGTCTGGAGCTGGGCGGTAGCGACCGCCTGGCGAACGAGGGCTCCCAGGTCGGCCGGCTGCCGGTCCAGGGCCACCAGGCCGGCGTGCAGGCGAGGGACGTCGAGGATCTGGCCGATCAGGCGCACCAGCCTGCTGGATTGGCCGTGCAGGGTGCGGCACATCTGCTCCACCCGCTCCCACTCCAGGGAGCCGCGCCGGTCCAACTGGCGCAAGGCGAGCTGGACCGCGCCCCACAGGCTGGTGATGGGGGTCTTGAGCTCATGAGCGATGATGTGGAGGAATTCGTCGCGGGCGCGGAGCGCCGCCTCGGCCTCGGCGCGGGCCGCTCGCTCCCGGGCCAGAAGCTCGTCCCGTTCGGCCTCGGCCCGCTTGCGCTCGGTGATGTCCATGCACACGCCGACGGCCCGCCAGCGCCCGGGGCCGAGGGGCTGGATCTGGACATCCTCGACCAGCCAGCGGATGTCGCCGTCGGCGCGCCGGCAGCGGAACTCCTGGGTGTAGCTCCGCCCGGCGCGGACCTCACGGGCGGCGAACTCCTTCATGCGCGCCTTGTCCTCGGGCAGCCGGCTCTCGTACCAGCAGGGGACGTACGGCAGGCCGCTGTGGCCGGGCGGCTGAGCGACGGGTAGGAGCCGTCGCGCGGCGTCTTCGTTGACCACGTGCAGGTCCCAGCGCAGGCTCCGGCCGTCCCGATCTTCCACCGTGGCGTACCAGAGGATGCAGCGGGCGTGGTCCAGCAGGCGGTCGCGCTCCGCCCCGCGGCGTTCGGCCTCCGCCCTGGCGGCGCGTAGCTCCACCTCCGTCATCACGGACGCGGCGAGGTCGCGCAGGACGGCAACCGTCCGCTGCCCCCACTGCCGTGGCCGCGTGTCGATCACGCACAGCGAGCCGAGCGCGTAGCCGTCGCCGGTAAGGAGGGGGACGCCAGCGTAGGCGACGATGCCCAGGTCGCGGATGGCCGGGCTTTCCTTGACTAGAGGGTGCCGGCGCGCATCCGCGACCACCAGGGGCTGGCCCGTGGCGACGACGTGCCGGCAGAAGGAATGGGAGAGCGGCGTCTCGCGCCGCGAGGCCCAGGGTTCGGGCAGGCCAATCAAGCTCTTGAAGAACTGGCGGTCCGCCTCCACCAGACTGAGCAGCGCCCCCGGCGCGCGCAAGGTGGTGGCGGCCAGGCGGGTGAAGCGGTCGAAGGCGGCCTCCGGCGGGCTGTCGAGCAGCGCCGTGCGCCGCAGCGCCTGCAGGCGGCGCCCGTCACGGAGCGCGTCCGGCCCGGCATCAGCGGTCCAGATGCCGGCGGAAGGCATAGGGATCACGTCACCTAGCGCCATGGTTTATCTGCACATCGTGACGGCCCTTGGCGGGCGGCCCGAGACCCCCGGCCAGATCGCCCGCAGACTGCGGGCGCCGCCCCTGCGCACCACCGGAAGTAGCACAAGCTTAACGTAGCGGAGCACGCCGTTCAAGGCGCTTTGCGCTGGCGACCGTGCTGCGCGGGGAGGGATGGCATCCCTCACCCCCCCTCTCTCCCTCTCTCGCGTGCGGGAGGTGAGGAATATGGCCGCCGACATGCGGCTTGGGCCTGCCGCCCCCGCTCGACCGCTAGCTGGGGAACCACCTGTTCTGGATACCGCGCCGTGGCGCCGCTTCTTCCCAGGGCAGGGCGATGAGTTCCTTGCCCCGAAGGGAGATGGCGGGGGCTCCGCTATCCCGCAAGGCCGGCTCCGTAGGTAGCGCGGGGCGCGCGCACAGTTCTGGAAGCGGTAACGTGCACCTGGCGTTCCCCCTTCTCCCGCGTGCGCGTGAGGGCTGCTCTCCTCTCCCCATGGCTCTCGTTCCCCCTCTCCCGCACGCGGAAGAGGGGCCAGGGGGTGAGGGCTACCCCCCTCTCCCCGTGCGGCGCGGCCCCGGCCGAAGGGGGTGATGTCCGCCGCGACCGATCCGGAGGTGTCGTGCACGGCCTCAGCGCAGAGGCATGAAGACCCTGAGAACCCTGGTAGTATTATCGTGGCTATCTGGCCCGCCGGGGGCCGGTCATTTCCCGCTCTCGACGGCGCGCTCCCGGCCGGTGGCCGCGCCCCGGTAGCTCAGCGGATAGAGCAGCCGCCTTCTAAGCGGAAGCGCAGAGGTTCGAGTCCTCTCCGGGGTACCGCTGGTTGCGCTGGCGCGACGCGCGCGGCGCCCCGATGGGCTTACAGGCCCATCTTCTGCACCAGGGCCCGCACCGAGGCGGCCGTGCGCTCGAGCGCCGCCCGCTCTGCGTCGCTGAGGTCGATCTCGATGATCTGCTCGACGCCGCCGGCCCCGAGTTTCACGGGCACGCCGACGAAGAGGTCGGTAATCCCGTATTCGCCGTTCAGGTAGGCGGAGCAGGGCAGGATCTGCTTCTTGTCCAGGAGAATGGCGTCCACCATCTGCGCGACGGCCGCGGAAGGGGCCTGGAAGGCGCTACCGGTCTTGAGCAGGTCCACGATCTCCTGCCCGCCCTTGCGCGTGCGCTCGACGATGGCGTCCAGGCGCTCCTTCGGCAGGAGCCGCTCGACGGGGACCCCGCCGACAGTGGTATAGCTGACCAGGGGCACCATGTCGTCGCCGTGGCCGCCGAGGACGTAGGCCTGAACGCTCCCCACCGAGACGTTCAGCTCCTGGGCCAGGAAGGTGCGGAACCGCGCGGTGTCGAGCACGCCAGCCTGGCCCACGACGCGCTGCCTGGGGAAGCCACTGATCTTATAGGCCAGGTGGGCCATGGCATCCAGCGGGTTGTTCACCATCAACAGGATGCAGTTGGGCGAGTAGCGCGCGATCTCTTTGACGTTCTCCTCGACGATGCGCTGGTTGGTAAACAGGAGATCGTCGCGGCTCATCCCCGGCTTGCGGGGCGCGCCGGAGGTGAAGACGACCACGTCTGAGCCGGCAGTCAGGTCGTAGTCACGCGGGACGGTGCCCCCGACGATACGGCAGTCGTAGCCGACGATGGGGCCAGCCTCCAGCAGGTCCAGGGCCTTGCCCTGGGCCAGGCCATCGACGACGTCCACCATGACGATGTCAGCGTAGCCGCGCTCGGCCAACCGTTGCGCGGTGGTGCCGCCGACCATTCCGGACCCGACGATCGTGACTTTCTTACGCATTGGGACTTCCTTACCCTGGTCCTCTCCCAGAGGGAGAGGGGAATGCTATGGCCCGCCGCCGAAGGCGGCGCGGGTGAACTCACGGTTCATGCGGGCGATGTTGGACATCTTGATCTCTTTGGGACAGACGGCCATGCATTCGCCCTCATTGGAGCAGCTGCCAAATCCCTCGGCATCCATCTGCTGCACCATCGCCGCGGCGCGGCGGGCGCGCTCGGGCTGGCCCTGAGGCAGCAGGGCCAGGTGATTGATCTTGGCGCCGACGAACAGGGCGGCGGAGGCATTCTTGCACTGAGCGACGCAGGCGCCGCAGCCGATGCACGCCGCTGAATCCATCGCCTCATCGGCCACGTCCTTCGGGATGAGCAGGGTGTTGGCGTCCGGCGCCCCGCCGACGCTGGCGGAGATGAACCCGCCGGCGGCGATGATCCGGTCGAAGGCGCTGCGGTCCACCACCAGGTCCTTGATGACGGGGAAGGCACGCGCGCGCCACGGCTCGACGGTGATGTGGTCGCCGTCCTTGAAGTGGCGCATGTGGAGCTGGCAGACCGTCGTCGCTGGCAGGGGTCCGTGGGCGCGCCCGTTGATCACCAGGCCGCAGGCGCCGCAAATGCCTTCGCGGCAATCGGAGTCGAAGGCGATCGGCTCCTCCCCCTGCTTGATCAGGTCCTCATTGAGCACGTCCAGCATCTCGAGGAAGGACATCTCCGGCAGGATGCCGTGCACGGTGTAGGGCACCATGCGCCCGGGCGCGCGCGGCCCGGCCTGGCGCCAGATGAGTAGGTGAAGGGTCATGCTGTGCGCAGCACTGCGAATGGACGTCTCTGCCATCGGAGATCAGCTCACCACACTACACCTTGCAATTGCGCATTACGCATTTCGCATTACGCACCCCTACTTATACGTCCGCACCGCCGGATGGACGTACTCGAACTGGAGCGGCTCCTTGTGCAGGACCGGCTTCTGGCCGACCCCCGTGAACTCCCAGGCGGCGACATAGCAGAAGTGCTCGTCGTCGCGCAGGGCCTCGCCTTCCGGCGTCTGGCTCTCCTCGCGGAAGTGGCCGCCGCAGGACTCGGTGCGGTGGAGCGCATCCAGGGCCAGAAGCTCGGCGAACTCCAGGTAGTCGGCGACGCGGCCGGCGTATTCCAGGCTCTGGTTCTGATTATCCGGCGTGCCGGGGACGATCACATCCTGCCAGAACTCCTTACGCAGCCTGGGGATCTCCGCCAGGGCCTTGCGCAGCCCGGCGTCGTGGCGAGACATGCCGACGTAGTCCCAGAGCAGGCGCCCGAGCTGGCGGTGGAACGCGCGGGGCGTGCGCGTGCCCCGAATGGAGAGCAGGTGGTCGATCCGTTCCTGGACCTCCCTGGCGGCCGCCGTAAAGGCCTCGTGGTCGGTGCCGACGGGGCCCAGGCGCGCGCCAGCCAGGTAGTCGGCCAGGGCGTAGGAGACGATGAAGTAGCCGTCGGCCAGCCCCTGCATCAGGGCGCTGGCGCCCAGCCGGTTGGCGCCGTGGTCGGAGAAGTTCGCCTCCCCCAGCACGAAGAGGCCCGGGATGGTGGACATCAGGTTGTAGTCCACCCACAGGCCGCCCATGGTGTAGTGGATGGCGGGGTAGATGCGCATCGGCACCTGGTAGGGGTCCTCGCCGGTGATGCGCTGATACATCTCGAAGAGGTTGCCGTAGCGCTCCTCGATGAAGGCGCGCCCGTAACGGGCGATGTCGTCGCGGAAGTCCAGGTAGACGGCCAGGCCGGTCTCACCCACGCCCCGCCCTTCGTCGCAGACGCGCTTGGCGGCGCGGGACGCGATGTCGCGCGGCACCAGGTTGCCGTAGGCAGGATACATCCGCTCCAGGAAGTAGTCCCGCTCCGCTTCGGGGATCTCGTTCGGTGGCCGCCGGTCCCCCGGCTTGCTGGGCACCCAGATGCGGCCGTTGTTGCGCAGGCTTTCGCTCATCAGGGTGAGCTTGGACTGGTGCTCGCCCGTGACGGGGATGCAGGTGGGGTGGATCTGGGTGAAGCAGGGGTTGGCAAAGAAGGCCCCCCGCTTGTGCGCCCGCCAGGCGGCCGTAACGTTGGAGTTGACGGCGTTCGTGGAGAGATAGTAGGCATTGCCGTAGCCGCCGGTGGCCAGGATCACGGCATGGCCGGCATAGCGCTCGATCTCGCCGGTGAGCAGATTGCGGACGACGATGCCCCGGGCGCGGCCATCGACGACCACCAGATCGAGCATCTCGCGCCGCGGGAAGAGGGTGACCGTGCCGAGCTGGGCCTGGCGCATGAGCGCCTGGTAGGCGCCGAGCAGGAGCTGCTGACCGGTCTGCCCCCGCGCATAGAAGGTGCGCTCCACCTGGGCGCCGCCAAAGGAGCGGGTCTCCAGATAGCCGCCGTACTCGCGGGCGAAGGGCACCCCCTGCGCCACGCACTGGTCGATGATGTTGGCGCTGAGCTGGGCCAGCCGGTAGACGTTGCCCTCGCGAGCGCGGTAATCGCCCCCCTTGATCGTGTCGTAGAAGAGGCGCCAGACGCTGTCGCCGTCGTTGGCGTAGTTCTTGGCAGCGTTGATCCCGCCCTGGGCGGCGATGCTGTGGGCGCGGCGAGGGCTATCATGGAAGAAGAAGCTGAGCACGTTGTAGCCCAGCTCGCCCAGGGTGGCGGCCGCGGACGCGCCGGCCAGCCCCGTGCCGACGACGATGACGGTGTAGCGCCGGCGGTTGGCGGGGGCGACCAGCAGGTAGTCGAACTTCTGCCGGTCCCACTTTTGCTCCAGCGGGCCGGGCGGGACGCGCGAGTCGAGCCGACTCTCCGTGCTTTCCAGGTACAGGCCGCGGTCGATGAGATGGGGCGGGCCGCCCGCGCGCTGCGCCGGCGACCCCTGGGACGCGGACGCGGCGTCCGGGCGCTCCGGCTGCGCACGGGTCACGGGCGTCCTCCGTAGGCAAAGGCCCAGATGGGGATGATCAGGAAGCCGCCGGCGATGAGCACGGCTAGCACCTTGCCGGCGCGCAGCACCCAGGGAGTGTAGCGCGGATGGTCGGCCCCCAGGGAGCTGAAGGCGCTGGAGAAGCCGTGCCAGATGTGCGTCCCGACGACCAGCATGCTAAAGACGTAGAAGGCGACGATGAACAGATTGGAGAAGGTCTCCATCTCCAGCCGGTAGAGGTCCCGCAGCTCCACGCCGGTGGCCGGATCACGGACCAGGTATTCTGGGCCGAAGCGGAACTGGCGGACGTGGATGATGACGAACAGGGCGATGAGCAGGCCGGAGAAGAGCATGGTGGTGGAGGCGAAGCTCTTGCGGCTGGGCTTGCCGGCCCACCCCCAGCCGAAGAAGCGGCGGACGGTGCGGTAGTACGGCACCGGCCGGGCGCGCTTGTTGGCGATGTAGTTGGTGACCGCCTTATAGACGTGCAGCAGGAAGATGGCCAGGAGCCCGATCTCCGCGGGGACGATGAGCGGGTTATGGATCAGGGCGTAGGAGTACTGGTTGAAGACGGCCGGCCCGAGGAAGACGAGCAGGTTGCCGGCCAGGTGCAGGACCAGGTAGGCGAATAAGAGCAGGCCGGTGACGGCGATGAGGACCTTGGTGCCGACGGAAGAGGACCAGTAGGAACGCCGTGCGCCGGTGAGAGTGAGGCTGCGGCGCTCCGCCGGCTGGGCGAGTGTTGACGAATAGGGTCGCGGGGACGAGGTCGCCATGGACGGTGGTGTCTTGCGCCGCTCCGACGACGAGACGGAGGGGAATGGGTCCGGATGGTGGCAAGACTCCCTGAGCTACGGCGACTATAACAAAGTGGCGGCCCGCTCTGCGCTCCGGCGGCGTCGGCCGCAGCCGGCGGGTGAGGTACCATGGGCGTGAACACGGAGGAGCGAGGAATCGTGACGCAGCAGACGATGGCACGCAGCACGGCCGGCACTACGACTGAGACCCGGATCGAGCGGGACTCGATGGGCGAGCTGCCGGTGCCGGCGCACGCCTACTACGGCGCATCGACCCAGCGGGCGGTGCAGAACTTCCCCATCAGCGGGTGGCGCTTCCCGCGGCGCTTCATCCGTGCCCTGGGGCTGATCAAGCGGGCGGCGGCGGAGGTCAACCGCGACCTGGGCCTGTTCGAGGGGCGCCTGCCGGCGGAAGCGGTGGCGGCGCTGATCCAGGCGGCGCAGGAGGTGGCCGACGGCCGGTTCGACGCGGACTTCGTGGTGGACATCTTCCAGACGGGGTCCGGCACCTCGACCAACATGAACGCCAACGAGGTGATCGCCAACCGCGCCAATGAGCTGCTGGGGCAGCCCCGCGGCACGCGCAAGCCGGTCGACCCCAACGACCATGTCAACCTCTGCCAGTCGTCCAACGACGTGATCCCGACGGCCATCCACCTGGCCGCGCTGATGGCGATCAAGGAGGACCTGCTGCCGGCGCTGGACCGCCTGCACCGTGCCCTGGACGCCAAGGCGGAGGAGTTCTGGCCGGTGATCAAGACGGGGCGTACCCACCTGATGGACGCCACGCCGATCCGCCTGGGGCAGGAATTCCGGGGCTATGCCGGCCAGATCGAGCGGGCGGTGCAGCGCCTGGGCCACGCCCAGCAGCAGCTAGCCGAGGTGGCCCTGGGGGGCACGGCGGTAGGCACGGGCGTGAACGCGCACCCCGAGTACGCCGCGCGCGCCTGCGCCCGCCTGGCGGAGCTGGCCGGGGTGACGGTGCGCGAGAGCGACAATCACTTCCAGGCGCAGGCGGCGATGGACGCCGCGGTCGAGGCCAGCGGGGTGCTGAACACGCTGGCCGTCTCGCTGATGAAGATCGCCAACGACATCCGCTGGATGGGATCAGGGCCGCGGGCCGGGCTGTTCGAACTGCTGCTGCCGGAGGTGCAGCCGGGGAGCTCGATCATGCCGGGGAAGGTCAATCCCGTCATCCCCGAGTCGCTGATCCAGGTCTGCGCCCAGGTGATGGGGAACCACCACGCGGTGACGCTGGGCGGCCAGTGGGGCTTCTTCGAGCTGAACACGATGATGCCCCTGATCGGGCACAATCTCCTGCAATCGATTGAGCTCCTAGCTGCGGGCGCGAGCAACTTCGCGGCCCAGTGCGTGGCCGGCCTGCGGGCGACGGAGCAGGGCCCGCGGATGGTGGAGCAGGGGCTGATGATGGCCACGGCGCTGGCCCCCGTGATCGGCTACCTGAAGGCGGCGGAGATCGCCAAGGAGGCCTACCGCACAGGGGAGACGGTGCGGC
This sequence comes from Chloroflexota bacterium, assembly GCA_034437795.1. Lineage (GTDB taxonomy): Bacteria > Chloroflexota > UBA11872 > UBA12225 > UBA12225 > DAOTTI01. The sequence goes on along the minus strand of DAOTTI010000104.1, from coordinate 14,012 downwards.
AGGTGGCGCGGCGCCTGACCCAGCTCACCGACGAGGAGCTGGATCGCATCCTGGACCCGGCGAGGATGACGGAGCCCGGGCTCACCGGCGCGCCAGCGGGCGGCTAAGGCCGCGCCCGGCACGGCCGGTATGGCGCACCAGCCACACAACGCACACCAGGCAACGCCCAGGAGGAAGGACCGATGCCCACGTTCATGACCCAGTTCTCGTATACGCCCGAGGCGTGGGCGGCCCTGGTCAGGCGGCCGGAGGATCGCAGCCAGGTTCTGGCGGAGCACCTGGCGCGCTTCGGGGGCCGGCTCATCTGCTTCTACTACGCCTTCAGCGAGTACGACGGGATCGCCATCTTCGAGGCGCCGGACGAGACGTCGGCGGCGGCGGCGCTGCTGGGGGTGGTGGCCCCGGGCCACGATAAGGCGATCAAGACCACCGTGCTGCTGACAGTGGAGGAGGCGATGGAAAGCATGCGCCGCGCGGCCGGCGTGCGGTATCGTCCACCGACGGAGCCGGCCGACAACTGGCGGCCATACCATGATTAGGCGAGTTCAAAGTTCAAGGTGTAGCGGAACGGGGAGGATGAGGCGAGATTGCATTGAGGGCGAGTGAGCACCACGCGCATGCGCACGAACGGTGCGGCTGGACGGCGCCCACGAGACCGCCGGGGCCGGTAGCGCCCGCGGGGGCGCGGGCCATAGACAGACAATTAGGAACACAGGTACACGTGCAGTGGAGTTCGTAGTGTAGTGGAACTCGTACAGGAGAGAGGCTGAGGGTATCGTGGAGACGGTAAGCTACGACATCGTCATTGTGGGGGGCGGCGCCGCCGGGCTGCGCGCCGCCATTGCCGCGGCGGAGACGGACCCGCGCCTGCGGATCGGGCTGGTGTCGAAGGTCTACCCCATGCGCAGCCACACCGTCTCGGCCGAGGGGGGAGCGGCCGCCGTGCTCCGCGACGACGACAGCCTGGACGGGCACGCCTTCGACACCATCAAAGGGAGCGATTACCTGGCCGACCAGGATGCGGTGGAGGTCTTCGTCCAGGAAGCGCCCCGTGAGCTGATCCAGCTGGAGCGCTGGGGCTGCCCCTGGAGCCGCGATCCGGACGGGCGGATCAGCGTGCGTCCCTTCGGGGGCATGACCACGTGGCGCACGTGCTTCGCCGCCGATAAGACCGGCTTCCACATGCTGCACACGCTCTTCCAGACCTCGCTGAAGTACCCCCAGATCATTCGGCACGACGAGCGGTTCGTGACCTCCCTGCTGGTGGAGGACGGGCCCGGCGCGGGGGGCAAGCGCTGCGTGGGGGTGACGGCGATCGACGCGCAGACAGGGGAGCTAGAGGCGATTACTGGGCGGGCGGTGATCCTGGCCACCGGCGGCGCCGGGCGGGTGTACGCCTTCACTACCAATGGCGCCATCTGCACCGGTGACGGCATGGTCCTGGCCTACCGCGCTGGCGTACCGCTGAAAGACATGGAGTTCGTGCAATTCCACCCCACGGGGCTGCCGAACACTGGCATCCTGATTACCGAAGGGGCGCGCGGCGAAGGGGGCTATCTGCTCAATAACCAGGGCGAGCGGTTCCTCAAGCACTATGTCCCTGGCAAGATGGAGCTTGGCCCGCGCGACATCATCTCCCGCGCCATCGTCACCGAGTTCGAGGCGGGGCGCGGGTTTGAGGGCCCGTACGGGCAGTACGTGCACCTGGACATCCGGCACCTCGGCGAGAAAGTGATCGACCGCAAGCTGCCCATGGTGCGCGAGCTCTGCCGCGATTATGTGGGGATCGATCCGGTGCATGAGCCGATCCCCGTGCGCCCGGTGGTCCACTACATGATGGGGGGCATCCACACCGACCTCGACGGGGCGACGCCCCTGCCCGGCCTGTACGCCGCCGGCGAGTGCGCCTGCGTGAGCATCAACGGCGCCAACCGTCTGGGGTCGAATTCCCTGACCGAATGCCTGGTCTTCGGCGCCCGCGCCGGCCGGGCCGCGGCGCAGTTCGCCCTGGCCAGCGCGGCGCCGCCGAGCAACCCCGTGGAGCTGCTGGCGACGGACGAAGCGCGCCGGATCGAGACGAGCTACCTCCAACGGGAGGAGGGGACCGAGCGCATCGGTCGGATCCGCGACGAGCTGCAGGCGGCCATGGACCGGGGCGTGGGCGTGTTCCGAACGGCAGAGAGCTTGCAGTCGGTCTGCGACGAGCTGCGGGCGCTGCGGGCGCGGTGCGGCCGGATCAAGCTCGACGACCGCAGCCGCGTGTTCAACACCGAGCTGTTCGGGGCGCTGGAGCTGGAGTTTATGCTGGACCTGGCGGAGGCCATCGCCTGGTCCGCGCTCCGGCGGGAGGAGTCGCGCGGCTCGCACGCGCGGCGGGACTTCCCCGAGCGGGACGACGAGCGGTTTCTGGCGCACTCGATGGCCCACTACCAGCCGGACGGGCCGCCCCGCATCGACTATCTGCCGGTGACGATCACGCGATGGCAGCCGCAGGCGCGAACCTATTGAGCCTCTTGATCCTGCGAATTGAACCTGCGAAGCCGGCGGCGCTTGTGGCTGGCGCTCAATCGATAACCTTGGAGCTTGGAGGTTCCTGGTGGAAGCGGGCACGATCACGCTCACAGTGACGCGGTTCAATCCGGAGGTGGACGACGCGCCACGGCGCCAGTCCTACACCGTCCCCTACCGTACGGACATGGTGGTCCTGGACGCGCTCAACTACATCAAGTGGAACCTGGATGGCTCGCTGGCCTTCCGCTGGTCGTGCCGGATGGGGATCTGCGGCAGCTGCGGCATGATGGTGAACGGCACGCCCCGCCTCACTTGCGGCACCTACCTGCGCGAGTTCTACCCGAACGAGGTGGTGGTGGAGCCGCTGGCCCACTTCCCGATCATCCGCGACCTGGTGATCGACATGAGCGACTTCCTGCGCAAGCTGCAGGAGGTGCAGCCGTGGATCATCCGTGAGGAGGAGCCGCCCCTGGAGCAAGGGGCCTACCGGCAGACGCCGGCGGAGCACGAGCGCTACCGCCAGTTCAGCATGTGCATCAACTGCATGCTGTGCTACTCCGCCTGCCCGGTCTACGCCATCGAGCCGGAGTTCCTGGGCCCGGCGGCCCTGGCCCTGGCGCGGCGCTACAACCTGGATTCGCGGGACCAGGGGAAGGCCCAGCGCCTGACGATCATCGCGGCCTCCGCGGGGATCTGGGAGTGCACCTTCGTCGGTGAGTGTTCGGTGGTCTGCCCCAAGGGGGTGGATCCGGCGAAGGCGATCCAGCAGACGAAGTGGGACACGACACTGGACCTGGTGAAGTCGCTGGTGCTGCCATGGGGACGCCGCAAGTGAAAACCTACCGCCCGCCGCTGGCCGCGACCTGGTGGCTCCGCCACCGGCGCTACCTCCTGTTCATGGTGCGGGAGTTTACCGCCATCCCCATCACGCTGTGGCTGCTCTCCCTGCTGGTGGAGGTCTGGCGGCTGGGCCTGGGCCCGAGCACGACGGGAGGGGGCTACTACGCCTACACTTCGCCACGCTACATCCTCTTCAGCCTGGTCTGCCTGGCATTCGCGCTCTACCACAGCGTGACGTGGCTGGGGATCAGTGGCCTGATCCTGCGCGTGCCCCTGGGCCAGCGGGAGCTCTCCCCACGGGTGATTACGGCCGCGAACTTCGCGCTCTGGGCGGTGGCGTCGGTCGTGGTGGGGGCGGTGCTGATCTGGACCGGCACAGGAGGCTCGTAGCTGCGTCCTCCTGAAGAGGCGCCGCGCCGCTAGCCCGGGTTCCTGTAGACATGACCAGTCTTTTCGTGCGGCGCTGGTGCGCCGGAGGAACATGACCGAGTAGTCATGGCCGGCAAGTAGCGCCATACGTCACCAGGAGAGTGGCGCCGGCAGAACACGTTACGGAGCGCAGGATGAGTTCAACAACGGCGACGACGAGAACCACGAGCGAACTGGAGGCCGAGGCGGGGCCGGCTGAGATGGCGGAGGGCCGGCAGCCGAAGACGCAGATTGACCTGCTGCACGCGGTGTGGTGGGGCCTGTTTGCCGCCGGCGGGATGACGGCGGCGCTACTGGTGCCGGTGCACATCGCAATCCAGGGTGTGCTGGGGCCGCTGGGGCTGGTGCCCTTCGTCAACGCCCGCTACGAGACCTTTTCGGCCGCGCTGGCCAACCCGCTGGTGCGGCTGTACCTGTTCGTCCTCATCAGCTTGCCGTTCTTTCATGCGGCGCACCGCACCCGCTTCCTGCTGATCGACCTGGGGCTCCGGCGCGGCCGCGCGGTCATAGCCTGGCTGCTGTACGGGGCGGCCATCGTCGGGACGGTGATCACGGCGCTGGTGCTGCTCACGGTGTGACGCCGCGCGGCCGCTGGCCAGCCAGTTCGCGCTCACCTGCCCGTACGTCGCGGCTTGCTAGAGGGCGCCAAGGGGCTTGACAGACGAGAGGGATAGTGCTAGTGTTGCTTAGGGACTGGGAGGCCAGTCCCGGGCCGGACGAAAGGAGGCGCGAAGAATCAAACCAATGATTCTGAGCCGCAAGCGTCCGTACTTGCTCTACGGAGTTCTGCAAGTCGACAGGTAGTCGCCCGGGGGGACCTGCCCTCCGGGCGTGGGTCCACCCCAGGCGAGCCCTCTCAAGGCGGGGCCTAGAAACGGCCGGACCATCGCGGAGCCCGGCGGCCCCGAGTGAACTAGCGAACAGCTAGAGGGCGGGAGCCCTGGTTAGAACGAAGAGCCCTGGCCATTAGGCTGGGGCTCTTACCTTTTGGCGGCTGGACGCCTTTGGTAGCCATGGTAGCCGAATGCCTTTGGTGGAGGCGGCGCTGCTCGGGAGCCGGTGGCTGGCCCCTTGATGAGCCGTGGATGGACGGGGAACGGATCACCGGCCCCGCCTAGCTCGTGAGGGGCGGAGCTCTCACCCTGGCCCTCTCCCAAAGGGAGACGGGGACACATCGCCGGCCACGGATCATCCAGGCTAAGGGTGAACCGCGCCTACAGGGCCGCGACTACCTGGGCCATTAGCTCGCTGGCCTCGGTCGGGTTGAGGGCCACCCTGGCGCCGGCGGCGCGGAGCGCCTCCATCTTGGCCTGGGCGGTCCCCTTGCCCCCGGCGATAATGGCGCCGGCGTGGCCCATGCGCCGGCCCGGGGGCGCGGTGACGCCGGCGACGTAGGCGACGACCGGCTTGGACATGCCGCCGGCGATGAACTCCGCCGCCTCCTCCTCGGCGGTGCCGCCGATCTCCCCGATCAGCATTACGGCCTTCGTCTCGGGATCGGCCTCGAACGCGCGCAGGCAATCGATGAAGCTCGTGCCTGGCACGGGGTCGCCCCCGATGCCGACGCACGTCGTCTGGCCGATGCCCTGCTGCGTTAGCTCGTACAGGGCCTGGTAAGTCAGCGTGCCTGAACGGGAGACGATGCCCACCGGGCCCCCCGGCATCGCGTTCTGGGCGGGAATGAAGCCAATGTTGCACCGTCCAGGAGAGATCAGCCCGGGGCAGTTGGGCCCGATCAGCCGGGTGCGGGGGAAGTCCCGCCGCAGGACGTTGTAGACCCTGGCCTCGTCGTGCATCGGGATCCCCTCGGTCAGGCAGACGATGAGCGGGATGCCGGCCTGGGCCGCCTCCAGGATAGCCGCCGGCGCGGCGGGGGCCGGCACGATGACCATGGCGGCGTTGGCGCCGTGGCGCTGCACCGCCTCCTGCACCGTCCCGTAGACGGGGATGCCTTCCACGTCCATTCCGGGCGAGGCCCCCGGCCTGGTCCCCGCCACGACCTTCGTGCCGTAGGCGCGGTTCAGCAGGCCGTAGAACCGGCCCTGGCGGCCGGTCAGGCCCTGCACCACGACCCTGGTGTTCTCGTCCACCCAGATGCTCACGCGCGTGCTCCTGCGGTCCGCGCGGCCGCCAGGGCCACCGCGGTTCGGGCGGCCTCCAGCATGGTGGGACGGGTCATCAGCCGGTCGGACTCGTACTGCTTGAGGATGGCCCGCCCTTGCTCGGCGTTGGTGCCGTCGAGGCGGATGACGATCGGCGAGCGGATCTCGACCCGCTGCAGCGCCTGGACGATCCCGCTGGCCACCTCCTCCCCCTTGGTGATCCCCCCGAAGATGTTGATCAGGATAGCGCGCACCTTCTCGTCGGCGTTGACTACCTCCAGCGCGCTGGCCATGACGTCGGCGCTGGCGCCGCCGCCGATGTCGAGGAAGTTGGCCGGCGCGCCCCCGACCTGGTGCACGACGTCGAGCGTGCTCATGGCCAGGCCTGCGCCATTAGCGATGATACCGACGGTGCCGTCGAGGCCGACGTACTGCAGGCCCTTCTCGCGGGCCAGCTTCTCGCGCGGGTCCAGCTCCTGGGTGCGCCGGAACTCCTCCCACTCCGGGTGCCGGAAGGCGGCGCTGTCATCCAGGGTCACCTTGGCGTCGAGGGCGTGCACGCGCCCATCCGGCGTCAGGATCAGGGGGTTGATCTCCACCAGCTCTGCGTCGCCTTCGACGTAGCAGCGATACAGCTTGAGCAGCACGTCCACCGCGCCCGGCCTGGCGCGCTCGTCCAGCCCCGCATCGTCGACCAGCCGGCGGGCCGCCGCCTCAGTCAGACCATCGACCGGATCGACGTGCAGGCGGCTGATGGCCTGCGGCTCCTCGGCGGCCACCTGCTCGATATCGACGCCCCCCCGGGCCGAGACCATGGCCAGGTGGAGCTTGGCCGAGCGGTCGAGTGTGAAGCTGGCGTAGTATTCCTGCGCGATCTCCGAGGCGCGCTCGATCCACAGGCGCCGCACCACGTGGCCGCGGATGGTCATGCCCAGGATCGCCGCGGCGTGGGCGCGCACCTCCTCGGCGCTGGCGGCCAGCTTGATGCCGCCGGCCTTGCCTCGCCCGCCGACCTGCACCTGCGCCTTCACCACCACGGGATAGCCGAGCCGCTCCGCCTGCGCCACGGCCTCGTCGACAGTGTCGGCCACCCCGCCGGGCGACACGGGAATGCCGAAGCGGGCGAAGTACTGCTTCCCCTGATACTCGAAAAGATCCACCCCGGTGGCTACTCCTCGCTACTTGATGAGAGTTGTACCGGTCGTCGCGTCCTGCCGGCGGGCGCCGTGCTGGAGAGCGGCCCCACCGCCGGCGCACGATCATGACCGCTGGTACTGCTCCAGGCGGGCGGCCACCGCGTCCAGGAACTCCCAGGTGTTGACGCCCCGCGGGTTCGGGACGGTGGTCAGCGGGAGCAGGTCGCGGGTCATCACGCCGCCCTCAATGGTATCGATGACCGCCTGCTCCAGCCGGCGGGCGAACTCGACCACCTCCGGCGTGCCGTCCAGCTGGCCGCGCCGCGCGATGGCGCCCGTCCAGGCGAAGATGAGGGCCACCGAGTTGGTGGAGGTCTCTTCGCCCCGCTGGTGGCGCCGGTAGTGGCGTGTGACGGTGCCGTGCGCCGCCTCGTACTCGTACTTGCCGTCCGGGCTGACCAGGACGGAGGTCATCAGGCCGAGGCTGCCAAATCCCTGAGCGATCATGTCGCTCATCACGTCGCCGTCGTAGTTCATACAGGCCCACAGGTGGCCGCCCTCGGTCTTCATCACCTGGGCCACGGCGTCGTCGATCAGGAAGTAGCGGTACTGGATGCCGGCGGCCTCCATCTCCGCCTGGCGCGCCGCGGCCTCCTGCCGAAACAGGTCGCGGAACCGGCCGTGGTACTGCTTGGAGATGGTGTCCTTGGTGTTGAACCAGATATCGATCTTCTCATCGATGGCGTAGGTAAAGCAGGCGCGGGCGAAGCTACGGATGGACTGGTCGGTGTTGAACATGCCCATCGCCACACCGGTCCCCGTGAAATCGTGGATCAGCAGGCGCTGCGGCTCGCCCTCGCGGGGCGTATAGACCAGCTCCACCGTCCCCGGCCGGTCGACGACCAGCTCTTGGTCGCGGTAGATGTCGCCGAACGAGTGGCGGGCGACGGTGATCGGCTTTTTCCAGGAGCGGACGGCGGGCGGGATGCTGCGAATGACGATCGGCTTGCGGAAGATGGTGCCGTCCAGGATGCTGCGGATGGTGGCGTTGGGCGAGGGCCACTGCTTCTTCAGGCCGAACTCCTTGACGCGGTCCTCATTGGGGGTGATGGTGGCGCACTTGACGCCCACATCGTACTTGAGGATGGCCCGTGCGGCCTCGACCGTGACTTGGTCGTCGGTCGCGTCGCGGTTGGTGACCGAGAGGTCATAGTACTTGAGGTCCACGTCCAGATAGGGGAGGATCACCTGCTCCTTGATCCTGGCCCAGATGACGCGGGTCATCTCATCGCCGTCCATCTCGACGATGGGGTTCTTCACCTTGAGCTTGTCCATGGCCGGTTCCTACGTTAGCCTCTGAGCAAGCCCCCAGTCTATCATTCGGGTGGAGGAAGAGTGAGTTATGACTTCGGCCCCGACAGAGAAGGCGACCTCGAGCACAGGGAGTACGGCTGCGAGTAAGGGGCTGCGCGACGTCATCGCCGGCCAGTCGGCCATCTGCGAGGTCAACGGGACCGAGGGCCGGCTCATCTACCGTGGCTACGACATCCATGACCTGGCGCAGCACTCCACCTTCGAGGAGGTCGTGTATCTGCTCTGGCACGGTGACCTGCCCTCCCGCGCCCAGCTGAGGGAGCTGGAGCAGCAGCTCCAGGCCAACCGGCCGTTGTCGCAGGGCGTGCTGGACGTGATGCGCCGGCTGCCAAAGCGGTCCACCCCTATGGACGTGCTGCGGACGATGGTCTCGGCCCTGCAGCTTTGGGACGTCGAAGAGAACGACGACAGCCTGGAGGCCAGCCACCACAAGGCCCTGCGCCTGACGGCCCAGATGCCGACGCTGGTGGCGACCTGGCACCGCCTGCGCTCGGACGAGGAGGTCGTGCCCCCCAGGCCCGGCCAGAGCACCGCGCAGGCCTTGCTCTACATGCTGACAGGGCAAGAGCCGGACGAGGTGTCCGCGCGGGCGCTCGATGTGGCGCTCATTCTCCACGCCGACCACGAGCTGAATGCCTCCACCTTCGCGGCCCGCGTCACGGCGGCGACGCTGGCCGACATCCATTCGGCGGTGACCAGCGCCATCGGGGCCTTGATCGGGCCGCTCCACGGTGGCGCCAATGAGGCCGTGCTGCGGATGCTGCTGGAGATTGGCGACATCTCGCGCGTCGAGGCCTACATCACGGACAAGCTGGCGCGCCACGAGCGGATCATGGGCTTCGGGCACGCCGTCTACAAGACCGAAGACCCGCGCGCGACGCATCTGCGCAAGCTCTCGCGCCAGTTGGCCGAGCGCCGGGGCGACCTCACTTTCTGGGAGATGAGCCGCAAGATCGAGGAGGTGATGATGCGGGAGAAGGGGCTGTATTGCAACGTCGACTTCTACTCCGCCTCCACCTACTACGCGCTCGGTATCCCCATTGATCTCTTCACGCCCGTCTTCGCCGTCTCTCGCATCTCCGGCTGGACGGCCCATATCTTGGAGCAGTACGCGGATAACCGGCTCATCCGGCCGCGGGCGGAGTACATCGGCCCGCGCGACCGCGTGTACGTTCCCATTGACCGGCGGGGCTAGGAACCGGGCCCGCCGGCGCCGGACCACTCGTCGCGCCATCTGATGTCCATGGAGACGCCCACCTACACCGCTGCGAACCGGCCGGTGCGCGTGCGCCTGGCGCCGTCGCCCACGGGCTTCGTGCACATCGGCAACGCCCTCACCGCCCTGATCGACGCCGCCTTCGCGGCCCAGCAGGGCGGCCGGTTCATCATCCGCATCGAAGACACCGACCAGAAGCGCTACGTGCCGGAGGCCGAGGAGCTGATCTACGAATCGCTGCGCTGGCTGGGCCTGAAATGGGATGAGGGGCCGGACAAGGGCGGGCCGTATGGTCCCTACCGGCAGTCGGAGCGCCTGCCCCTTTATCAGTCGGCGGCGGAGGACCTGGTCAAGCAGGGCCACGCCTACTACTGCTGGTGCTCGCCAGAGCGCCTGGAGGCGATGCGGCGCGAGCAGCAGGCGCGGAAGCTGCCGCCAAAGTATGACCGACTGTGCCTGGGCAAGACGGAGGACGAGCGCAAGCGCCTGCCGGGCTACACGCCCAATCCGGTGGTCCGGTTTCTGATGCCCAGCGAGGGCGTGACGTCGTTCGTGGACGTCATCCGCGGCGAGCTCACGTTCGAGAACGCGCTGCTGGACGACCGCGTGCTCTTGAAGTCCGACGGGTTCCCGACGGGCCCCTTCGCCATCCCGGTGGACGACCACTTCATGCACGTGAGCCACGTCATTCGGGGCGAGGAGTGGCTCTCCACCACACCGTTGTACGTCCAGCTCTTTCGCGCCTTCGGCTGGGAGATACCGGTCTTCGCGCACCACCCCCTGCTCTTGAACACGGACCGCAGCAAGATCTCCAAGCGTAAGCACCCCTGGGCGAACATGAACTGGTTCCGCGAGCAGGGGTATCTCCCGGAGGCAGTGGTCAACTACCTGGGGAATCTGGTCGTCCTGGTGCCTGATCCCAACAACCCCGACCCGAGCATCCGGCGGGAGTTCTTTGGCTTTGACGAGATCGTCCAGTACCTGGATCTGGCCAAGATCGGGCCGTCGGGCAAGATCCTGGACCTGGAACGGCTGGACTGGCTCAACGGCCAGTATATCCGGCGCATGAGCATCGCGGAGCTGATGGACCGCGTGCGCCCGTTCATGGAAGCGGCCGGCCTTCCGGTGGCCGGCGACCCCAGGTTCCCAGCCGCCCTGGCCCTGGAGCAGGAGCGGATCAAGCGCCTCAGCGAGGCCCCGCAGGCCCTGTCATTCTTCTTCCGCGACGAGGAGTACGATCCGAAGCTCCTGATCCCACGGGGGGCGGACAAGGAGCGGGCGCTGGAGCTGCTCCGCGCGTCGCTGGAGGTGGTTCGCGACCTGGCCAGCCACGAGTCGGACTGGACGGCTCGCCACCTGGAAACTGCCTTCCGCGCCCTGGCGGAGCGCCTGGGGCTGCACACGGGAAAGGAGCGGGGCCAGCTCATCGGGGCAGGCGTCGTCCGCGTGGCCGTCACTGGGCGCACCGTCGGGCCGCCCCTGTTCGAGACGATGGAGATCCTGGGCCCGCAGACGGTCCTGCGCCGGATGGAGCAAGCGCTCGCCAGGCTGGAGGCGTGTAGCGAGTAGCGAGTGGCGAGTAGTGGGTGGTGGGCGATCATTGGCCAGTGGCGGGTAGTGAGTGGTGGGTAGCAAGCAGTTGATGGCGACTGGGCCGTACGCAAAGGTTCCACATCGCGCCAGGCCCGTGGCCGTCGTTCCCCCTCTCCGCGTCGGAGAGGGGGCGGCGGGGCCAAGCCGCACAGCGGGGCGGCGTGGGGCAGGGGTGCGGCGCGGCCCCGGCCCAAGGGGGTGAGGTCCGTCCTCCTCTCCCGGCGCGGCCCCGGCCCAAGGGGGTGAGGTCTTCTCCCCTCTCCCCCGTGCGGGAGAGGGGGCCAGGGGGTGAGGGCTGCCCTCCCCGCGTCTCCGCGCCCGTGCGGGGGGGCGGCCCGAAGAGTACGGCCAGTACGCGGCCACGGACGCGTCTCCGCGCCCGTGCGGGGGGGGCGCAGGAGACGGAGCGGTGTGACCCCAGGTTAGTAGAATTGGCGCGGTGTTCGCGGTACGGCAGGCTGCCATCCAGGAGCTGAGCGAGAAGGCGGCGGGCAGGTACCCGCCGCGGTTGTTCATTCTCTCTGCCCCTTCCGGCACCGGCAAGGACACGGTGATCGAGCGCCTGCGCCAGCAGGGGGTCCCGTTCACCCTGGTCGTGACCTACACGACGCGCCCGCGCCGGCCGGTGGAGGTGGATGGGGTGGACTACAACTTCGTCAGCCGCGAGCGGTTTCTGGAGATGCGCGCGCGGGGCGAGTTCCTGGAGCACATGGAATACGCCCAGAACTTCTATGGCGTGCCCAAGCAGCCGGTGGTGGAGGCGCTGGCGCGAGGGGAGAACGTGCTGCTGAAGATCGACGTGCAGGGGGCGGGCGTCGTCAAGCTGATGTTCCCGAGCACCGTGCTCATCTTTCTGGCCCCGCCTAGCCTGGAGGTGTTGGAGCAGCGCCTGCGCCAGCGGGGGATCACGGACGCAGCGGACCTGGAGCGCCGGCTGGCCGCGGCAGCGCGAGAGTTGGCGTGCATTCCCGGCTACGATTACCTGGTGGTCAACCACCAGGGCCGGCTGGACGAGGCAGTGGCCCAGATCGAGTCGATCTTCCGCGCGGAAGGCCTACGGGTAGGGGTGCCGCCGATCACGCTCTAGGTGAGTTTGGAACGTTCAAAGCTCGGGGCCTGCGCGGCGGGCGAAGCCGCCCCCCACGCACTGCCGGGCCCCGGAAACGACCTGAGGGGTGGACCAATGGCAAAGCTGGCACTCTGTGGCGGGGAGCCTGTTCGAACGAAGCCGTGGCCGCACTGGCCGCGGCCGGAGACGGCCGCGCGGGCGGCGGAACTGGTCGCGCAGACGCTGGCCAGCGGCAAGTGGGCCGGCGACGGGCCGATGGAGACCGAATTCGCGGCGCGGTTTGCGGCCTTTACCGGCGCGCGGTACGGCGTGTGCGTCGCCAGCGGGACGGCGGCGCTCCAGACCGCGCTGGAGGCCGCCGGCATCGGCGCCGGAGACGAGGTGATCATCCCCGCCGTCACCTGGATCGCCACCGCCAGCGCCGTGCTGGTCACCAACGGCGTGCCGGTGTTCGCCGACATTGATCCACAGACCTTCTGCCTTGACCCCAGAGCGGCGGAGGCCGCCGTTACGCCTCGCACCAGGGCCATCATTCCCGTCCACCTCTCGGGGGCGATGGCGGACATGGACGCCATTCGCGATCTGGCGCGGCGTTACGGCCTGGTCGTGATCGAAGACGCGGCCCATGCCCACGGGGCGCTGTGGCGCGAACCGGATGGGACGGCGCGCGGGGCAGGGGCGCTGGGAGACGCAGGGTGTTTTTCGTTCCAGGCCAGCAAGGCGCTCACCTGCGGGGAGGGCGGGCTGGTCACCACCAGCGATGAGGCGTTCGCCGACCGCTGCTGGTCCTATCGCAACGTCGGCCGCGCGCGCCGCGAGGGGCAGCGCGCCGTGCTGGGCTACAACTTCCGCCTGTCTGAGCTTCAGGCCGCAGTGCTGCTGGCGGGGCTAGAAGCGCTGGAGCGCGAGGTCGGCACGCGAGACGAGAACGGACGCTACCTGGACCGCAGGCTGGCGGAGCTTCCTGGTATCCGCCCAGCCAGGCGGGACGACCGCGTGATCCGCCAGGCCTACTACGGCTACGTCTTCGCCTATGAGCCGGAGGTGTGGGATGGCATCCCGCGCAGCCGGTTCCTGAAGGGCCTGCAGGCGGAGGGGATCCGCGCCACCGGGGGCTGGGGCGCGCCGGTCTACGGCATGCCCTTCTGGCAGGTGCGCAAGGAGCGCTTCCCGTTTGCCGCGCGCTACGATCCGTCGGCGCCAGACTACCGGCCGCCGGAGTGCCCCGTGGCGGACCGGTTCGCGTACGAGAAGCAGATTACGATCCCGCACCCGGTGCTGCTCGGCGCACGCGACGACATGGAAGACATCGCCCGCGCGATCGAGAAGCTCTACACGTACCGTGACGAGCTGACCAGCCAGCCGGCGCTGGCGGTGGCTTAGCCCAGATTGTCCACGAGTGGAGCCCTCGCCCTCTCTGAAAGGGAGAGGGGATGGGCCGTCGTCAGAGCCCTCACCCTACCCCTCTCCCTCTGGGAGAGCGGTTCCTTACTGGCTGTGAGTAATCAGTCATGCCCCTCGGGGGCGCCAGCGCCGCACGGAAAGGACGCGCCATGTCCACAGGAATTGGGGCTTAGTATCCGCTGGTATGTTCGCGCCGCCCTGTCCATCGATGCCCGGTCGTCCTGTCCCACACGAACGTACCAGCACCTACCTAACCCGGTGTGCGGGTTTGGGCATCAGGCGACGAGGCGGGCGAGCTGCAGGTGCGGGACGCCGGTCCGGGTGTTGAACAGGACGGC